>NZ_JBKHAQ010000091.1:0-11623 GCF_046542825.1 Rhodosalinus sp. | reverse complement strand
TAAAGGCGCTTCGCAAGCGCCTTCACGCGATCCGGAGGATCGCGTCGCCCGCCGGGGCGGGCGCAAGGGCCTTGCAAGGCCCTTGGCGCGCGCGACCGGCGCCCCTACCTGAATGCCATGATGCCAGGGAGTCCTCCATGCGCCACGTCCTCGCCCTCTGCCTCGCGCTTGTGGCCCCGCCGGCCGTGTCCGACATGCTGATCGAGGACTTCGCGCAGCCCTCCGACTCCGAGTGGCGCTTCTTCACCGACCAGGTGATGGGCGGCGTCTCGACAGGACAGGCCGGTATCGTGCGGGACGACCGGCCCGCGCTGCGCCTTACCGGGGAGGTCAGCACGGAAAACCGCGGCGGCTTCATCCAGGCGCGGCGCGATCTGCCCGGCGGCCTGCCCGAAGACGCCACCGCGCTTCGGATCACGGTGCGTGGCGACGGACAGCGCTATTTCCTGCACTTGCGCACCACGGGCACGCGTCTGCCCTGGCAATACTACCAGGCTGGCTTCGAGGCGCGGGAGGACTGGACCGAGCTGCGCGTGCCGCTGTCGGCCTTCGAGCCCTCAGGCCGCTTGCTGCGCCGCGACCTGCGGCCCGATGCGGTGCGCTCGGTCGCGCTGGTCGCCTATGGCCGCGATCACGAGGCCCGGGTCGAACTGGCCCGCATCGTGGCGGAGTGAGGGGCGCCTTGCAGGCATTGCCGGCCCCGGCTAGCCTCCCGCAGCGCAGACAGGAGAGATCGCGGTGGCCGCGACACCCAGGGCCTTGCCTCCGACCGGGTTTCCGGACGCCCCATCCGATGCCGACGGCGCCACACCGCGGACGAGCCTGACGCAAGGGAAGTCAGGCATCGCCACAACGCAGCCATCCTGTGACCGGCCGCGAGGCGACAGCCCCGGTCCTGCGATCGGGCACATGCGTCACCGGCGAACCGGCATTTCGCGCGCGACCGGGCCGGCAGCGTCGCCCGGCGCCCGGATCGGGCCTGTTGCGCGGGATCGGATCGTGGCCTGCCGGACCACGCTGCGGGGGAAGGAGATCCGGGCGCGCAGCGGCCCGGGCGCCGGACGCGGCGGACAATTCATGCCATTCCCTTGCGCCCTCGTGGCGATGCTGCGTCCGCCCGACCCCGCCTTCGCCATCTGAAAGGAACTCCGATGCCCGACCCGATGCTCCCCGATCTCTGGCGCCTTTCAGCCACGGAGACAGCCGCCATGATCCGTGACGGGCGCCTGACGGCGCTGGCCGCGACAGAGGCCGCGCTGGCACGGATGGAGGCGGTGAACCCGCAGCTGAACGCGGTGGTGGAAAGCCTGGCCGAAGAGGCGCTGGAGCGGGCCGGCGCGCTCGACGCCGCGCAGGCGGCGGGCAAGCCCCCGGGGCCGCTGCAGGGCGTGCCGGTCACGATCAAGGTCAACGTGGATCAGGCCGGGCACGCCACGACCAACGGCGTTGCGGGCTACCGCGAAATCGTCGCGCCGGACGACGCGCCGGTGGTGGCGAACCTGCTGCGCGCGGGCGCGGTGGTGATCGGGCGGACCAACACGCCGGAGTTCTCGTTCCGCGCGGACACCGACAACCCGCTTTACGGGCGCACGCGCAACCCCTGGGGCGACCACATCTCGCCCGGCGGCTCCTCCGGCGGGGCGGGCGCGGCGGTGATGGCGGGGATCGGCGCGCTTGGGCACGGCAACGACATCGGCGGCAGCCTGCGGTTTCCCGCGGCGGCGAATGGCGCCGTGACGGTGAAGCCAGGCCTTGGCAGGGTGCCGGCCTACAATCCCTCGCAGAAAGCCGAACGCGGGATTCTGGCACAGGCGATGTCGGTGCAGGGCGTCCTGGCGCGCAGCGCAGCCGACCTCGCGCTTGCCATGCCCGCCCTGATCGCGCCCGATCCGCGCGATCCCTTCCATGTGCCGCTGCCCTGGGCAGGCCCCCGGCTGGAGCGGCCGCTCCGCGTGGCCTTCACCAGGGACTGCTTCGGCTTCGCGCTGCATCCGGAGGTCTCGGCGGCGCTCGATGCGGCGGCGCAGGCGCTCTCGGCCGCAGGCTACGAGGTCGAGGAGGCAACGCCGCCCGCCATGCCCGATGCGGCCCGGGTGGGCTACCGCGCGCTGCTGGGCGAAACGAAGGCGCTGCTGTCGGGCGAGTTCGCGCGGCACGGCTCACCCGCCTTCCTAGCGCTCTTCGAGGAATATTTCCGGCAGTATCCGCCCTTCGAGGGAGCGGAACTGCTGTCCGCCATGGCGCAGCGGACGGCCTTTGCACGCGACTGGGCGCTCTTTCAGGAACGCTATCCGCTGACGCTCACACCCTTCATGGCGCAGCCTTTTTTTGCGCCCGACCGCGACCTCGAGGGCGCCGAGGGGATGATCGAGGCGCTGGGCTCGGCGCTGTGGTCCTTCGCGATGAACTTCATGGGTCTGCCTGCGGGCAACGTGCCCGCGCGTCTCGCCGATCTGCCGCAGGGGCCGCAGCCTATCGGTGTGCAGATCGTCGGTCGCCGCTGGCGCGAGGATCTGGTCGTCGAGGCCCTGATGGCCATCGAGGCGCAGATCGGCCCGATGGCGCCGCATCTCTGGGCGCGCATGGGGTGAGGCGCCGGCGATTTTTCGATCGAAAAATCGCCGGCGCACGGCGCGGCCTTCCGCAGATTTTTCGGACGAAAAATCTTCTCCGGCGTCAGACGAACTGCTCCTGGATCAACCGCTCTTCCAGACCGTGGCCGGGATCGAAAAGCAGGCGATGCGCGATAGCGGGTTCGGAGCGCACCTCGACACGGACCACGTCGTGGGCCGCGCGGCTGTCGGCGTCGGCCATCACCGGCCGCTTGTCGTGTTCGAGCACGTCGAATCGCACCTGCGCGGTCTTGGGCAGGAGCGCGCCGCGCCAGCGGCGCGGCCGGAAGGGCGCGATGGCGGTCAGCGCCAGCACGTCGCTGCCGATGGGCAGGATGGGGCCGTGAGCAGAGTAGTTGTAGGCCGTCGAGCCCGCCGGCGTCGCCACCAGCGCGCCGTCGCAGACGAGCTCCTCCATCCGCAGCTTGCCGTCCACCGTGATCCGGAGCTTGGCCGCCTGCGGGCCTGCGCGCAGGAGCGAGACCTCGTTGATCGCGAGCGCCTCGTGAACCCTGCCGTCGGCCCCCTCGGCGCGCATCGAGAGCGGGTTGATCACCGTCTCTTCCGCGGCCTCGATGCGGGCGATCAGGTCGTCCTCGGAATATTCGTTCATCAGAAAGCCCACGGTGCCGCGGTTCATGCCGTAGACGGGCGCGGGCAGGTCCTTGGTCCGGTGCAGCGTTCCCAGCATGAAACCGTCGCCGCCCAGCGCGACGATCACCTCTGCCTCTTCCTCCGGCGCGTCGCCGTAGCGCGCGACGAGGCGCGCGCGCGCCGCCTGCGCCACGTCCCAGTCCGAGGCGGTAAAGGCGATCCGGCGGCTCATCTGCGGTCCTTTCCGCGGGGCATGGCGTGCCGCGCGACACAAACACGGATCGCCGCGGCATGCCAGCCCGTGCAGGGCGCCGCGCCGCGTCCCGCTGTCGCGATGCCGCAATACACGCTTCCCCGGCGGCGCCGTATGGGGTAGGACCGGGCGCATCCCGCGACAGGAGGATGCGCCCATGAACGCCCCGCACCGCGACGACGGTTTCTTCACCGAGACGCTCGAGAGCCGCGACGCCGAACTCTTTGCCGCCCTTCGCGGCGAGCTTGGACGCCAGCGCGACGAGATCGAACTGATCGCCTCCGAGAACATCGTCTCCGCCGCCGTGCTCGAGGCGCAGGGCTCGGTCCTGACCAACAAGTATGCCGAGGGCTATCCCGGCCGGCGCTACTATGGCGGCTGCCAGTGGGTGGACGTGGCCGAAGAGCTTGCCATCGAGCGCGCCAAGGCGCTTTTCGGCTGCGGCTTCGCCAACGTGCAGCCCAACTCGGGCAGCCAGGCCAACCAGGCCGTCGCGCTCGCGCTCCTCAAGCCCGGCGACACGATCCTGGGCATGAGCCTCGACGCGGGCGGGCACCTGACGCATGGCGCGCCGCCGAACCTGTCGGGCAAATGGTTCAACGCGGTGCATTACGGCGTGCGGCGCGAGGACAGCCTGATCGACTACGACGAGGTCGCGGCGCTCGCGCGCGAGCACAAGCCGAAGATCATCATCGCCGGCGGCTCGGCCGTGCCCCGGCAGATCGACTTCGCCCGCTTCCGCGCCATCGCCGACGAGGTGGGCGCCTGGCTGCACGTGGACATGGCGCATTTCGCGGGGCTCGTCGCGGGCGATGCGCATCCCTCGCCCTTCCCGCATGCGCATGTCGTCACGACAACCACGCACAAGACCCTGCGCGGCCCGCGCGGCGGCATGATCCTGACCGACGACGAGGCGCTGGCGAAGAAGTTCAACTCCGCCATCTTCCCCGGCCTGCAGGGCGGCCCGCTCATGCATGTCATCGCCGCCAAGGCCGTGGCCTTCGGCGAGGCGCTGCGCCCCGAATTCAAGGCCTATGCCAGACAGGTCGTGAGCAACGCGCAGGCGCTGGCGGAGGAGCTCATGAAGGGCGGCCTCGACATCGTCACCGGCGGCACGGACACGCATGTGCTGCTGGTGGATCTGCGGCCCAAGGGCGTGAAGGGCAACGCCACGGAAAAGGCTCTGGGCCGCGCCCACATCACCTGCAACAAGAACGGCGTGCCCTTCGACCCGGAAAAGCCCACCGTGACCTCCGGCGTGCGCCTTGGCTCGCCCGCGGGCACCACGCGCGGCTTCGGCGAGCCGGAGTTCCGCCAGATCGGCCGCTGGATCACCGAGGTCGTGGACGGCCTTGCCGCGAACGGCGAGGAGGGCAATGCCGAGGTGGAGGACAAGGTGAAGCGCGAGGTCGCCGAGCTTTGCGGGCGCTTCCCGCTCTATCCGCAGCTCTGAGCGCGGCGCTCGTCGCGCCCTTGAGGGCGCTTCTCGCGACGACCGACCGGATGGGAGGGAGGAGCGCCCGCGAGGCTGGCAAACGGGGGCATGGCGCGCTAGGCACGCGCCATGATTGCCCTGACCCGTTACGGAACCCCGTCTGATCGCCCGCCGCTGGTCATCGCGCACGGGCTTTTCGGCTCTGGCCGCAACTGGGGCGTGATCGCCAAACGTCTGTCCGACGCGCGCGAGGTGCTGGCCGTGGACATGCGCAACCACGGCGACAGCCCGTGGACCCGGCGGCACGACTACCCCGGCATGGCAGCGGATCTGGCCGAGGTGATCGCGGCACAGGGGCGCGACTGCGATCTTCTGGGCCATTCGATGGGTGGCAAGGCTGCCATGGTGCTGGCCTTGACTGCGCCGGCCAGGCTGCGGCGCCTGATCGTTGCCGACATTGCCCCCGTCGCCTACGGCCATTCTCAACAACCGGCGCTCGACGCGATGCGGGGACTGGACCTTGCCTCCATCGGCAGCCGGGCCGAGGCCACGGTCGCGCTGGCCGAGCGGCTGGGCGGGACAGCGGAGGCCCGGGGCCTTGCCGCCTTTCTCGCGCAGTCGCTCGACGTGAAGGCGGGGCGCTGGCGGCTCAATCTGGACACGCTCGCGCAGGACATGGACGCGATCCTGGGCTTTCCGGACATCGAAGGCCGGTTCGATGGCCCCGCCCTCTTTCTCGCGGGGGCCGAAAGTGATTACATCCAGCGCGCGCACCGCGACGCGATCAAGGCGCTCTTTCCCGCCGCGCGCTTCGCGAAGATCCCCGGCGCGGGCCACTGGCTGCATGCCGACAAGCCGCGGGAGTTCGAGGCCGCCGCGCGCGCCTTTCTCGACGCCTGACTCACGCGAGCGTCCGCAAGTCCCCCTCGAGCCAGGGCAGCTGCGCCAGCGCGGGTCCCACCACCTGCGCCTGCACCAGTTCGCACACCGTGCGCGCGATGTCCTGCGGCACGGGACTTGCCCAGTCCGCACCGGAAAACAGCGAGATGGTGCGCGCGAAAGGCGCGAAGGGCAACGGATGCGCCGCGATCCGGTCGTGCAGGCGGGCTGCGCGCATGTAGCCCAGCGGCGTGGTGATCGCCCAGCCCGCGCCGCGCGCCACCAGCACCATCAGGGCCTGATGCGCCCCGATCTCGAAGCGTTCGGGAAACTCGGCGCCTTCGGCCCGCAGATGCGCCTCGATCGTGCTGCCGATCAGCTGCGCGCGGTCGTAGCGCAGGAACGGAAGGCGCTGCAGCGCCGCGGCCCCTTCGAGCGGGCCGCGCGGTGTCACGAGGATGAAGGGGTCGCGCACCAGCGGGTGCTCTTCCAGCCCCTCGACCGGCGCCGCGGGCCGCGCCGCGACCCCCAGATCCAGCCTGCGCGCCGCCACCGCCGCCGTCACCTCGTGGCTCGGCGCCGTCACGAGGCGGAAGCGGCAGCGCGCCATGCTCTCGGCCAGGATCGTGGCAAGGCGCGGGGTCAGGTCGTTGTCGAAATCGTCGATCATGCCCAGCGCCAGCGTCGTGAGGCCCGACAGGTCCATCATCGTGAGTTCGGACCGCGCGAGCCGGAGCTGCGCCAGAACCTCGCGCGCACGGGTCAGGAAGTGCCGCCCCGCGGGGGTCAGCTGCATCGGCCGGCGGGCGTGATCGACCAGCGCGGTGCCGAGCGCCGCCTCGAGGTTGCGCATCTGCTGGGAGACGGCTGGCGCCGACAGGCCGGTGCGCGCGGCGGTCTCGGCGACGGAGCCGGTGGCGGCCAGCGCCTCGAACACCTCGAGCCCCCTGAGAGTCACGCCCTTCAGTCCCATCGCCCCCTCCCGGAACGCGCCGCTCCGGCGCCCGGAGGCTTCTGAGCCCTGACTGTCCAAGGGTCAAGCGCCGCCGATCAGCGGTAGCGCGCGCAGCTGCGTTCCACCTGATCGCCGAAGGCACTGTAGCGCGTCCAGAATGTCCGGTGCGCGGGATTGCCGGACTGCCGGATGTCCTGCGCGCGCTGCGGGTTGGCATAGAAGCTCGCGGCAATCCGCTGGTCCGCGCGGTCGAGTTCGCGGTCGGCCACGGCCTGGATGCAGCCGCAGAGCGCCGGGCTGGCCGATGCACGCCCGGAGCCCAGACAGGTGCTTTCGATCCTGCCGCCGCCACAGCCGGCCAGCGCGGCAAGCGCCGCAACGGCGAAAAGCCCGCGTCCCGCTAGGATCATCGCATCGCACTCCGGAATCCGCTCGACAAGGATGCCTCTGGTCCAGCCGTCGCGCGGCCGGTGTTTTTTGCAACCATGCCCTTTGACGCATGATTTTTCAACTCGCCTCGCGCAGAGCGCCGGTATTGTCACGCGGGACTTGACCGGGAAGCCTGCCGGATCATCCTTTTCCGTGGAGGAAGCCGGAGTCCGCCGATGCGTCTGTCCCTGCTTGCCGCGCTTGTCCTTGGCCTTGCCGCGCCCGCCGCGGCGCAGGATGTCGACCTGGAACTGGTGCTTCTGGCGGATGCCTCCGGCTCCATCGACGCCGACGAAATCCGCTTCCAGCGGCAGGGCTACGCCGAGGCGATCACAGACCCTTCGGTCCTGCAGGCAATCGCGGAGACCGCCTACGGCAGCATCGCCGTAACGTACGTCGAATGGGCCGGCGCCGACAGCCAGGGCGTGGTCGTGCCCTGGACGGTGATCGCGGGCCCCGACAGCGCCGCGCGTTTTGCCGAGGCGCTGATGGGTCCGCCGCGCATGGCCTATGGGCGCAACGCCATCGGTTCCGCGCTGCTCGCGGCCAAGCGGCTGATCGAGGAGAACGACATCGACGGCTGGCGCAAGGTGATCGACTTTTCCGGTGACAGCCCCAACAATTTCGGCGGCCCCCCGATCGGGGCCGCCCGCGACGAGGTGCTGGCCGCCGGCATCACGATCAATGCGCTGGCGATCCTGTGCCGCTTCTGCTCGGGCCAGGCGGGCGGCGGCGCCAACCTCGAGGCGATCTACGAGGAGCGGATCATCGGCGGCCCCGGCGCCTTCGTCGTCACCGCCGACGACATGGAAAGCTTCGCCGACGCGGTGCGCCGCAAGCTGATCCTCGAAATCTCCGGAACGGTGCCGGGCGCCCCTGCGCTGGCTGCCCGCTAGGGCGTCAGCCGGCCAGCAGCAGGCCCGCCTCGTGCCGCCGGACAAGGGGGCGCGCCGGCGCGCCGTAGGCCGCAGGCCCTCCCGGCAGCGCGGCAGCAAGCGCCGCGCGGTCGGCCGGGGACAGCGCCGCGAGCGCCTCGGGGCCGGGATAGAAGCTTTCGGCCGCGATGCCCTCCGCCAGCAGCAGATCGTGCCGGGGCAGTAGCAGGTGAACGTAGTGCACCATGCCGCCCGGCACGCGCCGGATGCCGCGCCCGTCCACCAGATGCGCCGCCGCGACCAGCACCTCGTCCGAGCCGATCAGCAGCTCGGCCCGCCAGCTGCGGATCAGCAGCCGATGCTGCGGCGAGACGCGAAGCGCGCGCGCATTGCCCAGCCGCCCGGCGGCGATCTCGACCGGCGCCCAGTCGCCTCTGGCCGGCATCCGGGTCCTTCCGGCCCACAGCACGGGCCGCGCGCTCCCATCGGCCGTCAGCACCGCATCGCCCGCGCGGATCGCATCGGCCGGCCGAAGCCCGTCCGGCGTGGCGATCAGCGTGCCCGCGGCATAGCAGAGCGGCGTCGCGTAATCGGCCACGAGGAAATCCGGCCCTTCCTGCGCGGAGACGACCGTCAGCGGAACGCCCGCGGGCGGAAAGCCCCCCGGTCCGCCGATGAAGGCCAGCCCCTCGACCGTCGCATAGGAGGGGTTACTGTCGTTCACGTTGAAGCCCACGACCTGCCAGCTGTTCGTGCCGTCGCTGAGCGTGAGGCCGTATTCCGCCTCGACCGGCGTGTCGTCATCGTAAGTGATGCCGTTGAGCGTCTGCGCGCCGTCCAGCCGCTGGCTGCCGTCATTGTCGGAAAAGCTGGCGTCGTCGTCCCGCACCGCCACCGCCTGCCAGTCCGGCGCGTCGAGCGTGATCGTCCGACCCACAAGGTGCGAGCCGTCGCCCTGCGTCACCCCGTCGAGCTGACCGCCGTCGGAGATCGTCAGCTTGTCCTCTTCCAGAACGTAGATCGTGTAGTCCGGCACTGCAGCCCCCGCGTTCGCAGCGAAGGTCTATCGCCTGATCGTGGTCAAAAGATGAAGCGACGGCGGCGGCAAGACGGCCCATTGACCGCCCCCCGAAACCGCCGCATATCCAGCGGCATGATCGATCGCCGCCGCATCCGCAACTTCTCCATCGTCGCCCACATCGACCACGGGAAATCCACCCTGGCCGACCGGCTGATCCAGCTCACCGGCACCGTGGCCGAACGCGACATGAAGGAGCAGCTGCTCGATGCCATGGACATCGAGCGCGAGCGCGGCATCACCATCAAGGCCAACACCGTGCGCATCGACTATCCCGCGCAGGACGGTCACACCTACATCCTCAACCTGATCGACACGCCGGGCCACGTCGACTTCTCCTACGAGGTCAGCCGCTCGATGCAGGCGGTGGAGGGTTCGCTGCTGGTCGTGGACGCGACGCAAGGGGTCGAGGCGCAGACGCTCGCCAACGTCTATCAGGCGCTCGACGCGGACCACGAGATCGTGCCGGTGCTCAACAAGATCGACCTGCCGGCCGCGGACGTGGAGCGCGTGAGCGAACAGATCGAGGACGTGATCGGCATCGATGCGACCGACGCCGTCCATATCAGCGCCAAGACCGGCGTGGGCATCCCCGACGTGCTGGAAGCCATCGTGCGCCGGCTGCCGCCCCCGCCCGAGGGCGACGCGGACAAACCGCTCAAGGCCATGCTCGTCGATTCGAAATACGACGCTTACCTGGGCGTCGTGGTCATCGTGCGGGTCATCGACGGCGTGCTGAGGAAGGGCCAGCGCATCCGCATGATGCGCACGGGGGGCACCTACGACATCGACCGCGTCGGCGTCTACCGCCCCGCGATGAAGGACGTGGACGAACTCGGCCCCGGCGAGATCGGCTATATCACCGCCTCGATCAAGCAGGTGCGCGACACCCGCGTGGGCGACACGATCACGACGGAGAAGAAGGGGTGCGAGACCCCGCTGCCCGGCTTCAAGCCCTCGGTCCCGGTGGTCTTCTGCGGCCTCTTCCCCGTGGACAGCGCCCAGTTCGACGACCTGCGCGACGCGATCGAGAAGCTGGCGCTCAACGACGCCTCCTTCACCTACGAGGTCGAAAGCTCCGCCGCGCTGGGCTTCGGCCTGCGCTGCGGCTTTCTCGGGCTCCTGCACCTCGAGGTGATCCGCGACCGGGTCGAGCGCGAATACGACATCGAGCTCATCACCACCGCGCCTTCCGTCGTCTATCACCTCTACATGAAGGACGGCGAGATGCGCGAGCTCAGCAATCCCGCCGACATGCCGGACCCCTCCCACATCGACCGGATCGAGGAGCCGCGGATCAAGGCCACCATCCTCGTGCCCGACGAATACCTGGGCGAGGTGCTCAAGCTCTGCCAGGACCGCCGCGGCATCCAGCAGGACCTGACCTATGCGGGCAGCCGCGCCATGGTGGTCTACGACCTGCCGCTGAACGAGGTGGTCTTCGACTTCTACGACCGGCTGAAATCGGTCACCAAGGGCTACGCCAGCTTCGACTACGAGATCACGGGCTACCGCGAAGACAAGCTGGTGAAGATGTCCGTGCTGGTCAACGACGAGCCGGTGGACGCGCTGTCGATGATGGTGCACCGCGACCGGGCAGAGATGCGCGGGCGGGCGATGTGCGAAAAGCTCAAGGAGCTGATCCCGCGCCACATGTTCAAGATCCCGATCCAGGCGGCGATCGGCGGCAAGGTCATCGCGCGCGAGACGCTCTCGGCCCTGCGCAAGGACGTGACCGCCAAGTGCTACGGCGGCGACGTGACGCGGAAGAAGAAGCTTCTGGAGAAGCAGAAGGCCGGCAAGAAGAAGATGCGCCAGTTCGGACGGGTCGAGATCCCGCAGGAAGCGTTCATTTCAGCGTTGAAGATGGATGGGTAGAATGCTTGTTTTCCCCGATTTCACCACAGAATCTCGGTAATGCCCCACCGGGTGGTGTAGGAGGCCGCGCGCGGAGCCTTTTGGCGTAGCGCAGCGCGCGGCCGTACTGGCGGCCACCGCGCTTCTTCGTAGTCTGAGGTTGTTCAACGACCGACGACAACGAAGGAGAGCACGATGACCGAGACCATGATCGACCTTCCGGGTGTGATCGCCAAGAGCGATGGTGAGACGCGACCGTGGCCGCAGATGCGGCCGCGTAAGCGCGGCGAACGATTTTCTGCGTGAGTTGGTCCAGGACGCCGCGCAGCGGCTGATGGATATCGAGGTGGCCGCCGTGTGCGGCGCGGGGCATGGTGAGCGAAGCCCCGAGCGGGAGAACCAGCGCAATGGTTACCGGCCGCGCCAGTGGGATACTCGGGCAGGCACCATCGGCCTGAACATCCCGAAGCTGCGCAAGGGCAGCTATTTCCCGACGTTTCTGGAGCCGCGCCGGACCGCGGAGAAGGCGCTCATGGCCGTGATACAGGAAGCCTACATCCACGGTGTCTCCACCCGGGCGGTTGACGACCTGGTGCGCGCGATGGGTCTGACGGGTACCTCGAAGAGCCAGGTGTCGCGGCTGTGCGAGGGTGAGC
>NZ_JBKHAQ010000090.1:0-11624 GCF_046542825.1 Rhodosalinus sp. | reverse complement strand
CCGTTTCGTCCGTGACCGCGCCGGCTGGCGGGGGTCCAAAAGCCCCGAAGGTGCCCGACTGGCTCACCCTCCTGCCGGTGCCGCCATATGTCCAGGAACTCGATCCCATCGAGAAGTTTGGCCCCGCCTGCGCACCAACCGCCTCGCCATTTCCGAGTTCGAAACCGGCGAGGACATCGGCGCGCGATGATGCGCTGCCCGGAAATTCTTCGCCAACGACACCGCCATCCTGCGCTCGACTGCCACACGAGAATATGCCAATGCGGTCAAAGGCCAAGGCCGTTGGGATCAGGGGGGCAAGCCCGTAGTGGCCGGTTCCGTGCTCTCCGGATGAACCGGACTGGACATCGAACCTCCGCGGCGTTCTCCTGCCTCTAACGCGAAATCCGCGCCACTGCGGGCCGAGCAGTGCCAAGCTGTCGAGCATTCGCCAGCCGGCAAACACCCGGCGCCTTCGGCCACCTCAGACGAAACGCACCGACTTCGAGAACGGCATCTCGCGCAGCCGCTGCCCCGTCGCGGCGAAGATCGCGTTGGCGAGCGCGGGGGCGGCGGGCGGCACGGGCGGCTCGCCGATGCCGCGGATCTCCTCCGTCGTCTCCAGCGCGCGGGCCTCGATCACCCTGGGCACCTGAGGCAGGCGCAGCGTCTCGTAGAGATCGTAGTTGCGCTGCTCCACCCGGTGCCCCGCGAAGGTGAGTTCCGAGAACATCGCGTGCCCCAGCCCGAAGAGCGCGCCGCCGGTCATCTGCGCCTCGAAGTTCACCGGGTCGAGCACGCGGCCGACCTCTGCCGCGATGTAGACGGCGTCGATGCGGATGCCGTCCCCGGTGGCCGTCACCTCGACCACCTCGGCCGTGGGCACGCCGAAGGACAGACAGTAGGCCACGCCGCGCCCGCGGCCCTCGCCGGGCGTCGGCCCGTCCCAGCCGCACATCTCGCCCAGCGCCTCCAGCACCCGGCGCGAGGGCGCGTGCCGGCACAGGCGGATGCGCTCTTCCAGCGGGTCGGCGCCGGCGGCATGGATCAGCTCGTCCAGGAAGCCGTCGTGCAGGAAGCCATTGCCCGAGGCTCCGACCGAGCGCCAGGACGACACCGGCACGCCGCCCGGCACGCGATAGCCCGTGACGCGGTAGTTGGGGATGGCGAAGGGCTGATCCCATGCCCCCGCGACGATGGCGACATCGGGACCGGAGGCCGGTATGCCCGAGCGCGGGCCCTGGCTTGCCATGGTCGAATGCGCGGCGATGGAGAGGTCGTAGGCCTCGACCCGGCCGTCGCGCACCGCGCCGCGCATCCGGGCAAGCTGCATGGTGCGGGGGAAATCGTGCGCCATGTCCTCTTCCCGGCTCCAGGTCATCTTGACCGGCCGGCCCGGCACGCGCATCGCCACCTCGGCCGCCTGCCGGACATGCAGATCCTCGAGCCGGTGACCGAAGCTGCCGCCGATCATCATGTTGTGAACATGCACCTGCCCGGGCCGAACGCCCACGATCTCGGCCACATGATCCTGCACGAAGCGCGGGATCTGCGTGCCGGTCCAGACGTCCACCCGGTCGCCGCCGACCTGCACGGTGGCGTTCATCGGCTCGAGCGGGGCATGCGCGAGGAAGGGGACGCGATACTCAGCCTCCAGCACCTCGGCGCCCTCCAGCGCCGCCTCGACGTCGCCCTCGTCCTTGAAGCGGCTGTCGCGGCGGTCGTCGGTGAAGGAGCCGGCGAATTCGTCCCACATCGCGTCCGAGCTCTCGGCGATGGGCGAGGGGCCCCAGTCGATCCGCACCGCCTCTGCCGCGCGCATCGCGCGCCAGGTGTTGTCGGCGATCACCCCCACGCCGCCGGTGATCTGCACGATGCGCTCCACGCCGCGCATTCCTTCGGCCTCGCGGCTGTCGATGGCGGCCACGCTGTCGCCCCAGCCGGGATGGGTGCGCACGGTGGCGTGAAGCAAGCCCTCCTGCCTGTGGTCGATGCCGAAGTCCTGCGTGCCGGTGCATTTGGCGGCCATGTCGATGCGCTGCACCGCCTGGCCCAGGATGCGCCATTCCGAGGGATCGCGCAGGGCCACGAAATCCGGCGCCTCGACCTCCGCCGCCTCGGAGGCCAGATCGGAATAGGGGATGGCCGTCCCGTCGGGCAGGACCACCTGACCGGCGTCCGTGCGCAGCTCCGCGACATCGGTTCCCGTTCGCGCGGCGGCTGCCCGCTTCAGCGTCTCGCGCGCCACGGCACCCGCGCGGCGCAGCTTCTCGTAGCCGTCTGGCACCGTGGTCGAGCCCCCGGTGACCTGCATGCCAAGGAATTTCCCCGCCGCGTCGCTGACGCCCCCGCGCATGAGGCGCGCGATGATGCCGTCGTCGCTGGCCGCGACCGGCATCCCCTCGGAAACCACCTCCGAGTTGTAGTAGACCGGCGCCGGCGGGCCGAAGCTTGTGCGCACCTCGGCCGGGTCCACGTCCAGCTCCTCGGCCAGCAGTGCCGCCTGCACCTGCACCGCGCCCTGTCCCTTGTCGGCACGCGGGGTGATCAGCGTCACACCTTCGCCGTCGATCACCACCCAGGGGTTCAGCGCCACCGCGCCTTCGCCGGGCTCCAGCGGGTTGGGATAGGGCGCACGGTACCGCCAGTAGCCGAAGGCGACACCGCCCGCCACGGCCACGCTGCCGACGAGGAAGCTGCGCCGCGCGATCTTGCCGATGCTCGCCATCGCTCAGGCCTCACGCAGCCGCGCCGCCGCGTCGCGCACTGCCGCGCGCAGGCGCGGATAGGTCGCGCAGCGGCAGAGGTTCCCGCCCATCGCTTCGTCGATGTCCCGGTCCGAGGGCTCCGGCACCTCGCGCAGGAAGCTCGCCGCCTGCATGATCTGGCCCGGCTGGCAGTAGCCGCACTGCGCGACCTGTGCCTCGATCCAGGCGGCCTGCACGGGATGCGGTTCCTCGGGCGTGCCCAGTCCCTCGATGGTGGTGATCTCCGCGCCCGCGGCGTCACCCGCCCAGGTCTGGCACGACAGCACCGCCACACCGTCGAGATGCACGGTGCAGGCGCCGCATTGCGCGATGCCGCAGCCGTATTTCGTGCCGGTCAGCCCCAGTTCGTCCCTGAGCACCCAAAGGAGGGGCATGTCCTCCTCGACATCGACCTCATGGGTCTGCCCGTTGACCCGCAGTTCCATGCGCGCACTCCCCCTCTTCCGCCTGCATGAGGATAGCGCAGCGCCGCCGCGCGCCAAACGCTTCCCCTGCGGCAAGGCTCACGAGCGCGCGATGTAGCGGTCGCGGCGGTGGTTGACGGTGATGATCGTGTTGAGGATCGCCGCGCCCACCAGCGACCAGAGCACCACCGGCCAGGGAAAGAGCGCCAGCGCCAGCGCGAAGACGCCGAGATCGAAGATCAGCTGCACCTGCCCCGCCTTCATCGTGCCGCGGTCCTGCAGCCAGAGCGCGACGATCCCGACCCCGCCCAGCGTGGCGCCGTGCCGGAAGAGCGTGAGCAGGCCGGAGCCCGCCAGCACGCCGAAGAGCACGGCCGCCACCGGCGCGGGCACCGCGCCCAGCGGCACGGCAAGCGCCAGCGCCTCGACCAGCGCGCTCATCAGCGCGACGGCGGCGAAGGTCTTGATGGTAAAGCGCCAGCCCAGCTGCCGGATCGCAAGCCCGTAGAAGGGCAGGTTGAGCACGAAGAAGACCGCGCCGAAGGGCCAGGCCGTCGGGTAGCTCACCACCAGCGCCAGCCCAGCGATCTGCCCCGTCACGAGATCGCCCGCCCGCAGCATCAGCACCGCCAGTGCCACCATGACCGCGCCGACGATCAGCCCCTGCGCATCCTCGAGCGGCGTGTGCCGGTCGGGCGGCGGGGTGGAAAGAAGCTGCATCGCCGCCTCCTCGTGCGGACGCCCGGTCCCCGCCGCGCGCCCGCCCTTTCAATGGTCCCCCAATACCCCGGGGGTCCGGGGGCAGCGCCCCCGGGCGGCCCTCATGCCGCGCCGAGCGCCTTGTCGAGGGTCTCGCTCACCTTCTCGAGGAAGCCCATGGTGGTGAGCCAGCCCTGGTCGGGGCCGACCAGCAGGGCGAGGTCCTTGGTCATGTGGCCCGATTCCACCGTCTCGACCACCACGCGCTCGAGCGTCTCGGCGAAGTGGCGCAGATCCTCGTTGCCGTCGAGCTTGGCGCGGTGCTTGAGCCCGCCGGTCCAGGCGAAGATCGAGGCGATGGAGTTGGTCGAGGTCTCCTCGCCGCGCTGGTGCTGGCGGTAGTGGCGGGTGACGGTGCCGTGCGCGGCCTCGGATTCCACGATCCGGCCGTCCGGCGTCATCAGCTGGCTGGTCATCAGGCCAAGGCTGCCGAAACCCTGCGCGACGGTGTCGGACTGCACGTCGCCGTCGTAGTTCTTGCAGGCCCAGACGAAGCCGCCGTTCCACTTCATCGCGCAGGCCACCATGTCGTCGATCAGCCGGTGTTCGTAGGTGATGCCGGCATCCTTGAACTTCGCCTCGAACTCTGCCTCGAAGACCTCCTGGAACAGGTCCTTGAAGCGGCCGTCGTAGGCCTTGAGGATGGTGTTCTTGGTCGACATGTAGAGCGGCCAGCCCATGCCGAGCGCATAGTTCATCGAGGCGCGGGCAAAGTCGCGGATCGATTCGTCGAGGTTGTACATCGCCATGGCCACGCCGGCGCCGGGCGACTGGTAGACCTCGCGCTCGATCACCTCGCCGTCCTCGCCCTCGAAGCGGATGGTCAGCTTGCCGGGCCCCGGCATCAGGAAGTCGGTGGCGCGATACTGGTCGCCGAAGGCGTGGCGCCCGATGACGATGGGCTGCGTCCAGCCGGGCACAAGGCGCGGCACGTTGCGGCAGATGATCGGCGCGCGGAAGACCACGCCGCCCAGGATGTTGCGGATCGTGCCATTGGGGCTGCGCCACATCTTCTTCAGCCCGAATTCCTCGACGCGGGCCTCGTCGGGGGTGATGGTCGCGCATTTCACCGCGACGCCCACTTCCCTGGTCTTCTCCGCGGCGTCGATCGTGATCTGGTCGTCGGTGCGGTCCCGCTCCTCGATCCCGAGGTCGTAATAGAGCAGATCCACGTCGAGATAGGGCAGGATCAGCTTCTGCTTGATGAAGTCCCAGATGATCCGGGTCATCTCGTCCCCGTCCATCTCGACGATGGGGTTCTCTACCTTGATCTTGGCCATGGGCGCGGGTCCTCCGATGAGCGCGTTCGCGCGCCTTCTAGCCGAGGAACCGGCGCTTGAAAAGATGGTATGCGGCGGTATACAGATGCGCGCCCGGTGCTCACGCCCGCGCCGCGGCCCGCCCCTCGATCATCCTGAGTCGCAGCATCAGCACCAGCGCGGCCACCCCCATGACGAACACGCCCGTGGCCAGCGGCAGGGGCGTGCCGTCGAACATCAGGCCCACCGGGATCGCCAGCATCACCGCGAGAACGGTAGAGAGCCCGCCGATGATCGACGAGGCGAAGCCCGCGATGTGGCCCAGCGGCTCCATCGCCATGGCGTTGATGTTGCCCACCGTCAGCCCGACCTGGAAGAAGAGCGAGGTCTGCCAGATCACGAAGAGCGCGAAGAAGAGCGGATCGGGCGGCGCTGCCAGGATGATCGCGATCATCGCACCAGAGAGCACGCATTGCGCGGCGAGCGCCACGGTGATCAGGAACCGCATCCCCAGCCGCATCACCAGAAGCGCGTTGAGCAGCGTGGCGCTGCCCGCGATCACGGCGACGACGCCGAACCACAGCGGAAAGCTCTCCGCCCGGCCGAAGGTCACGTCGAAGACCGGCTGCACGCTGACCAGCATCGAGAACATCTGCCCGAAGACCAGCGCCTGCACCAGGATCGACAGGCGCACCATCGGGTTCATCGCGATCTCGGCCGCCGCCGTGGTCAGCGCGTGCATGCGGAAGGGGCGGCGCATCTCGCGCGGCAGCGGCTCTTCCAGCCGCAGCGCCATCCAGATCGGCGCCACCAGCCCGAAGAGCATGAAGGCCACGAAGATCGCCCGCCAGCCGGCCAGCGCGATCATCCCCGCGCCGATCAGCGGCGCCACCGCTGGCACCAGCGTGAAGACCATCATCACGAAGGACATGATCTGCGCCATGCGTCGGCCCGCGTAGAGGTCGCGCACGATGGCCACCGCCACGATCCGCGGCGCGGCGGCGCCCAGCCCCTGAAGGAACCGCGCGACGAGCAGCATCTCGAGCGAGGTGGCCACAGCGGCGATGCCGGCGGTCACGATGTAGAGCGCGAAGCCGCCGTAGATCACCGGCTTGCGCCCCAGCGCGTCCGACAGGGGGCCGGTGAAGAAGGTGCCCACGCCCATCCCCAGCACGAAGACGGTGACCACCAGTTGCGCGCGGTTGACATCTTCGGGTGTCAACGCCCGCCCGATCTCCGGCAGGGCTGGCAGCATGGCGTCGATGGAAAAGGCGATGATCGCGAACATCATCGCCATCAGCGCGACGAATTCGGGCTGCGACTGTCTGGACGGGGGCATGGGAAACCTCGGGATGCCGCGCGCCGCTAGCACATCGCGCGCAGCGACGCCAGCGACCTAGCCATTGCCGTCCCCGTCGTGCGGGTGACGATCGTTGCGCCCGTGGCCCCACTGTCCGATCAGCCACTTGGTATGTTCCTGCCGCTTGCGCATGGCGAAGCTGCCGAACTGCTGGACCGCGACGATGAAGACGCTGAGGCCCACGAAGATCATCACGGTGGTCCCGATCTTGCCCGCCGCCGTCTCGGGCACGAGCGAGCCGTAGCCAACGGTCGAGAGCGTGACCACCGTGAAGAAATAGGCATCCAGCCAGCTCCACCCCTCGACGTATCGGAAGAAGACCGTGCCGCCGGCGATGATGGCGACCAGCGTGCCGACGATGGTGAGCGCGCTGACGAGCCTCATTCCTGCGTCTGCTCCCTCAGTTCGCCGATCACCTTGCGCCAGAGCTCGGTGGGCTGCGCGCCGGGCACCGCGTGCTGGCGCGCGACGATGAAGGTGGGCACGCCGGTCACGCCCATCTCGCGTGCGGCCTTGTCGCGGGCCGCGACCTCTTCGCGGTCGGCGTCGGAGGCCAGCAGGCGCAGCACGACGGAGGCGTCCATGCCGCGCGCATCCGCGATGTCGGCCAGCACCTCGTGGTCGCCGATGTCGCGCCCGTCCTGGAAATAGGCGCGGAAGAGGGCAGAGGCGACGGCGGTCTGGCAGCCCTCGATCCCCGCCCAGCCGATCAGGCGGTGCGCGTCCAGCGTGTTGGGCGTGCGCTCGATCTTCGACCAGTCGATCGAAAGCCCCGCCGCCTCGGCGTGTTCGGCGATCTGGGAGTAGACCTTTACCGCGCCATCCTGCCCGCCGAACTTCGCCTCCAGATAGGCGCGGCGGTCCATGCCTTCGGGCGGCATGTCGGGATTGAGCTGGAAGGGGTGCCATTCGATCTGGAAGGGGTGGTCCGGCTCGGCCTCGAGCGCGCGGTCGAGCTGCGCCTTTCCGATGTAGCACCAGGGGCAGATCGGGTCGGAGAGTATGTCAAGCTTGACCATTGGCGGCCTCCGCAATCGTTTCGTCCCATGTCTCGCGCAGCCTGCGGCGTGAGAGCTTCCCGTTCGGTCCCGTGGGCAGCACGGCGGTCCTGATCCAGAGGCGCGGCTGCTTCCAGCGCGCCAGTCGCTCGGCAGCGAAGGCGGAAAGTGCTTCTTGGTCAAGCGGTTCCGGCGCGGTGTAAAAGCAGGCGATGACCCGCACCTGGTCCTTGAGCGCCACGTCCGTCACGGCCAGCGCCTCGATCCCCGGAAAGGCGCCCAGCGCCGCCTCGACCTCGGCCGGCGAGACGCGCACGCCGCCCGCGTTCATCAGGTCGTCGGCCCGCCCGTGATAGGCAATGGCGCCGCTTTCGTCCATCGCGCCCAGGTCGCCGGTCAGGAACCACTCGCCCGCCATGCGCGCGGCGGTCGCTTCCGGCGCGCCCATGTAGCCCAGCATCAGGCCCGGATCGCCGCGTGCGACGGCGATGGTGCCGGTCTCGCCGATTGCCACAGGCCGGTGATCCGGCCCCAGGATCGCCAACCGCCGCCCCGGCTGCGGCCGACCCAGGGTGCCGGGCGGGGCAGGGGCGCCCGGCGCGGCCGAGACGAAGGTGGAACATTCCGACATCCCGTAGGCTTCGTAAACCGCTGTTCCGGTGGCGGTTTCCCAGTCCGCGCGCGTGCCATCGGTCAGCTTTTCCCCCGCCGAAAGGCCATGCCGCAGGCGCGGCGCGCGGGTCTTTCCCCAATGCTTCAGGAGTTTTCGGTAAACGCCCGGAGAGGCGGCGAAAATCGTCGCGTCGTGCCGCGACAGGAGCAGCGGCAGGGTCGCGGGATCAGTGCCCGATGCCGGGATCAGCGCCGTGGCACCCAGGCTCCACGGGTCCAGCAGCCCGGTGCCCAGCGTATAGGTCCAGTTGAAGGCGCCCGCGTGCATCAGCCGGTCTTCGGGCGTGAGGCCATACCAGCCCTCGTGCATCATCCGCCGCGCCCAGACGGCGCGATGGGCGTGCATCACCGCGCGCGGCGTGCCCGCGGTGCCGGAGGTGAAAACGACATAGGCGAGCCGCTCGGGATCGCCCATCGCGTATTCGGCCCGCGGCAGATCGCGCATCGCGCGCAGGTCGGGCAGGGGGATGCGACGTAGCGTATCCGGCGCGGCAAGCCCCGCGTCGTGCAGCATCGCCGCCGGCGACAGAGCCCTGGCCAGCCGCGCGACCTCGGGCGCGGTCAGCGCGGCCGAAAGCGGCACGGGCACGATGCCCGCCGCAATGGCGCCGAGGAAGGCCAGCGGGAAGTCCACCGTGTTGTCGAGCCGCAGCAGCACGAGATCGCCGGGAACAAGGCCTGCCTGCAAGAGGCCCGTCGCCGTGCCCCTGACCGCCGACTCCAGCCGCGCGTAGCTCCAGCGTTCCGAGCGTGACGGCCCAAGAACGGCGAGCGCCACCTTGTCGGGCAGGCGTGCGGCCGGCGCCAGGACATGCGCGGCAAGATTGAAGGGCGCGGGGCAGGGCGGCGGCGCCCCCTGATCGAAGACGGACAGCATCCGCCCTTGCTACGGAGCGCGCGGCCCGCGCGCAAGGCCGCGTCAGTCGCGCCCCATCGGCGGGTCGGGCACCCGCTCGTCGCCGAAGGCGTCGTCATCGGCCAGCGGATCCTCGCCCTCGGGGATGTGGCGCGCGCTTTCGCGGATGTTCGCGTTGTCGCGCGTCTCGTCCATGAGCACGTCGACGGGCGGTTCGCCCATCTGCCATTCCACCAGTTCGGCGCCGGCCACGGTGCGCTCCATGCCGGTCGCGCGGGCGATCGTGTCGATCACCGCCTCGCGCTCGCCGTCAAGCGCCAGCAGGTCGGCCTCTGCCACCTCGGGCCAGCGTTGGGCGATGACACGGGCATAGGCAGGCCAGTCGGCGCGAATCTCGGTCCAGTCCATCTCGGGGCTCCCTCCTGTTGCCCCGTGAACGCCGCCCGCGCGCGCCCCGTTCCCTACCAGAACCAGCCCTGCACCGTGCGCGCCGCGCCAGAGATGTCCTGCCCGACGCCGTCAATGGTCGCGCAGCCCGAAAGCGCCGCCACCAGCCCCAGAAGCGCGATTGCCCGGATCATTCCCTTGTCTCCTCGTGCCACCAGACATCGGGCAGGAAGCCTGCCCAGTCCCCGTAGATCGGCAGCGTGTCGGGGTATTTCAGGTCCGCCGCATGGGCGATGTAACTTTCCGTCCACTGATAGAACGGGATCACATAGCGCCCCGCGGTCAGGATGCGGTCGAGCGCGCGGGTGGCCGCGACGAACTCCGCGCGGCTTTCGGCGTTCAGCATCTCGTCGATCATCGCCTCTGCCGCCTCGGACCGCATCCCCATCCAGTTGCGCGAGCCCGGCGTGTCCGCCGCCGCGGCCGACCAGTAGAGTCGCTGTTCGGTCCCCGGCGACAGCGACAGCCCCACGCGATAGGGCGTCATGTCGAAGTCGAAGGCGCTGGTGCGCCGGGTATACTGCGCGTCGTCCACGGTGGTGATCGTCATCTCGATGCCCAGCCGCTCCAGCGTGCGGGCGTAGATGTCGGCGATGGCCTGGTGCTCCTGCGCGCCCTGCCGGATCAGCAGGTCGAAGGCGAAGTGCCTGCCGTTCGCGTCCACCAGCCGCCCGTCCTCGACCCGCCAGCCGGCCTCTGCGAGCAGCCGCGTCGCGGTGCGCAGGCCCGCGCGGTTGCGCGCCGTGCCGTCGCTTTCGGGCAGCGCGTAGCCCTCCAGCGTGCCGGGCAGAAGCTCATCGGCGAAGGGGTCGAGCAGTGCGCGCACCCTGCCCTCTGCCGGCCCGGAACGCATCCCCAGTTCGGAGTTCGAGAAATACGAGGTGATGCGCGGCTGCCGCCCGCCGGTGAGCGTGTCGTTGACGGCCTCGAAGTTGAAGGCGGCGAGCAGCGCCTCGCGCACGCGCCAGTCGGCGAAGAGGTCGCGCCGCGTGTTCATCACGAAGCCCGTCATGCCCGAGGGGCGGCCATGCGGGATGCGGGATTTCTCGATCTCGCCGCGGCGCACCGCCGGAAAATCGTAGCGCGTTTCCCAGGCGTCGGCGTTGAACTCGCGGTGCGCGGTCAGCATGCCCGCCTTGAACGCCTCGAACAGCGCCGCCGAATCGCCGAAATACTCGTAGCGGATGGTGTCGAAGTTGTGCGTGCCCGCGCGAAAGGGCAGGTCGGCGCCCCAGTAGTCCGGGTCGCGCTCGAGCGTCAGGGAGCGGCCCGGCTCGAAGTCGCCCACGACATAGGGCGCGGTGCCGATCGGAATGTCGGAAAGCCGCCCGGCGGCAAAGTCGCGCCCCTCGAACTGCGCCTTCTTCAGGATCGGGCGCAGCCCGGCAAGAAGCGCAAGCTCCGGGTTGTCCGAAGAGAAGGTGAAGCGGACGCTGCGCGGCCCCGTCGCCTCGGCCGTCTCGGTCGCGTCCCAGAGCGCACGGTAGCGCGGATGCCCCTCCGTGCCCAGGATCTCGTAGGACCAGAGCACGTCCTCGACCGTGACGGGTGTGCCGTCGGAGAATCGCGCCTCTGGCCGCAGGGTGAATTCCACCCATTCACGGTCGGGTCCCGTCTCGACCGATTCGGCGAGAAGACCGTAAAGAGTGAACGGCTCGTCCCAGCTTCGCCCCATGAGGGATTCGTAGGCGAGGAAGCGCAACTGCCACGGCGCCGTGCCGGCGAGGGTGAAGGGATTGAGCGTGTCGAATCCCCCCGTTTCGCCAAAGACGATGCGCCCGCCCTTGGGCGCGTCGGGGTTCGCATAGGGCAGCGACACAAAATCCGGTGGGAGGGCGGGCTCGCCATACATAGCCATGCCATGCTGCGGCGCCGCGGCAGCCGTGGTCGCAGCGGTTGCCAGAACGCCCGCAAGCCCTGCGGCGGCCCGGCCGAGACGGAAAATCACTGATCGCATTTTTGCAACACTGCCCGTGTGCCCTTGTTTTCTTGGGCCCAACGTATCGCGTCCGCCGTGGGTTTTCAAACTTTTAGCTTGGCGGCCGGCGCCGGATTGCTTATAAGGGAGGCACTGCTCGATAGGTTTCTTGCCTGTATGAAACCTGCCTCAACAACTGGACGC
>NZ_JBKHAQ010000089.1:0-11634 GCF_046542825.1 Rhodosalinus sp. | reverse complement strand
CACCGCCAGATCCTCGACCTGCAGCAGCGCTGAGGTGCGCCCGGTCAGGGGGGGGGCCGGTCGGCACAGGCGGCACGTCACCGCTCACGCCCGCCGCCTCACGCATCAAGGCGGGGCGGGCTCAGGGCTCCTGACCGCGCTCCACCGCCCGCCGGCGATCCTGTTGCAGATCGGCGGGTTCGGAGTGTTCCTCGCGTCGGCAGCCGACAGCAAGCGCATCCCGCGCCCGCAGATACTTCCTGATGGTGTTGCGAGACAGCCCGGTTCGCCTTGCCATGGGACTTCGGGAAGTGGGGCCCGAGACGCGCCGTCAGCGCGTCCGTCAGCCAGAAGAGAGTGCTCCTGTCACCGCTCGCTGTTCGAGCAGTGGAACAGACGCTTGGAGCCTGATCAACGGGTCCTGACGCAGACGTCGTCCGCTGGATTCGCGGGATGCGTCCACCTCGGCCCTCTCTCGCGACCAAGCTCAACAGGACTCCTGCAGGCCTTCATCAGCCAGAAAAGATGGACTATGCTGCGCAGAGATCCAGAAGTGGACACAGGCGTGGGTCCGCGTGAATTGCTCCGCGCCAACCCTTCGGCAAAGAAGATTTTTTCCTGCTTGACGATACCCCGCCGGAGGCGTCCCGACGCATGCAGCCCCCGCCGCCGCCCACCCCCGAGGCGCCCGCGCCGCCGCCGCGCGACGCCACCGAAGAGCATCGCTTTCCCTGCGAGCGATGCGGCGCCGACCTGCGCTTCGAGCCGGCGAAGGGGCGGCTGGTCTGCGACCACTGCGGACACGCCGAAGACGTCGAGGGCGTCCCTGTCCCCGCGATCCGCGAGCTCGATTTCCGCGCCGCGCTCGACGCGCAGCTGCCTGCGGCCGAGATGGAGGAAACCCGCGTCTCGCGTTGCCCCAACTGCGGGGCGGAGGTGGAGTTCGACCCGGACATTCACGCCAAGGAATGCCCCTTCTGCGCGACCCCGGTGGTGACGGACACCGGCACGCACCGCCACGTCAAGCCGCGCGGCGTGCTGCCCTTCGCGCTCGACGAGGCGGCAGCACGGCGGGCGATGCGCGACTGGCTGGGCCGGCTGTGGTTCGCGCCGAACGGGCTTCAGCAATACGCGCGCAAGGGGCGGCGGATGCAGGGCATCTACGTGCCCTACTGGACCTTCGACGCGCAGACCGCGAGCCGCTATTCGGGGATGCGCGGCACCGCCTATTACGTCACCGTCACGGTGATGCGCGACGGCAAGCCCGCGCGGAAACGGGTGCGCAAGATCCGCTGGACGCCCGTGTCGGGACGCGTCGCGCGGTTCTTCGACGACGTGCTGGTGCTGGCCTCGCGTTCGCTGCCCAAACGCTTCACCGACGCGCTCGAGCCCTGGGATCTTGCCGCGCTCGAACCCTACCGGCCGGAGTTCCTGGCGGGCTTCCGGGCGGAAGGCTATCAGGTCGCGCTGCCCGAGGGCTACGAGGAGGCGCGGGCGAAGATGGATCGCGTGATCCGCCGCGACGTGGCCTTCGACATCGGCGGCGACGCGCAGCGCATCCATGCCATCGACACCGCCGTCAGCGACGTCACCTTCAAGCACGTTCTGCTGCCCGTGTGGCTTGCGGCCTACAGGTATCGCGGCAGGACCTACCGCTTCGTCGTCAACGGCCGCACCGGCCGGGTGCAGGGCGAACGGCCCTGGTCCGCCGTGAAGCTTGCGGCGGCGATCGTCACGGGCCTGCTGATCGCGGGCGCGCTGGGCTGGTGGCTTGCACAGAACCCCGAACTCTGGGCGGATGGAGCGAGCTTCGAGCCCTCGTTCTACTGACGGGGCGCGGCGGGGCCGCGCCCCGGACGCTCTCAGCCCCTGCGGATCTCGACCTTCTTCTTGCCGCCCTGCGGCTCGGGGCGCTTACGCGGGACGGTGATGGTGAGCACACCGTCCTTCATGTGGCCCTCGACCTGGTCCTGCACCGCGTCGGCGGGCAGGCGGAAGGAGCGGGTGAAGCTGCCGTATTGCCGCTCGGTGAAGAACCAGGTGTCGCCCGTCTCCTCGCGCCCTGACTTCTTTTCGCCCTTCACGGTGATGACGCCGGCATCGACGTTCACCTCGATGTCCTCTTCGGACACGCCGGGCAGTTCCATCGTGATGGTATAGGCGTCCTCGCCGCCGCTGGCGTCCGAGGCGGGGGCCAGCATCTCTGCCACGCGCGCGCCGAGGCTGCGGAAGGGATCGTAGAGCGCGGGCCACAGACCGGACATCTGGGATTTCTCGACCATGGCGATTCTCCTTCTGTGCAGGTGACACAGGGGCTTTCTGCCTCACGTCGCGGCAGATGTGTTTGACGCGCGTCAATCGCCTGCCGCGCGGTTGCATCGCCGCGGCCTGCGGGGCACCTTGCGCGCCGCAGGGCAGGGGACGGGGCGATGCGGACAGTCGTGCAGCGGGTGAGCGAGGCGCGGGTGAGCGTGGAAGGCGCCGTGCTGGGCGAGATCGGGCCGGGGATGATGGTGCTGGTCTGCGCCATGCAGGGCGACAGCGAGGCCGAGGCGGAGAAGCTTGCGGGGAAGCTCGCTCGGCTGAGGATCTTTCGCGACGACGAAGGGCGGATGAACCGATCGGTGGTGGACGTGGGCGGCGCCGCGCTGGTGGTCAGCCAGTTCACGCTGGCCGCCGATACCTCGCGCGGCAATCGCCCCGGGTTTTCCGCGGCCGCGGAGCCGGGCGAGGGCAGGCGGCTCTACGAACATTTCGCGGCGGCCCTGCAGCGCGAGGGCGTGCCGGTGGCCACCGGCCGCTTTGGCGCGGACATGCAGGTGTCGCTCGTCAACGACGGGCCGGTGACGATCTGGATGGAAACCTGAGCGCGGACTTGGCGCCCTGCGCGGCAAGTCTAACTGTGCAACGAACACGACAGCGGAGGCGGGGCGCGGCATGCCCGGAACGGCGACGAACGAGGCGGGCGAGACGATCGTGCCCGGACCGGGGCAGGAACGCGCCCTGCGCGATGCGCTGGGCCGCTTCGGCACCGGCGTGACCGTGGTGACCTGCGCCACCCGCACGGGGCCGCTGGGAATCACCGCCAACAGCTTTGCCAGCGTCTCGCTCGACCCGCCGCTGATCCTCTGGTCGCCGGCCAAAAGCTCCCGCCGGTATCCGTTCTATGCCGCCGCGCGCCATTTCGCCGTGCATGTCATGGGCGCGGAGCAGTTCGAGATCTGCCGCGGCTTCGCCCGCTCGGGCGACGCCTTCGAAGGGCTCGACTGGTTCGAGACCCCCGAGGGCGTGCCGGCGATTGCCGGCTGCCTTGCGCGCTTCGAGTGCGAGAAGGTCGCCGAACACGAGGGCGGTGATCACCTGATCGTCGTGGCCCGCGTGCTGCGGGCCGAGGCGCGCGCCGGTGCGCCGCTGATCTTTTACGGAGGTCGCTATGGGGGCTTTGCGGGCAACTGAGGCAGAAAGCGCCCTGCTTGCCGCGTCGACCGGCCCTGTCGGGCCTGCGCGGGATCCCGGAACGCCGCCCGGGGTTCTCTGTCAAGGGCGCGAAAGGCGGCGGCCAGCGCGCCTGTCGTGACGAATGGCGTTCGGAGGTGTTGCAGTGCCGGCGCGTGGGTGATTGTCTGACGTCCGCGGCAGGTCTGCCCATGCCGACAACCCCGGGGATACTGCTTCATGATCGAGATTGACCGGTTGACCAAGGTCTTCGGCTCCGGCGCGGACGCCTTTCGCGCGCTCGACACGGTCAGCGTGACGATCCGGCAGAACGAGTTCTTCACCCTGCTCGGCCCTTCGGGCTGCGGCAAGACCACGCTTTTGCGGGTCATCGCTGGTTTCGTCGACCCGAGCGAGGGCAGCGTGACGCTGGAAGGCAAGGATCTGCTTCGGCTCGCGCCTTACGAGCGCCCCGTGAACACGGTCTTTCAATCCTACGCGCTCTTTCCGCACATGACGGTGGCGCAGAACATCGGCTTCGGCCTCGAGATGCAGGGCAAGCCCGGGGACGAGGTGCGCCGCACCGTGGGCGAGATGCTGGAGCTTGTGCGCATGTCGGAACTGGCCGACCGGCGCACGAGCGAGATCTCCGGCGGCCAGCAGCAGCGCGTGGCGCTGGCGCGCGCGCTGGCGCCGCGCCCGCGGGTGCTGCTGCTGGACGAGCCGCTCTCGGCGCTGGATTTCAAGCTGCGCAAGGACATGCAGCTGGAACTCAAGCGGCTGCAGTCGGAGACCGGCATCACCTTCGTCTTCGTCACCCACGACCAGGAAGAGGCGCTGACGATGTCGGACCGGATCGCGGTGATGAACGCGGGCTCCATCCGCCAGATCGGCAGCCCGCGGGACATCTACGACCATCCCGCCGAACGCTTCGTCGCGGACTTCATCGGCGATACCAATTTCCTTGCGGCGGACCTGCTGCGGGTGGAGGGCGAGCGCGCGGACGTGCGCCTTGCCTCGGGGCGCGAGATCGCAGCGCGCGCCGCCGAGGGCGGCGCCGGACAGGGGCCGGTGACGCTGGCCGTCCGGCCGGAACACGCCGATCTGGCGGCCGAGGGCGAGGGGCTGCTGCCCGGAAAGCTCGCCGATGTCGTCTATTTCGGCACCGACACGCATTTCCATGTCGATCTCGACGCCGGCGGCCGCTTCGTCGTGCGCCGGCAGAATCAGCCCGACCAGGCCGAGGCGCGCAGCCGTGGCGACCGCGTTGCGGTGCGCTTCGGCGCGGGCGTGGGCCAGGTGCTGAGGGACTGACGCCATGACCGACGCAGCCCCCGCCCGCCCCGCCTCGATGCACGACCTCGCCGCGGCGCGCAGGCGGGACGAACGGCGCACCCGCTCGCTGCTGTTGGCGCCGGCGATGGCGATCCTGATCTTCGCGGCCTCGGGGCCGCTGCTGATCGTGCTGGTCTATTCCTTCCTCACGCCCGGCGACTACGGCGGCGTGGTCTGGGAGTTCTCGCTCAAGGCGTGGTTCAACGTCTTCGCCGAGCGCGACTTCTTCACCGACGAGATCGAGCTTGCCGACGCGCATCTCTCGATCATGTGGCGCTCGATCAAGCTGTCGCTGATGACGACGGTGATCTGCCTGATCATCGGCTTTCCGACCGCCTATTTCATCGCCACGCGGCCGCGCGGCACGCGCGACATCTGGATGCTGCTGATCATCATCCCGTTCTGGACCAACCTGCTGATCCGGACCTTCGCGATCATGGAGCTGATCCGCAATCAGGGGACGATCAACACGGCGCTTCTGTGGACGGGGCTGATCGACGCGCCGATCCAGATGATGTTCACCGAATTCGCGGTGCTGACCGGCATGGCCTATGTCTATCTGCCGCTGATGATCCTGCCGATCTACGCCTCGATGGAGCGGTTCGACTTCTCGCTGGTGGAGGCCGGCTACGACCTTTACGCCACGCGCTGGCAGGTGCTGCGCCGGATCGTCCTGCCGCTGGTGAAGCCGGGCGTCGTTGCGGGCTCGATCCTGGTCTTCGTGCCCTGCCTGGGCGCCTACGTCACGCCGCGGGTGCTGGGCGGCGGCAAGAACATGATGCTGGGCAACTTCATCGAGCTGCAGTTCGGACAGGGCCGCAACTGGCCGCTGGGCGCGGCGCTTGCGCTGACGCTCCTGGTGATCGTGATGGTGGCGCTGATCTTCTACGTCCGCGCCGTGGGCCGCGAGGAGGTGCGCGCGCATGGCTAGGGGCAAGGGGTTCGACGTCACCCGCCAGCCCGGCTTCACCACGATGGCGCTGCTGTGCTTCGTGCTGCTCTACCTGCCGATCGTGCTGCTGGTGATCTTCTCGTTCAACGACAGTTCCTCCGTGGCGGAATGGGACGGCTTCTCGCTGCGCTGGTATCGCTCCGCGCTGGAGAACGAGCAGGTGCAGGCGGCGACGGTGCGCTCGGTGATCATCGCCACGGCCGCCTCGCTGCTTGCCACATCCGCCGCGGTGGGCGCCGCGCTCGCCACGACGCGCACGCGCCCGTGGCGCGGACAGACCGTGGTCTTCGCGCTGGTGAACCAGCCCCTGATGGTGCCCGAGATCGTGACCGCCGTGGCGCTGCTGATCTTCTTCGCGATGATCAAGGTGGCAACCGGCTACACGGGCCTGTGGTATCTCATCATCGCGCATACGGCGTTCTGCATTCCCTTCGCCTTCCTGCCGATCCGCGCGCGGCTGCAGGGGATGGACCTGACGCTGGAGCAGGCGGCCGCCGATCTCTACGCCACGCCCTGGCAGGCCTTTCGCCGGGTGACGCTGCCACAGCTCTGGCCCGGCATCCTCGCGGGTGCGATGCTGGCCTTCGTGATTTCGCTGGACGACGTGGTGATCACCGAGTTCGTGAAATCCGCCGGGCAGGATACCCTGCCCACCTACATGCTGGGCCAGCTCCGCCGGGTGGTGACGCCAGAGATCAACGCGATCTCGACCGCGCTTCTCGCCGTCTCGGTGCTGCTGGTGATGGCGTTCTTCTTCCTCAGCCGAAGCAGGAAGTGACCAAGGAGGTATGACCCGATGAAACGACTGCTGATGACGACGGCGGCGCTGACGCTCGCCGCGCCCGCGCTTGCGCAGGAGTTGCAGCTCTACAACTGGGGCAACTACACCAGCCCCGAGATGATCGAGAAGTTCGAGGAAGAGACCGGCATCGACGTCACGATCACCGACTACGACAGCAACGACACCGCGCTGGCCAAGATCAAGGCCGGCGGGCACGGCTTCGACATGGTCGTGCCCTCGGGCACCTATGTGCCGATCTTCATCGAGGAGGGCCTGCTGATGGAGGCGCGGCCCGACGAGATGGAGAACTTCGAGCACATGGCGGAGCGCTGGCGCGACCCCGAGTTCGACCCCGGCCGCCGCTATACGGTACCGTGGCAGTGGGGCACCGTCGGACTGGTGGTGGATACCTCCGTCTACGAGGGCGACATCGACACCGCCGCGCTCTTCCTTGACCCGCCCGAAGAGCTTCGTGGCACGATCAACGTGATCCCCGAGATGATGGATGTCATGTCCATCGCGATCTACTACGAGGGCGGCGAGCAGTGCACCCAGGACCGCGAGGTGCTGCAGAAGGTGCGCGACCGCCTGCTCGCCGCCAAGCCGCACTGGCTGTCGATCGACTACGGCACCATCGAGAAATATGCCGAGGGCGACCTTTCGGCCGGCCTTTACTGGAACGGCGCGGCATTGCGCGTGCGGCTGCAGAACCCGGATTACGCCTTCGGCTACCCGCAGACGGGCTATCCGGTGTGGTCCGACAACCTTGCCATTCTCGCGGATGCGGAGAACGTCGAGGAGGCGCAGACCTTCATGAACTTCGTGATGGAGCCGGAGAACGCAGCCATGCTGTCGAACTTCGCGCGCTACGCGAACGGCATCGCCGGGTCGGAGGAATACATGGACGAGGTCATGGCCAACGCGCCGGAGGTCAACGTGCCCGAGGAACTGGCCGACGCGGGCGTCGATTCCAGGATCTGCCCGCCCGAGGCGCAGCAGATCTATCGCGCGATCTGGACCGAAGTGCTGAAGTGACCCGCGCCTGACCACGCGAGCCGAGGGGCGCCGCGCGAGGCGCCCCTCTCTTTTCTTCACGAAGGAGAACACCCGGCATGGCCGCCACACCCGATCTCGTGATCCTGAACGGCAGACTGATCACCTTCGACGAGGCCCGCCCGCAGGCCCAGGCGCTGGCGATCTCGGGCGGCACCATCGCCGCGGTCGGCAGCACCGAGGAGATGCGCGGCCTGGCCGGCCCGGCGACGCGCGTCTTCGACGCACAGGGCTGCACCGTGCTGCCGGGCTTCATCGACAGCCATGTGCATCTCTTCGGCGGCTCGGTGGAGCTCGACTACCTGAACCTCTACGAGGTGCAGGGGCTCGACGCGCTGACACAGGCGGTGCGCGCCGAGGCGGCCCGGTCGGACGACGCGGTGGTCTTTGCCGTGCAGGCGGCCTACGACATCATGGGGCCGGGGCGGCAGACGACGCGGCAGGACCTCGACCGGGTGCTGCCGGATCGTCCCTTCGCGATGTTCGCGGCGGACCATCACACGATCTGGGCCAACACCAGGGCGCTGGAACTGGGCGGCATCCTGCACGGCGGCGAGACGGAGGCGGGGTCGGAGATCGTGATGGCGCCCGACGGCACGGCGACCGGCGAGTTGCGCGAGCCCGGCGCCTACAAGCCCGTCCTGCGCCACACCCGCTACGGCGGCCGCGACATGGAAGGGCTGGTGACCGGCGCCAACCCGTCGCCGATGCCCGGGCCTGACGACCGCGCGCGCGACCGCGAGCAGATCGCCGCGGGGCTCAGGCACTGCGCGAGCCACGGCATCACCGGCCTGCACAACATGGACGGCAATTTCTATACCGCCGAACTGCTGGAAGAGCTCGATGCCGAGGGCAGGCTGCTCTGCCGGACCGAGATTCCCTTCCACCTGAAAAGCGCCGATCCCCTCGACCGGCTGGAGGAGGCCGCCGAAATGCGCCGCCGCTTCGCGGGAGAGCGGCTCTGGACCAACCGGGTCAAGATGTTCATGGACGGCGTGGTGGAAAGCCGCACGGCGCTGATGATCCGCCCCTATCCCGGCACGGATCACATCGGCGATCCGGTCTTCGAACCCGACCACTACACCGAGGCCTGCGTGCGGATCGACGCGATGGGGCTGCAGATCGCCACCCACGCCATCGGCGATCTGGCGATCCGCCGCACCCTCGACGGCTACGAGGCGGCGCGGCGCGTCAACGGCATCCGTGACAGCCGCCACCGGGTCGAGCATATCGAGGTGCTGCACCCCGACGACCTGCCGCGCTTCGCCGAGCTGGGCGTCGTCGCCTCGATCCAGCCGGGGCACGCGCCGCGCGGGCATATCTTCCCGGCGCACGGGCTGGACGAGGTGCTGCACCCGGACCAGATCCCGTTGGCCTTCGCCTGGCAGACGATCCGCGAGACCGGCGCGCGGGTCTGCTTCTCGACCGACTGGCCGGTGATCCAGGTGGACGTGATGGACAGCGTGCGCGCGGCGGCCGCCCCGCTGGAGATGCCCGTGCCCTGGGTCGATCAGCGCCAAAGCCTGACGGACACGCTGCGCTCCTATACCTTCGACAACGCCTGGGTCGAGTTCTCGGAGGACCGCAAGGGGCAGCTGAAGGAAGGCTACCTCGCCGACGTCGCGGTGATGGACCACGACCTCGAGGCGATGGCGCCGGACCGGCTGAACACCGCGCGCGCGGCGCTCACGGTGATGGGCGGCAGCGTGACCTGGGAGGCGTGAAAGGGCCTTGAAAAGGCCCTTGCAAGCCGCTTCGCAGCGGCTTGCAAGCGGTTTCCAAACCGCTTGCGCGTTCAGCCCCGAAGCCGCGCCAGAAGCGCGCGGGACGGCTCCCCTGTCACGGTTAGCCCCTGCGCGCGCTGGTAGCCCTCGATTGCGGCGCGCGTGCGCGATCCGATCACGCCGTCGGGCGCGCCCGCGTCGAAGCCCGCCGCCGTAAGCTCGCGCTGCAACGCCTTCCGGTCGTCGATCGTCAGCCCGAATGCGTCCGGCGGAAAGCCCGCGCGCAGTGGTCCCGCCCCCGCCAGCCGGTCGGCAAGGTGCCCCACGCCGATCACGTAGTTCACCGCGTTGTTGTAGCGTGCCAGCACCTCGAAGTTGCGAAACGCCAGAAAGGCGGGGCCGGCCGGTCCCTCCGGCCGGATCAGCGCCGCGGGGCCATGATCCGGCAGCGCGCCGTCCTCCGCGGCCGTCACGCCCGCGGCGCGCCAGTCCGCGACAGCCCGCGTGGCGCCGCGCGCCCCGGCCAGCCCGGCCGGCGCGCGCACCTCCAGCCCCCAGGGCCGTCCACGGCGCCAGCCCATGCGGTCGAGGTAGGCTGCGGCAGAGGCCAGCGCGTCGGTCGGATCCTCCGACCAGATGTCGCGCCGCCCGTCGCCGCGGAAATCCACCGCGTAAACCTGGTAGGTGGTGGGGATGAACTGCGTGTGCCCCATCGCCCCGGCCCAGCTGCCCACCAGCCGCCCGGGCGTGGTGTCGCCGCGCTCGAGGATGCGCAGCGCGGCGAGAAGCTGGCGCTCGAAGAACGCGCCGCGCCGACCGTCGAAGGCCAGCGTCGCGGTGGCCGAGACCACGGGGATGTCGCCGCGGCGGTCGCCATAGCGGCTTTCCAGTCCCCAGATTGCCGTGACCACCTCCGGTGGCACGCCGTAGCGCGCCTCGATCTCCGCCAGAAGCCCGGCGTGACGGCGCAGCATCTGCCGTCCCGTCGCGATGCGGTCGTCGGAGGCCGCGATGGCGAGGTAGTCCTCGAGCGTGCGGGTGAACTCGGTCTGGTTGCGGTCGCGCTCGATCACGCCGGGCAGATAGCCCGCCTCGCGCAGGCCGCGCGCCAGCACCGCCTCGCCCAGTCCCGCCCCGCCCGCGCGAGCGCGGAAGCCGGCGAGCCAGGCGTCGAAGGCAGCGTTGGCCACAGGTTGCATCCCTGGCGCGGGGCGGGGCGCGAGTGCCGGTCCCCCGGTGCCACCGCATCCCGTCAGGGCCATGGCACCCAGCCCCGCCAGAAGGTTTCGCCGTGTGATTTCCATTCGCGCGCCCCCATGCCTGCAGTGCGGAGAGCCTAACGCAGTTGGGCAGGTCGGGTCACGCGCTGGCGCTTTCAACGGTCCCCGAAGGCCGCGGGGGAGACCCACGCCCCCCACGCCTGTCGGGGGCCAATCCCCTGTCACGGCGTCAGACCGCCGCCAGCCGCTCCAGCGTGCCGCGGAGGTCGGCCTCGGTCGTCAGCGGGTTGATCGTGCAGAGCCTGAGCACGCTGCGCCCGCCCAGCGCGGTCGTGGTCACGCAGGCATAGCCGCTTTCCGACACCCTGCGCGCCGCGCGTTCATGGGCGGCTGCATCCGCGCCGCGCAGCGCGAAGCAGAGGATGCCCAGTTGCGCGGGCGTCACCACCTCCCATGTCGCGGGGCTTTCGCGCAGCACCCGCTCCGCGACCTCTGCCAGTTCGATGCCCCGGCGCACGGCGGTGCGGAAGCGCTCTGCGCCGTAGGTCCGAAGCGACATCCAGAGCTTGAGCGCGCGCGACCGGCGCGTGAGTTCCAGGCTCCGGTTGCCGAAGTTCACCGCGTCGCCTGCCTGCCGCACGTCGCGCAGGTATTCCGGCGACATGGCAAAGGCGGCCTCCAGCGCGCCCGGGCGGGTGACGAGGCAGACGCCCAGGTCGTAGGGCTGAAAGAGCCACTTGTGCGGATCGAGCGCGAGCGAATCGGCGCGCTCCATGCCGGCCAGCACCGCGCGGCCCTCCGGCGTGATGGCCGCGGGCGCGCCATAGGCGCCGTCGACATGCAGCCATAGCCCCTCTGCCGTGCAGATCTCGGCGATCTCGGGTAGCGGGTCCACCGCGCCGGTGTTTGTCGATCCCGCCGTCGCCACCACCATCATCGGCCTGCGCCCCGCCGCACGGTCGCGGGCGATCGCGTCGCGCAGGGTGTCGGCGGACATGCGCCACTGCGCGCCCGAGGGCAGCACGGCGATATCCTCCTCCGGAAAGCCCAGCGCGCGCAGGTTGCGCGGCAGCGAGGCGTGGGTCTGGTCGGTCAGATATGCCACGCCGGGGCCGAGGGCCGCGCGCGCGGCGGCGAAGCCGGTGAGATTGCCCA
>NZ_JBKHAQ010000088.1:0-12110 GCF_046542825.1 Rhodosalinus sp. | reverse complement strand
GTAGTATTCCATCAGCCGCTGGCGCAGGCTTTCCTCGTTGTCGTCGGCGCGGCGCGTGAACTCGGTGCCGCCGCAGTTGGTGCATTTGCCGTCCGAGGGGATCGGCCTCGTGATGTCGTTGTAGACTTCGCCGCAACCCGCGCAGGTCGAGCGCGCCGTGATCCTGCGGACGAGTTCGTCGTCGTCCACCTGCATCTCGATCACGGCGTCCAGCGTCGCTCCCGTCTCGCGCATGAGCTCACCCAGCGCGTCGGCCTGGGCAAGCGTGCGCGGGAACCCGTCGAAGATGAAGCCAGGCGCCTCCGAGCTTTCCAGACGCTCGCGGATCAGTCCGATGACGATATCGTCGGTGACAAGCTCGCCCCGGTCCATCACTTCCGCGACGCGCCTGCCCATTTCCGTGCCGCTTGCACGCGCCGCGCGCAGCATGTCGCCGGTGGAAAGCTGCACGAGGCCGCGATGCTTTTCGAGCCGGCGCGCCTGGGTGCCCTTGCCCGCCCCCGGCGGTCCGAGAAGTATGATGTTCATTTCCTGGCCGGCGCCTTCTTGCCGCCCCGCTTCTTGCCGCGAAGCTGGGATTTCTGGATCAGGCCCTCGTACTGATGGGCAAGCAGATGGCTCTGGATCTGCTGCACCGTGTCCATCGAGACCGAGACCACGATGAGCACCGAGGTGCCGCCGAAGTAGAACGGGATCGCAAACTGGTTGCGCAGGATTTCCGGCAGCAGGCAGACAAGCGCAAGGTAGCCGGAGCCGAGCACGAGCACGCGGTTGACCACGTATTCCAGGTATTCGGCGGTCTTCTTGCCCGGCCGGATGCCGGGGACGAAGCCGTTCTGGTTCTTCAGGTTGTCGGCCACGTCGTCGGGCTTGAAGGCCACGTTGAACGTGTAGAAGTAGGCGAAGAAGATGATCATCGCCGCGAAGAACAGCAGGTAAAGGGGCTGTCCGGGCCCGAAGTAGGCCATGATCGTGGACATAACCGGCCCGGACTCCTGACCGGAAAAGGTGCTGAGCGTGGTCGGCAGCAGCAGCAGCGAGCTTGCGAAGATCGCCGGGATCACGCCCGACGGATTGACCTTGACCGGCAGGTGGCTCGTCTGCGCCTCGGTCATCTTCATCCCCATCTGGCGGCGGGGATACTGGATCGTGATCTTCCTGAGAGATCGCTCCATGAAGACCACGAAGGTGATCGTCACGACCACCATCAGGATCACGCCGACGATCACCGCGGGGCTGATGGCGCCCGACCGGCCCGACGCGAAGAACTGCGCCAGCGCCGCCGGGATCTCGGCGATGATGCCCACGAAGATGATGAGGCTGATGCCGTTGCCCACGCCGCGGGCCGTGATCTGCTCGCCCAGCCACATCAGGAACATCGTCCCGCCCACCAGCGTGATGACGCAGGAGGCGCGGAAGAACCAGCCGGGGTCGGTCACCAGATCGCCGGCCTCCAGGCTGACGGCCAGGCCGTAGGCCTGCAGCGTCGCCAGCAGCACGGTGCCGTAGCGCGTGTACTGATTGAGCTTCTTGCGCCCCTGTTCGCCCTCTTTCTTCAGCTGTTCAAGGCTGGGCACCATGGCCGCCAGCAGCTGCACGATGATCGAGGCCGAGATGTAGGGCATGATGCCCAGCGCGAAGATGCCCATGCGTCCCAGCGCGCCGCCGGTGAACATCGACAGCATCCCGCCGATGCCGGTGGAGGCCTGCGTCATGAAATCCTGCAGCGCCTGCCCGTCGATCCCCGGCACGGGGATGAAGGTGCCGATGCGGTAGACGATCAGAAGGCCGAGCGTGAAGAAGATGCGCTGCCGAAGCTCGGTGGCGCGCGCGAAGGCACCCCAGCTCGTGTTGGCGGCCATCTGTTCGGCTGCGGATACCATGCGCTCCCCCGGTCAGGGCTCCACCGCCCGGCGCGTGAAGGGCGCAGGACGGCGGGCATAAGGCTTTCGGTTATCTAATCGGCGCGATCCCGCGCCACAACCCGTTATTCGGCGGCCGACGGTGCCGACAGCGTGATCGAGCCCCCCGCGGCTTCCACCGCAGAGACGGCCGATTTCGACGCGCCGGTGACGTGCAGGTCCAGCTTCGAGGTCAGCTCGCCCTTGGCCAGCACGCGCACGCCGTCGAGCCGGCGGCGCACGAGACCGGAGGCGACAAGCGCCTCTTCCGTCACCGGCTGGCCGGCGTCAAGCTTGCCGGCCTCGACGAACTTCTGGAGCATCCCGAGGTTCACCACGGCATAGGACTTGCGGTTGGGCTTGCTGAAGCCGCGCTTGGGTAGCCGCTGATAGAGCGGCATCTGCCCGCCTTCGAAGCCCTTGATGGCCACGCCGGAGCGGGACTTCTGACCCTTGATGCCGCGGCCGGCGGTCTTGCCCTTGCCGGAGCCCGGGCCGCGGCCCACGCGCTTGGCCTTTTTCGTGGCGCCTGGCGCGTCACGCAGTTCGTTGAGTTTCATGTCGCTTCTCCTTGCCGGATACCGCCCCGAAGCGAGTTGACGGACCACGGCGTTTTTTGGTTGTCGGATTCGGACCAAAGGGCCACCGCGGGCGTTTACCCGTCAATCGCGCCGCGTTCAAGCGGCAGAGATTGGCGGCGAGGTGGCGCATGGCGCCATGAAGCAAGGGACGGCTTCTGCGGGCGGCAGCGGGAGCTTTGCCTTGAATGGACCGCACGGGCAGGGCGGGCGTTTTCCTGTGCCGCCGTCGGGCATTCGGTCGATCGGCAGGAGGCGCGCAAATGGCACTCGACAGCACGCACATCGCCGCTCTGGCCGGCATCCTGAGCGTTGCCGCGTATCTGCCTTACGGCTACGACGTCCTGCGCGGAACGGTGATCCCGCAGCGCACGTCCTGGCTGATCTGGGGGCTGCTCAGCCTGATCGCCTTCTTCTCGATCCTGATGTCCGGGGGAAGCGACGGCCTGCTCTTCACGGGCGCGCAAATGACGGGCACCAACACGATCTTCCTGCTCTCGCTCTGGCGGGGAACCGGATCGCTGGCAGAGCCCGCCGACTTCACCGTCATCAGCCTCTCCGCATTGGGCCTGGGCCTCTGGTGGTGGACCGACAACCCGGCCTGGGCAATGGGCCTGTCGATCACGATCGGCACGCTTGGCGGGACGCTGACCGTCGCCAAGGCCTACCGGCGCCCCCGGTCCGAGGCATTGCGGCCCTGGGCGTTGCAATGGCTCGCGGCGCTTCTGGGCGTGGGGTCCGTCATCGACACCACGGCGCTGGAGGTTGCCTATCCCCTCTACCTCTTTCTGCTCTACAGCGGAATCGTCGGGGCCACGTTGGTCGGCCGGGCGCTGTCCCGGCGGTCGGTCACCCCGTCAGCGTGAGTTACCGGGATGCCGGACGGCATATGCGCGACGCTGTCCCTCGTTCACGGCGGCGCACGGCGGACCCATGCAGACTTGGGCCTTGCCCGGTCGGTCCCTTCGCCAGCAAAAAGGCGCCCCCCGAAACCGAGGGGCGCCCAGTTCGTGCAAACGTGACGCGTGTCCCGTCAGCCGCGTTCTTCGACGATCTCGACGAGATGCGGGATCTTGGCGATCATGCCGCGGATCGCCGGCGTATCCTCCAGCTCGCGGGTGCGGTGCATCTTGTTCAGGCCCAGGCCGATCAGCGTCTGGCGCTGCTTGGCCGGGCGGCGGATGGGCGAGCCCACCTGCTTGACGACGATGGTCTTGGACATGTGCTGTCTCCCTTACGCCTCGGCCGCTTCGGGCTTGGGCGCGTCTTCCCTGTGCAGGATGTCGGCGACCTTCTTGCCGCGGCGCTGCGCGACCATGCGCGGGCTCTGCTGCTTCTTCAACGCGTCCATCGTGGCGCGGATCATGTTGTAGGGGTTCTGCGACCCCAGCGACTTCGCCACCACGTCCTGCACGCCCAGCATCTCGAAGACGGCGCGCATCGGGCCGCCCGCGATGATCCCGGTGCCCTGCGGAGCGGTGCGCATCATCACCTTGCCGGCACCCCAGCGGCCCGACTCGTCGTGATGCAGCGTGCGGCCTTCGCGCAGCGGCACGCGGATCATGCCGCGCTTGGCCTGCTCGGTCGCCTTGCGGATCGCCTCGGGCACTTCCTTGGCCTTGCCCTTGCCGAAGCCCACGCGGCCCTTCTGGTCGCCCACGACGACCAGCGCCGCGAACCCGAAGCGCTTGCCGCCCTTCACGGTCTTCGACACGCGGTTGATCGCCACGAGGCGATCGGCGAATTCGGGCGTCTCGTCGCGGTCCCGGCGACCCCGGCCGCCGTCTCTGTGTTCTCGGGCCATGCGGCCTCCTGTGCTTGCGGCGCCTGATGCGCCAGATGGTCCAATCCAGGTGCCCGTGCGGGCCCGGATCATCGGGGCGTGACCGCCCGCGCCGTCCTTGCCGGCCTGCGCCGGCGGTGAAGGGGCGTGGCCGCCCCTAGAACTTCAGCCCGCCCTCGCGGGCCGCGTCGGCCAGCGCCTTGATGCCGCCGTGGTAGCGGAAGCCGCCGCGGTCGAAGTAGCAGCCTTCGACACCCGCGGCCTTCGCGCGTTCGGCCAGCGCCGTGCCCACCCTGGCGGCGGCCTCGACGTTGTTCTTGCCGATCACGCCCAGATCCGCCTCGAGCGACGAGGCGGCCGCAACGGTGCGGCCCTCCGCATCGTCGATCAGCTGGGCGTGGATGTTCTTGTTCGACCGGTGCACGCAGAGGCGCAGCTGCCCTGCGTTCACCGTCTTGAGCTTGTTCCTCACGCGCAGGCGGCGCTTCAGGAACTGCGTTCGCTTGTCCAATGCCATTGTTCCCGGGCCCCTACTTCTTCTTGCCTTCCTTCTGGAAGATATACTCGCCCTTGTAGCGGATGCCCTTGCCCTTGTAGGGTTCGGGACGCCGCCAGTCGCGGATCTTGGCCGCGACTTCGCCGACGAGCTGCTCGTTGTTGCCTTCCACGATGATCTCGGTGGGCTTCGGCGTGGTCACCGTGACGCCCTGCGGGATCGGGAAATCGACATCGTGGCTGAGGCCGAGGTTGAGCTTCAGCGTGTTGCCCTGCGCCTGCGCGCGATAGCCCACGCCCCGCACCTCCAACTCCTTCTTGAAGCCCTCGGTCACGCCCTGCACCAGGTTCGCGACGTTGGTGCGGCTCATGCCCCACTGCTGGCGCGCGCGCTTCGAGCTGCCGCGCGGCGTGATGCGGATGACACCGTCTTCCTGCGTGATGGTCACCTCGTCGGTGGCCGTCCAGGCGCGGGTGCCTTTCGGCCCCTTCACCTCGACGGTCTGACCCGACACGGTGGCGGTCACCCCCGAGGGGAGCGCGACCGGCTGTTTTCCGATACGAGACATCGCGAACCTCCTCAGAATACCGTGCAGAGCACTTCGCCGCCCACGTTGGCCGAGCGTGCCGCGGCATCCGACATCACGCCCCTGGGGGTCGAGACGATCGAGACGCCAAGGCCCTGCCGGACCGAGGGCAGGTCGCGCACGCCCATGTAGACGCGGCGGCCGGGGGTCGACACGCGCCGCAACTCCTGGATCACGGGCCGGCCGTCGGCATACTTGAGCGCGATCTCGAGCTGGGCATGGCCCCGCTCGTCCGTGCCGCGCTCATAGCCGCGGATGAAGCCCTCGTCCTGCAGCACGTCAAGCACCCAGGCACGCAACTTGGACGCCGGGGTGACGACGCTGGTCTTGCCGCGCATCTGCGCGTTGCGGATGCGGGTGAGCATATCGCCGATGGGATCGTTCATCTGAAACCCTCCCTCACCAGCTCGACTTCACAAGGCCCGGCGCCTGGCCGGTGGAGCCCAGCTCGCGCAGGGCGATCCGGCTGACCTTGAGCTTGCGGTAGTAGGCGTGCGGCCGGCCGGTCAGCTGGCAGCGGTTGTGCAGCCGGGTGGGCGAGCTGTTGCGCGGCAGCTTGGCAAGCGCCAGCCGCGCCTTGAAGCGCTCTTCCATCGGCTTCGACTCGTCCTTGGCGATCTCTTTCAGCGCGGCGCGCTTGGCGGCGTATTTCTCGACAAGCCGCTGGCGCTTCTTCTCGCGCTCGACCATCGCTTTCTTGGCCATGATGCAGTCTCCTCCGGCGCTTAACTGTTGAAGGGCATGTTGAAATGCTTCAACAGCGCCTTGGCTTCCGCGTCGGTCTTCGCGGTGGTGGCGATAATGATGTCCATGCCCCAGATCTCGTCGACCTTGTCGTAGTCGATCTCGGGGAAGACGATGTGCTCCTTCAGGCCCATGGCATAGTTGCCGCGGCCGTCGAAGGCCGAGCCCTTCACGCCGCGGAAGTCGCGGACGCGGGGCAGCGCGATGGTGATCAGCCGGTCGAGGAACTCGTACATGCGGGCGCCGCGCAGCGTGACCTTGGCGCCCAGCGGCATGTCCTCGCGGACACGGAAGCCGGCGATCGACTTCTTCGCCTTGGTGATGACCGCGCGCTGGCCGGCGATGAGGCTCAGGTCCTCCTGCGCCGATTTCGCCTTCTTGCTGTCGCGGACCGCCTCTGCACCACAGCCGATGTTCAGCACGATCTTGTCGAGGCGCGGGATCATCATGTCGTTGGCGTAGCCGAATTCTTCCTTCAGCTTGGCCTTGATCTCGGCGTCGAAGAGCGCGCGCAGGCGCGGGGTGTAATTCTGGGCGTCAAGCATCGATCACGTCCCCCGTGGTCTTGGCATAGCGCACCTTCTTGCCGTCCTCGACGCGGAAGCCGACGCGCGTGGGCTTGCCGTTCTTGTCCACGATGGCGAGGTTCGACAGGTCCACAGGCAGCGCCTTGGGAATCCGGCCGCCCTGGCTGCGGGCGGACTGGCGGGTGTGGCGCACGGCCATGTTCACGCCGTCCACGACCGCCTTGCCGGCCTTGGGATCGACCGAGGCGATGGTGCCGGTGCGGCCCTTGTCCTTGCCGGTGAGCACGATCACCTTGTCGCCGGTCTTGAGCTTCGCGGCCATCAGAGCACCTCCGGGGCGAGCGAAATGATCTTCATGAAGTTCTTCGAGCGCAGCTCGCGCACGACGGGTCCGAAGATCCGCGTGCCAACGGGCTCGAGGTTGTTGTTGAGGATCACGGCGGCGTTGCGGTCGAAGCGGATGGCGGTGCCATCCTCGCGGCGCACTTCCTTGGCGGTGCGCACGACGACGGCCTTGCGCACGTCGCCCTTCTTCACGCGGCCGCGCGGAATGGCTTCCTTGACCGACACCACGATGATGTCGCCCACGGAGGCGTATTTCCGCTTGGATCCGCCGAGGACCTTGATGCACTGCACCCGGCGTGCGCCGGAATTGTCAGCGACATCCAGATTGGTCTGCATCTGGATCATGAGGTTTCTCCCGACCTTTGGGGCGGGCCCTGCCCGTGCTCCCCAGGGTTTCGATCAAACCGGGACGTGATGGCCTTCTGCCCGGCGGCGATGCCGCCCAAGGGGCTTAGTCGGCGACCACCTCCCAGCGTTTCGTCTTGGATTTCGGCGCGCATTCGATGATGCGCACCTTGTCGCCCACCGAGAACGACCCGTTCTCGTCGTGGGCGCGATACTTCTTCGACTTCCGGATCGTCTTCTGCAGCACCGGATGCTTGAAGCGGCGCTCGACCGAGACGGTCACGGTCTGGGCATTGGCCGTGGAGGTCACGGTGCCCTGAAGGATACGCTTGGGCATGGCTCCCCCTTACTCGGCGGCCGCTTGCGCGGCCTTCTCGTTCAGCACGGTCTTGACGCGCGCAGCATCGCGGCGCACGGCGCGCATCCGCGCGGTGTTCTCGAGCGCGCCGGTGGCCTGCTGGAAGCGCAGGTTGAACGCCTCCTTCTTCAGCCGGGTCAGCTCCTCGCGGAGCTGGTCGGGCGTCTTGTCTCTCAGTTCCTTGGCGTCCATCGCCTAACGTCCTTCCATCAGAAGTCGCGGAACGCGGCGCCAGCCGCCGTGCCCCAGTGGCACCATCCCGCGCTTTTCCAACACGCTGCGGGCGCCCGGCCGCCGGCCGGATGCCCGAAAATCCTACCAGTCCTCCCGGACGACGATGCGCGACTTGATCGGCAGCTTCATCGCCGCGAGTCGGAGCGCTTCCCTTGCCACATCCTCGGCCACGCCGTCAATCTCGAACATGATGCGGCCGGGCTTGACGCGAGCTGCCCAGAAATCGACCGAACCCTTGCCCTTGCCCATCCGGACCTCGGTCGGCTTCGAGGTGACGGGCAGGTCGGGAAAGATGCGGATCCACACCCGCCCCTGACGTTTCATGTGGCGCGTCATGGCACGGCGCGCGGCCTCGATCTGGCGCGCGGTGATGCGCTCGGGCTGCGTGGCCTTCAGGCCGTAGGTGCCGAAGTTCAGATCCGATCCGCCCTTGGCCTCGCCGTGGATGCGGCCCTTGTGCTGCTTGCGGAATTTCGTGCGCTTGGGTTGAAGCATCTTTCACGTCTCCTCAGCGACGACCGGCGCCGCGGGGGGCCGGGCCGTCCTGGATCTCCTGCATGCGGCGGTCGCGGGCCTGCGGGTCGTGCTCCATGATCTCGCCCTTGAAGATCCAGACCTTGACGCCGATGATCCCGTAGGGCGTGGAGGCTTCGACATTGGCATAGTCGATGTCCGCCCGCAGCGTGTGCAGCGGCACCCGCCCCTCGCGATACCACTCCGTCCGCGCGATCTCGGCCCCGCCGAGGCGGCCCGACACGTTGACCCGTATGCCCTGGGCGCCCATGCGCATCGCGTTCTGCACCGCCCGCTTCATCGCCCGGCGGAAACTCACCCGGCGCTCGAGCTGCTGGGCGATCGACTCGGCCACCAGCGTGGCGTCGAGTTCGGGCTTGCGCACCTCGACGATGTTGAGGTGCAGCTCGCTGTCGGTCATCGACGCCAGCTTCTTGCGCAGCGCCTCGATGTCGGCGCCCTTCTTGCCGATGATGACGCCCGGACGCGCGGCATGGATCGTCACGCGGCACTTGCGGTGCGGCCGCTCGATGATGATGCGCGCGATGCCGGCCTGCTTGGCCTCCTTGCGGATGAACTCGCGGATGCGGATATCCTCGAGCAGCAGGTCGCCATAGTCCTTGGTGTCGGCATACCAGCGGGAATCCCAGGTCCGGTTGACCTGAACGCGCATCCCGATCGGATTGGTCTTGTTACCCATTAGGCCTGCTCCTCGATCTGGCGCACCTTGATGGTCAGCTCCGAAAACGGCTTTTCGATGCGGCCGAAGCGGCCGCGCGCGCGGGGGCGGCCCCGCTTGAGCACCATGTTCTTGCCGACCCAGGCCTCGGCCACGATCAACTCGTCCACATCGAGATTATGGTTGTTCTCGGCGTTGGCGATCGCGGACTGCAGGCATTTGCGCACGTCCTGCGCAATGCGCTTCTTCGAAAAGGTCAGATCGGTCAGCGCGCGATCCACCTTCTTGCCGCGGATCATGGCCGCCACGAGGTTGAGCTTGCGCGGGCTGGTGCGCAGCATCCGCAGCTTTGCCATCGCCTCGTTCTCGGCCACGCGGCGGGGGTTCTTTTCCTTGCCCATCGCCAGTTATCTCCGCTTCGCTTTCTTGTCGGCCGCGTGACCGTAGTAGGTCCGCGTCGGCGAGTATTCGCCGAACTTCTGGCCGATCATGTCCTCGGAAACGTTCACGGGAACGTGCTTGTGCCCATTGTAGACGCCAAAGGTCAGCCCCACGAACTGAGGCAGGATCGTCGAGCGGCGCGACCAGATCTTGATGACGTCGTTGCGGCCCGATTCACGGGCCTTCTCGGCCTTCTTCAACACGTAGCTGTCGACGAAAGGCCCTTTCCAGACGGAACGTGCCATGGCTCAGCGGCCCTTCTTCTTCGCGTGACGCGACCGCAGGATCAGCTTCTGCGACGCCTTGTTGGTGTTGCGGGTGCGGCGACCCTTGGTGTCCTTGCCCCAGGGCGTGACCGGCGTGCGGCCGCCCGAGGTGCGGCCTTCGCCGCCGCCCAGAGGGTGGTCGATCGGGTTCATCGCGACGCCGCGCACCGAAGGCCGCTTGCCGAAATGCCGGGTCCGGCCGGCCTTGCCGAAGTTCTGGTTCGAATTGTCGGGGTTCGACACCGCGCCGACGGTGGCCATGCACTCCTGCCGCACCATCCGCAATTCGCCCGAGCTGAGCCGGATCTGCGCATAGCCGCCGTCGCGGCCCACGAACTGCGCATAGGTGCCAGCGGCGCGCGCAATCTGGCCGCCCTTGCCGGGCTTGAGTTCGATGTTGTGCACGATGGTCCCGATCGGCATCCCCGAGAACGGCATCGCGTTGCCGGGCTTGATGTCGACCTTGCTGCCCGACACGATCTTGTCGCCGATGGCAATACGCTGCGGCGCCAGGATGTAGGCCTGTTCGCCGTCCTCGTACTGAACCAGAGCGATGAAGGCCGTGCGGTTGGGGTCGTATTCGATGCGCGCGACCACCGCGGGCATGTCGTGCTTGGTGCGCTTGAAATCGACGATGCGGTAGAGCCGCTTCGCCCCGCCGCCGCGGCGCCGCGCGGTGATCCGTCCGGTGTTGTTGCGTCCGCCCTTCTTCGTCAGGCCCTCGGTGAGCGCCTTGACGGGGCGGCCTTTCCACAGTTCCGAACGGTCGATCAGTACCAGCCCGCGCTGGCCAGGCGTCGTCGGATTGTACGACTTGAGTGCCATGGTTTCTGTCTTCCGTCGTTCTCGGGCGGGCGCGTCCCGCCCCGGTTGTGCGGGCCTCCCGGCCCGTCTGGCAAAGGGCCCCGAAGGTCCCCGGCGAAAAGGCCGGGGCCCCGGTTCGCCCGGGGCCCCGCCTGAGTCGGCGTCCTCTATCAGAGGCCGGTGGTCACGTCGATGGTGTTGCCCTCTTCGAGCGTGACATAGGCCTTCTTCACGTCCTTGCGGCGGCCGGGCATGCCCCGGAACCGCTTGGTCTTGCCCTTGGCGATCGAGGTGTTCACGGCCTTGACCTTGACGCCGAAGATCGCCTCGACGGCTTCCTTGATGCTGGGCTTGTTCGCGTCGATGGCCACCTCGAAGACCACGGCGTTATGTTCGGAAGCCATGGTGGATTTCTCGGTGATCAACGGCTTGCGGATCACGTCGTAATGTTCGGGTTTCGCGCTCATTTCAGCCGCGCCTCCAATGCTTCGACACCCGCCCGGGTCAGCACGAGCGTGTCGCGCTTGAGGATGTCGTAGACGTTCGCGCCGATGCCGGGCAGCACGTCGAGGCCCTCGATGTTCTGCGCGGCCCGGGCAAAGCCCGCATCGACCTGCGCGCCGTCGATCACGAGCGCACGCTTCCAGCCCAGTTCGCGGACCTGCCTGGCCAGTTCGGCGGTCTTGCCGCTGGCCGTGGCCTCGTCGAGAACCACGAGCGACCCCTCGCGCGCCTTCGCCGACAGAGCGTGCTTCAGGCCCAGCTTGCGGATCTTCTTGGGCAGGTCGTGGGCGTGGCTGCGGGGCACGGGGCCCTTGTAGACCCCGCCCTTGCGGAAGATCGGCGCGTTGCGGTCGCCGTGACGTGCGCCGCCGGTGCCCTTCTGACGATAGATCTTCTTCGTCGAATAGCTCGTCTCGGAGCGTGTCTTGACCTTGTGCGTGCCCTGCTGGGCGCGCGCGCGCTGCCAACGGACGACGCGGTGCAGGATGTCGGCGCGCGGCTCGAGACCGAAGATCTCGTCGCCGAGGTCAACCGAACCCGCGCTGCCGCCGTCCAGCTTGATGACGTCGAGTTTCATCTCACTCGCCTTCCTTCTTCTCGTCCGACGCGGGGCTTTCGCCCTGCTCGGCCTCCTTCTGCGCCTCGATGTCGGCCTCGGCCTCCTTGAGCGCGGCCTCCTGTTCGGCGGCGGCGGCCTCTTCCGCGGCGCGGCGGGCCTCCTCCTCCTCGGCGGCGGCCTGCGCGGCGGCCTCCTCGGCCTGGCGCTTGGCCTCTTCGGCGGCGGACTTCAGCGCGGCGGGCAGGATCAGGTTTTCGGGCGCAGGCTTTTTCACCGCATCCTTGACCGTGACCCAGCCGCCCCGCGGCCCGGGCACGGCGCCCTTGATCATGATGACCCCGCGCTCGGCGTCCGTGCGCACCACCTGCAGGTTCTGCGTGGTGACACGCGCCGCCCCCATGTGGCCGGCCATCTTCTTGCCCTTGAACACGCGGCCGGGGTCCTGAC
>NZ_JBKHAQ010000087.1:0-12374 GCF_046542825.1 Rhodosalinus sp. | reverse complement strand
TTCAACCAGGACATCCTGGTGCTGGCCAACCCCGAGATCGCCAACCTGCCGGGCTGGGTGATCGGCCTGGTGGCGGCAGGCGGGCTTGCCGCGGCGCTTTCGACGGCGGCGGGGCTCCTGCTGGCGATCTCCAGTTCGGTGGCCCACGACCTTTTCAAGGGGCAGCTCACGCCGAACATCTCGGAGAAGGGGGAACTGCTGACCGCGCGGCTGGCGATGGCGGCCTCGATCGTCGTGGCGACCTATCTGGGCCTCAATCCGCCCGGCTTCGCGGCGCAGACCGTGGCGCTGGCCTTCGGACTTGCGGCGGCCTCGATCTTCCCGGCGCTGATGATGGGCATCTTCTCGACGCGCATCAACAACCACGGCGCGGTGGCAGGGATGCTGACGGGCCTCGTCTTCACGCTGGTCTACATCTTCCTGCACAAGGGCTGGTTCTTCGTCCCCGACACCAACAGCTTCCCCGACACGGTGGACGGCTCGCTGCTGGGCATCCAGTCCACGGCGATCGGCGCGGTGGGCGCGGGGCTGAACTTTGCGGTCGCCTATGCGGTCTCCTACATGACGGCGGACACGCCGAAGGAGATCAAGGAACTGGTCGAAAGCGTCCGCATCCCGCGCGGCGCGGCCACGGCGCAGGATCACTGACACCGATGGGCGCGGGCCTTCGGGCCCGCCCCTCCCCTCACCCCGAAAGGCCCGAGGCCGATGCGCCAGCCCATGCCGATCCCGCCATCCCCCGCCCCGGATCCGGAGGCGGAAATCGCCTTTCTGGCGACGGCGCATCCCTGGGACATGCTGTCGCGCGAGCGGCTCGTCGGGCTCGTGGCGCAGATGCAGCGGCGCCGGCTCGCCGTGGGCGAGGTGCTGCGCGAAGCGGGTGAGGCGCTTGCCTTCGTCGCGGTTCTCGCAAGCGGACAGGTTGCGCGGCTCGATGCCCGCGGCGAGAAGGTTGCCGAACTGGCCCCCGGCGCGACGATTTCGGGCCGCGCCGTGCTGCGCCGCGAGACGGCGCGCAACACGGTCCGCGCGACCGAACCCTCCACGGTCCTCACCCTCGACGAAGAAACCTTTCGCGCGCTCTGCCGCGACGTGCCTGCGTTCGGGCGCTTCTTTGCCGCCGCCCCGGCGCGGCCGGCGCGCCCCGATCTTGCCAGCCTGCCGCTCACCGCGCTTATGACGCGCGATCCGATCACCTGCGCCCCCGAAACGCCGGCCCGGCAGGCCGCGGCGCTGATGCACGCGCGCCGCATCTCTTCGCTCTGCGTCACGCGCGACGAGCGGCTTCTGGGCATCCTGACGCTGCGCGATCTGACCGGCCGGCTCCTGGCAGAGGGGCGCGACCCCGACACGCCGGTGGGCGAGGTGATGACTGCCGCGCCGGTGACCCTGCCACCCTCGGCGCTGGGCTCCGACGTGCTTGCGCTGATGATGGAGCGCGGCATCGGGCATGTCCCGATCATGGAGGGCGCGCGCCTCGCAGGCATCGTCACGCAGACCGACCTGACCCGGGTTCAGGCGCTTGGCACTGGCGAACTGGTGCGCGGCGTGGCCCAGGCCCCCGATGCCGCCGCGATGGCGCGCGTGACCGCCAGGCTGCCCGAGCTTCTGGCGCAGCTCGTCGCCGGCGGCGCCCGGCCCGAGGCGGTGACGCGCCAGATCACCGATGTCGCGGACGCCGCCACCCGCCGGCTGCTGGCACTGGCCGAGGCAGACCTCGGTGCACCGCCGGTGCCCTATCTCTGGCTCGCCTGCGGCAGCCAGGGCCGGCAGGAGCAGACCGGTGTCTCGGATCAGGACAACTGCCTGATGCTGAGCGACGCGGTCACCGACGCCGACATGCCCTATTTCGAGCGCCTCGCGCGCTTCGTGTCCGACGGGCTTGCCGCCTGCGGTTACATCTACTGCCCCGGCGACATGATGGCGACGAATCCACGCTGGCGACAGCCCCTGCGCGTCTGGCGCGACTATTTCTCCGGCTGGATCGCGCATCCCTCGCCGGAGGCGCAGATGCTCGCCTCGGTCATGTTCGATCTGCGCCCCATCGGCGGCGAGACGCGCCTCTTCGAGGGGCTGCACCGCGAAACGCTGGAAGCGGCCTCGAAGAACTCGATCTTCACCGCTCACATGATCGCGAATTCGCTCAAGCACGTCCCGCCGCTCGGGCTCTGGCGCGGCTTCGCGACGATCCGCTCGGGCGAGCATCGGCATCAGATCGACCTCAAGCTCAACGGGGTTGTCCCGATCGTGGACCTTGCGCGCGTCCATGCCCTGCGCGGCCGGATCGAGCCCGTGGGCACCCGCGCCCGGCTAGAGGCCGCGCGGGCGGCCGGCGTGATCTCGAAGGCCGGAGGCCGCGACCTGCTGGACGCCTGGGACCTGATTGCCGGCACCCGCCTCGCGCATCAGGCGCGCCAGATCGCGCGGGGCGCTGCGCCCGACAACTTCATGGCGCCCTCGGAGCTGTCGGAATTCGAGCGCAGCCACCTGCGCGATGCCTTCGTCGTGGTCCGCACGATGCAGTCGGCCCTTGGCCACGGCAAGGGCGCGCTGGCATGATGACCGGCTCGCGCCCGTCCGGCGGCGCACAAGGTGCTGTCACGATCTCTTCGGAGCAGGTATTCGGGGATCATTGAGGGCGCGCGGGGAGGCGCGCCGGGGAGGGGCGGATGTTTCTGGAACTGATCGCCACGATCTTCGCCGGACTCGCGGCAGCGGGTGTCGCACTGCTGGCGAACCGCGTGCTGGGCGGCCGCCTGCCGCGATGGATCGCGCCGGTCGCCGCAGGCGCGGCGATGCTGGCGGCAACGATCTCCAGCGAATACAGCTGGTTCGGTCGGACCGCCGGTGCCTTGCCGTCCGAATTCGAGGTGATCGAGACGGTGGAGTCGCGCGCCGTCTGGCGACCGTGGACCTATCTTGCCCCCTTCACCGGCCGGTTTGTCGCGCTCGACGGTGCCTCTGTCCGGCAGAATTCGGTGCTGCCGGAACAGCGGCTGGCCGATCTGTGGTTCTTCGGGCGCTGGGCACCGGTGCGGCAACTCCAGATCCGGGTGGACTGTGCGCGCGGCGCCCGGGCCCTGCCGGGCGACGGTTCCGGCGACAACGTGGTCTGGCAGACGGTCGGCACGGAGGACACGATCGTCTCGGCGGCCTGCGGGGAGACGGGCACATGAAACCGCGCTGGGGCCTTCGGCTGCGGATCTTCCTGTTCTTCGCCGCGCTCTGGACGGCGGCCACGACATCGGTCATCGCGGCGCTCTGGCTTGGATGGGCGCGGGGCGGCGGCGCCCAGGGCTTCGTGCTGGCCGGGGTTGCAGCGGGTCTTGCGCTGCTCGCGCTGTCCACGCTCGCCTGGCGCCTCTTCGACGCGCATGTCGCGGTGCCGGTAGAACGGCTTGCCGCCGGCCTGCGCGCGGGCGCGCACGGCGGCCCCGGCCCGGCAGAGGACGCTGCCCGCTATCTGGGTGATCTTGCGCCTGCCGCAGCCGCCGCGGCGGGACGGCTGGGCGCGGCAGAGATTGCCGCCGCGCGCCGGGTGGCCGAGGCGACCGAGTCGCTCGCCGCCGAGCGCGCACGGCTGACCGCGGTGCTGTCCCGGTTGCCGGTCGCCACCGTGCTGATCGGCCCCGACCGGCGCATAGCGCTTTACGACGGGCAGGCGGCGGCGCTGCTCGCGCAGGCCGGTGCGCCGCGGCTCGGCGCGCCGATCACCGACTACCTCGAAGCGGCGCCCCTCGAGGCGGCCTTTCGCGCGGCCGTGGCGGGCGAGGCGCAGTTCGTCGCAACGCTGACCGGCGGAATGGCACGCAGCACCGCACGGCTTCGTTCGCTGGGAAGCGACGGCAGCGCGCTGCTGGTGCTGGAGCAGGCCGAGACGCTTCAGCCCGATGAGGCGCGCCCGCTGGTCTACGACTTCTCGCTGCTCGAACGGGCGCCGGACCCGGTGCTCGAGCGGCGGGCGCTGGGCGATCTTGCCTGCGTCGTGTTCGACACCGAAACCACGGGTCTCGACCCCGCGTGCGACGCGCTGGTGCAGGTGGCGGCGCTGCGCGTTCTTGGCTGCCGGCAGGTGCCGGGCGAGCGGTTCGAGACGCTGGTCGATCCGGGCCGCCCCATTCCAGCCACGGCGACGCGCGTGCACGGTATCGACAACGCCCGGGTGGCGGGCGCCCCGACCCCGCGCGAGGCAGCGGACCGGCTCGCCGGTTTCGCCCGCGACGCGGTGCTGGTGGCGCACAATGCGCCCTTCGACATCGGTTTTCTCAACCGCGCGGGCGGGGTGTGGGACCACCCCGTGCTGGACACCGTACTGCTTTCCGCCGTGCTGTTCGGGACCGGTGAAAGCCACTCGCTCGATGCGCTCTGCGACCGTCTTGGCGTGGCGATCCCGCCAGAGCGGCGCCACACCGCGATGGGCGATGCAGAGGCCACGGCAGAGGCGTTCTGCCGGATGCTGCCGATGCTCGAGGCGCGCGGACTGCGCACGTTCGGGGACGTGGTGGCCGAGACGCGGTGCCACGGCCGGCTGCTGGCAGACCTCAACGCACCTTCGGCCGCGCGCGCCTGAGATGTTCACCCCGCTGCAGGCGCAGGGCGCTGTCCGCGATGCGCGTCAGGCGGCTGGCGCAGGTCGCTGCCGCGACCGTGGTGGGTGCAACGCTTGCCGAGGCCCTGCTCCCGGAGAGCGACGCCAAGATGCGCAAGGACGGAGTTGTCTGGCGCGAGACGGGCGATTGCCACGCAGCGCCCGCGCGGGTGCCTGATGGCCGATGGCTCTGGGCCGTGCGCCGAAGGCGCCGGGAGAGCGTCCGGCACGGCCGCATCCCAGACCTGCACAATTCCGCGCCGCAGCGCTCGCGGCTGCCCAAATAGAGGGCGCCGCAACGGAAAGCGCATCGCCCGGGCCGCCGCGCCGCAGCATCCGACTGCGCGCGGCAAAGGCGCCTGCTAGCATCGTCCTGCCTGCGGTAACGGCAGGCGCACGTCGCGGGGAGCGCCGGACAGGGGGATGCCCAGCGCGACGAAACACAGACAGCTGCGGGCGGATGTCAGACGCCCCGCGGACGGTCGAGGCCGTTCCGGGGCTCCGCTGCGGCGCATCAGCTTTGGGGGAGTGACCCATGACCAGACCCGTTCTTCTCGCCGCCGTATCCGCGGCCACCCTCGCCGCGGCTGCACTGCCCGCCGCGGCGCAGGACACCGAATGCCCCGTGAAGGTGGGCGTGCTGCACTCGCTGTCCGGCACCATGGCCATCTCCGAGACCACCCTGAAGGACACGATGGAGATGCTCATCGATCTTCAGAACGAGAAGGGCGGCGTGCTCGGCTGCGAGATCGAGGCGGTCGTCGTCGACCCGGCTTCCGACTGGCCGCTCTTTGCGGAAAAGACGCGAGAGCTGCTGACGGTGGACGAGGTCGACGTGATCTTCGGCGCCTGGACCAGCGTGAGCCGGAAGGCCGTGCTGCCGGTGCTCGAGGAACTCAACGGGCTGATGTTCTACCCCGTCCAGTACGAGGGCGAGGAGAGCTCGAGGAACGTCTTCTACACCGGCGCCGCACCGAACCAGCAGGCGATCCCGGCGGTCGACTACTTCCTCGAGGAGCTCGGCGTGGAGAAGTTCGCGCTTCTGGGCACCGACTACGTCTACCCGCGCACCACGAACAACATCCTGCAATCCTACCTGAAGGAAAAGGGCATCCCGGAGGAGGACATCTTCGTCAACTACACGCCCTTCGGTCATTCCGACTGGTCGACCATCGTGGCCGACGTTCAGGACCTCGCCGCCGACGGCAGCTTCGTCGGCGTGATCTCCACGATCAACGGCGATGCAAATGTCGGCTTCTACAAGGAACTCGCCGCCTCGGGCATCGACTCCGCCGACATCCCCGTCATCGCGTTCTCGGTCGGCGAGGAGGAGCTGTCGGGCTTCGACACCTCCAACCTCGTCGGCCACCTTGCGGCGTGGAACTACTTCCAGTCGGCCGACACGCCGGCGAATGAAGAATGGGTCGCCGCGTGGAAGGCGCGCATGGGCGAGGACCGGGTGACGAACGACCCGATGGAGGCCCATTACATCGGCTTCAACATGTGGGTGAACGCGGTCGAGGAGGCCGGCACGACCGACGTCGACGCCGTGCGCGAGGCGATGTGGGGGCAGGAATTCCCCAATCTTACCGGCGGCACGGCGAAGATGCTCCCGAACCATCACCTCACGAAGCCCGTGCTCATCGGCGAGATCCAGGCCGACGGGCAGTTCGACATCATCAGCCAGACCGAGGAAGTGCCGGGGGACGCCTGGACCGACTACCTGCCGGAATCGGCGGTGCTCGTCTCCGACTGGCAGGAGCTGGAATGCGGGATGTACAACACCGAGACGGACACCTGCGTCCAGATCCAGTCGAACTACTGAGCCGCAGGCCGGGGGCGCGCGCGTCGCGCCTCCGCTTCCGCCCGGGGCCCGGAGTCCCTTACGAGAATTCGCCTCGATCTTTCGTGCGAAAGAACGCCACAAGGACATCACCGGCCGTGACGACAGCCCGCCTGTTCTGCGCCCTGATCGCGCTCGTGCTGCTGCTGCCCGCCGCCGCGTCGGCTCAGACGCTGCAGGACGTGCTCCAGCGCCATGCCGGGGAGGTCGCCGATCCCGGCCGCCGCACGGTGGGCCCGGTCATCGACGATCTCGTCGCCTCCGGCCTTCCCGAGGTGCCCGACTTTCTCGAAGCCTGGGCCGCGCGCGACGTGGTGCAGCGCCGCGAGGACGGGCTTTTCTTTTACGCCGAGCCCGCGGGCGACGACGTCGTCACCCTTCTCGACATCGCCAGCCGCGCACCGGTCGCGGAGGCGGTGCCGGACGACACGATCGAGGAGGTGCGCCCCAATGGCGGGGTGCGCCGCGAGATCGGCACGGCGCTGGTGCAGTTCCAGCTTTCCGATCCCGACATCGAGACCCGCCGCGCCGCCGTCGGCGCGCTTGCCCGCGCGCTCGGGCCCGACCAGATCGCGCCGCTCGAACGCTCCATCCCCGATGAGCCCGACGCCGCGCTCAAGGAACGAAAGGAGCGGCTGCTCGCCTATCTGCAGGCCCGCTTCGGCGCGACGACCGAGACCCGTGTCGCCGCTCTGGACAGCCTTTCGGGCGATCTCTCCGTGGAGACGCGCGCGGTGCTCAACCGGGTGCTCGCCACCGAATTCCGCGTCGCCGCCGCGCCCCAGGACGGGCCCCGCATCGCCCGCACCCTCACCCCCGGCGCCGACATCCCCCGCGCCGAGGCCTACGCCGCCCTCGTCGAGGCCGGCCTCGCCCCAGAAGCCGTGACGCCGCAGGCGATCAAGGCCGGGCTCGAGGCCAACGTGGAGGGCGGCCGCGTCGGCGGTGTCCCCGTGCGCGAGCTCGGCACCGACGAGGCCCGCGCCCGCGCCTATGTTGCGCTTGCCGAGGCCGGCACCGTTCCGCCGCTCGTCACCGAAGCGGGAATCGACGCCGCCCTCGCCGCGCACACCTTCTTCGAGGAATATGTCGAGCCCGACGCCGAGGTGATCGCCGCCGCGACGCGCGCGCTCGGCTCCACCGAGACCGCCGTGGCGATGAACCGGACGCTCGATCTCGGCCTCGACGCGCTCTCGCTCGCCTCGATCTACTTCCTCGCCGCCGTGGGGCTGGCCATCACCTTCGGGGTGATGGGGGTGATCAACATGGCCCATGGCGAGTTCATCATGATGGGCGCCTATACGGGCTATGTCGTCCAGCTCTTCGTGCCCGACCATACCCTGTCGATCCTGATCGCCCTGCCGCTCGCCTTCGCCGTCACCTTCGGGGCGGGCGTGGCGATGGAGCGGCTGGTGATCCGCTGGCTCTACCACCGGCCGCTGGAGACGCTGCTGGCGACCTTCGGCATCTCGATCATGCTGCAGCAGCTGGCCAAGAACATCTTCGGCACCCAGGCCCGACCGCTCACCGCGCCGGGCTGGCTCGACGGCTCGCTGGTGATCAACGACGTCGTGTCGATTTCCTACATCCGCATCGCGATCTTCGTGCTGGCGCTGATCTTCCTCGCCGTGCTGCTCGTCATCCTCAAGCGCACGCGTCTTGGCCTCGAGGTCCGCGCGGTGACGCAGAACCCCGGCATGGCCGCCTCGATGGGGATCGACCCCGACCGGATCAACATGCTCACCTTCGGCCTGGGCTCCGGCATCGCCGGGATCGCGGGCGTGGCCATCGGCCTCTACGCCCAGGTCACCTCCGAGATGGGGCAGGCCTACATCGTGCAGTCGTTCATGACGGTCGTCGTGGGCGGCGTCGGCAATGTCTGGGGCACGCTCGCCGGTGCCACACTCATCGGCGTGTTCCAGAAAGGTGTGGAATGGCTCAACCCCTCGAACACGCTGGCCGCACAGACCTACATGATCCTGTTCATCATCCTCTTCATCCAGTTCCGGCCCAAGGGCATCGTCGCCCTCAGGGGCCGCGCCGCGGGAGACTGACATGACCGCCGCCACCGGACGATCCCCCGGCCGCGCCCCCGCCGCCTTCGCGCCCGAGCGCCGCTCGTTCGTGGCGCAGAACCCCTCGGTCGTGTGGTTCCTCGCCATCCTCGCCCTGTTCTGCCTCGGCGTCACGCTCATGGCAGAGGCCACCGGCACCGGCGCGCTCTCCACCTCCATGGTCAAGACGCTGGGCAAGACGCTGTGCCTGTGCCTCGTGGCGCTCGCGATGGACGTGGTCTGGGGCTATTGCGGCATCCTCTCGCTCGGCCACATGGCCTTCTTCGGGCTCGGCGGCTACGCCATCGGGATGTGGCTGATGTATGCCCGCACCGAGATCATCGTCGCCGAGAACCTGTCCGGCGCCGTCCTTCCGCCCACCGAGGCCGAGATACGGGACGCCATCGCCCGCCAGATTTTCGGCGTCGTCGGGTCCGACGAGTTCCCCGCGATCTGGAGCTTCGCCGACTCGCTCGTCCTGCAGCTCGCCATGGTGGTGCTGGTGCCGGGCCTGCTCGCCCTCGTGTTCGGCTGGCTCGCCTTCCGCTCCCGCGTCACCGGCGTCTACCTGTCGATCCTGACCCAGGCGATGACGCTGGCGCTCTCGCTCTACCTCTTGCAGAACGAGTCCGGGCTGCGCGGCAACAACGGCCTGTCGGGGCTGCAGAACCTGCCCGGGCTCGGCCACGTGAGTCAGGCGACGATCTCCATCGCCTTCTTCTGGGCCTCCGCGGTCGCGCTCGCGGCGGGCTATCTGCTTTTCGCCTGGCTGGTATCGGGCAAGATGGGCTCGGTCATCCGCGCGGTGCGCGACGACGAGGCCCGCCTGCGCTTCCTCGGCTACCATGTCGAGAGCTACAAGCTCTTCGTCTTCACGCTGACGGCGGTGGTCGCCGGCATTGCCGGGGCGCTTTACTACCCGCAGGCGGGAATCATCAATCCCGCCGAGATCGCGCCCATCGCCTCGATCTACCTCGCCGTCTGGGTGGCGATCGGCGGCCGCGGGCGCCTCTATGGCGCGGTGATCGGCGCGGCCTTCGTCTCGCTGCTGTCCTCGTGGTTCACCGGCGGCGGCGCGCCCGACATCGACCTCGGAGTCTACACCGTGCAATGGACGGACTGGTGGCTCGTGCTGCTGGGCCTGTCCTTCGTGCTGGTGACGCTCTTCGCGCCGAAGGGCCTCGGCGGGCTGATCGACCTGATCGCCGAGCGCCGTGCGCCGGCCCGCGTGGGCGATTTAGGGCCCGACAACGGCGCGCTGCGCCGTGAAGAGGGCCCGCCCGAGGAGAAGGCTCGATGAGCGCGCTGCTCGAGGTTTCCGGCGTGTCCGTCACCTTCGACGGGTTCCGCGCGATCAACAACCTCTCGATCCAGATCGGCGAGCCGGAACTGCGCGCCGTCATCGGGCCGAACGGCGCGGGCAAGACCACCTTCATGGACATCGTCACCGGCAAGACGAAGCCCGACGCGGGCCGGGTGATCTGGGGCGAGCGGTCGATCTCGCTGCTGGGCCTGTCGGAAAGCCGCATCGCCCGCGAGGGCATCGGGCGGAAATTCCAGAAGCCCACCGTGTTCGAGGCGCAGTCGGTGCACGACAATCTCCGCATGGCGCTGCGCGCCGCGCGCGGCCCCTTCGACGTGCTGATGTGGCGCGAAGGCGCCGAGGACGCGGCGCGCATCGCAGAGATCGCCGGGGAAATCGGGCTGACCGCGCAGCTCCCGCGCATCGCGGGCGAGCTCTCGCACGGGCAGAAGCAATGGCTGGAGATCGGCATGCTGCTGGCCCAGGAGCCGCGTCTGCTGCTGGTGGACGAGCCCGCCGCGGGCATGACGCCGGCCGAGCGGGAGCACACCACGGCGCTCCTCAAGCGCATCGCCCAGACGCGCGCGGTGGTCGTCGTCGAGCACGACATGGAGTTCGTCCGCCGGCTCGGCTGCAAGGTCACCGTGCTGCACGAGGGGTCCGTGCTCGCCGAAGGCTCCATCGACCATGTCACCGCGAACAGGCAGGTGATCGACGTGTATCTGGGACGATAGCCCATGCTTCAGGTCTCCGATCTCACCCTGCATTACGGCCAGAGCCAGATCCTGTTCGGCGTCTCCCTCGAGGCCCCGCCCGGCGCGGTGACCGCCGTGATGGGCACCAACGGCGTCGGCAAGACCTCGCTGCTGAAGGCGCTCGCCGGCCGCCATCCCTATACCGCCGGCGAGGTCGCCGTGGACGGCACGCCGCTGCGGCACCCCACCGCCTATCAGGCCGCCCGCGCCGGCATCGCCTACGTCCCCCAGGGCCGAGAGATCTTTCCCCTGCTGACGGTGACCGAGAACCTCGAGACCGCCTTCGCCTGCCTGCCCGCGGGCCAGCGCCGGGTGCCCGACCGGATCTACGAGCTCTTCCCCGTGCTCAAGGAAATGGAACACCGCCGCGGCGGCGACCTCTCGGGCGGGCAGCAGCAGCAACTCGCCATCGCGCGCGCCCTCGTCACCCGCCCCCGCGTGCTGTTGCTCGACGAGCCGACCGAGGGCATCCAGCCCAACATCATCCAGCAGATCGGCCGCGTCATCGAGACCCTGCGCGACGAGGGGGAGATGGCGATCGTGCTCGTCGAGCAGTTCTTCGACTTTGCCTACGGCCTCGCCGACCGCTTCGTCGCCATGTCCCGCGGCGCGGTCACCCTGTCGGACGTGAAGGCCCGCGTCACCCGCGACGCGCTCCTCGCCCAGGTCTCGATCTGAAAGGGCGCCGCGGGGGCCAGCCCCCCGGGCGGCAGCGGGGTCAGCGCCGCCCGATCCGGCGTTGATACCGCCGCGGGCGTATACGTCAGCGCGGGCAATGACCGCGCATGCCGCCCAGCCCCGGACCCGCGTGATCCTGTCCGGCGCCCCGCCGGTGACGGCGCATCGTCGCCCGCCTCGTGGCAGAACCGCAGGCGCAGTCCCGGACGGTCCAGGTTGCGCGCGAGGCGGCGCATGGCCGCGTCCGACCCCATCTCGCCATGCCACCGGGCCCCGCCGCCGTGCCCATCGACATACCACAAGGCCGGCCATGGCACCTCTCCAAAGAGAGGATGTCCGGAGAGACAACCGAGTCGCCGGGTGACGTCGTCAGGGTCTGACAGAGACAGGACTCTCGAGAACCCTCAATGCCCCGAAACTGGCATATCCGGGCGGCCGACGACAGTGAAGCCCGCACTCCCCGCCGTTCTGTGGGAGGGAAAAACCAAGGTTTTCAGGGGCTACTCTGGCAAGCAGTGGCGCGGTTGACGGGGCTCGAACCCGCGACCCCCGGCGTGACAGGCCGGTACTCTAACCAACTGAGCTACAACCGCCCGCTTGCCCCCGAGCGTTTCTCCTGCCCGGGTGGCGGCTGTCTTATGGCCTGCGGCGGGCAGCGTCAAGCGGGCATCGGAGAGAATTTCCGTGTGCCGGTTGGGAACGACCGTCACTGGCCCGGCGGCCGCCGTGGCCCGCCTCGGGCCGCTGCTGCGCGCTCCGCCAGCATCCCCTCGAGCGCCTTCCGGAAAAGAAGATGCCCCGTAACCGCTGGCTTGCCCCACCTTCCGCCGTGATCATGCCGATGCGACACCGGCTCTGTCGTGAGGCAGGGAGTCTGTTTCGCAATATATGCAAAGACTGCCTTTCGCAGATCGCTGGGTGTTGAGATCCGCCGCTCCGGTCCGGTCTCCAGGGCACCGTCGCCGCCGCCGCCCAAGCCGAGGCGGACGTGCCCCGGTAGCCCGCAGGCCACGCGGGGCAGGACGGAGCTCCGCCGGGGATCGGCGCCGAGGCGGGCAGCGAAGGCCTCGTCCTCGACATCCGCCGCGACGCGGGCAAGCCCGATCAGCCAAGCCTGCGGCCGATGCCAGTCGCGCCCCTATGGGCACTGGCC
>NZ_JBKHAQ010000086.1:0-12374 GCF_046542825.1 Rhodosalinus sp. | reverse complement strand
GCCGAGGATTTCCCCGCCTTCATCGTCAACCGCATCCTGATGCCGATGATCAACGAGGCGGTCTATACCCTCTACGAAGGCGTCGGCAGCGTGCAGTCGATCGACCGGTCGATGAAACTGGGCGCCAATCACCCGATGGGTCCGCTCGAACTCGCGGATTTCATCGGGCTCGACACCTGCCTCGCCATCATGAACGTGCTGCACGACGGGTTGGCCGACACCAAATATCGCCCCTGCCCGCTTCTGACGAAATACGTCGAGGCCGGCTGGCTTGGCCGCAAGACGAAGCGCGGCTTCTACGACTACCGGGGCGAGACGCCGGTGCCCACGCGCTGAGCGGCGCGCTCTTCGCCCTTTCCGGGGCTCATCGCGGAGACAGCGAGGACGCCCGCCAGGGCGGACGAGCGGCTCAGCCCGCGCCCAGCGCGAGCGTGCGCTCGCGCAGCCAGGCGACGAAGCCGCGGGGATTGCTGGCCCAGGCCTCTATCTCGTCGCGGTCGATCGCCCGGCCCACCACCGGGGCCTGCGGCTTGTCGAGCGCATGCGCCACCTCGTGCAGCAGAAGCCCCTGCCGCAGGGTGGGCGAGATGCGGTTCGCCATCTGGTACCAGCGCGAATTGGCGCCGGGAAAGTAGATCGGCACGACCTGCGCGCACGACCGCTGGATCATCTTCGCGGTGAAGGGGTTCCACTCCGCCTCGATCGCCGGGCCGAACAACGTCTCGGATGCTGCCACCACGCCGGAGGGGAAGAGCACGATCGCGCCGCCGGCCTTCAGGTGATCCATCGCCTGGCGCCGCATCTCCAGGTTCTGCTGCAGCGCATCCTTCTCATGCGCGAAGGGCACCGGGATCATGAACTGCTCGATCTCGCCCACGCCGGTCAGCAGCGAGCGGGTGAGGATCTTGTAATCCGTACGGCGCCGGCCGATCAGCTCCGCCAGCACCATCCCGTCGACCAGCCCGTGGGGGTGGTTTGCGGTGATCACCAGCGGGCCCGTCTCGGGGATGCGCGCGATCTGCTCCGGCGGCGTCTGCAGGTCGATCCCCATCACCTCGAGCGCCTGCCGCCAGAAGGGCTGGCCCACCGGCACGCCCATCGCCTCGAACCGGCGGATCAGCCGCAAGAGCTTCAGCTTGCCGGTCATCAGTTCCATCGCCTGTATGGTCTTGACCTTGACCGGGCTGGTGAAGGTGTTGGCGTAGCTGAGCCGCCGCCGGTCGTAGGGCCGGTCGTGCAGTCCGCCATCGCCCTGCCCCGTGGGGCGGGCGGGCTGGCGGTGCATCAGCACCGAGCGGTGCCGGGAGCTTTCGACCAACGGGATGCCTCCGGTGCGGTTCGGGCTCACATCTCCTCGCCGAAGCGGTTGGCCACCAGCGCCTCGACCGCATCGGCGAGCGCCTGCGCGTCCGGGCCCGACGTCTGAAGCTCAATAGTGCTTCCCTTGGAAGCTGCCAACATCAAAAGGCCCATGATCGAGTCGCCCGAGGCGCTCAGCCCGTCGCGGCTGACCTCGGCCACGGCGTCGAAGCCCTCGACGACCTCGACCAGCTTGGCCGAAGCCCGCGCGTGGAGCCCCTTGTCGTTGACGATTGTCAGGGTTCGATGGACGGTTTCGGTCGACATGAAGGGGTTTAGTCAGCCGAAACGTTGTGGCTGTCAATATACTTCCGCCCCGCCTCGAGCGCGGCGCGGACGGCTTCTCCCAGCGGCTTGTGGCGGCTCTTGGCAAGCTTGATCAGCATCGGAAGGTTCGCACCGTACAGGATGCGGCGGTTCGCCACGGCGCAGGCCCGCAGGCTGAGGTTCGACGGCGAGCCGCCGAACATGTCGGTCACGACCACCACGCCGTCGCCCGCATCCACGGCGTCGGCCGCCGCGGCGATCTCCGCCTGTTTCGCGGCGCGGTCGTGGTCCGGCTCGATCGCGATGGCACGGATGCCACGCTGCTTGCCGACGACATGCTCGACGGCAGCAAGATACTCGCGCGCAAGCCCTCCGTGGGCGACGATGACGATTCCGATCACGCGGTCCTCTCGGCGCTGGCGGCGGCCGGCTCCGGACGCGGTTCGCCCGGCACGGCGCGCTCAAGCTCGCGATGCCGAACTGACACCTGCCAGCCGTCGGCCGCAAGGGCCGCCGCCATTCGTTCCGCAAGCGTGACCGAACGGTGACGCCCGCCGGTGCAGCCGAAGCCCAGACCGAAATGCGTCTTGCCCTCCTGCCGGCAGGCCGGCAGCAACAGGCGCGTCAGGTCGAGCACCCGGTCGAAGAAGGGCGCGAAGCGCGGATCGGCGGCGACATGCGCCTGCACCTCGGCGTCGCGCCCGTCGAGCGCGCGCAGATCGGGGTGCCAGTAGGGATTGTCGAGAAAGCGGCCGTCGAAGATCATGTCCAGCCCGCGCGGCAGCCCGCGCTTGTAGCTGAAGGACTGCACCGTGACGGCAAGGCCGAGCCCGCTCTGCGGCGCGGCGAGCCGCACCACCTCTGCCCGCAGGTCGTGCGGCGTGAGATCCGAGGTGTCGATCAGGATCTCGGCCCGGGCGCGCACCGGGCCCATCAGGTCGGCCTCGCGCTCGATCCCGGCCTCCGGCGCCTCGGCCGGCGCCAGCGGATGGCGGCGCCGCGTCTCCGAAAAGCGGCGCAGAAGCACGTCCGGCCGGCAATCGAGGTAGATCAGCTCGGCCGAGATGCCCTGCCGGCCGGCAAGCGTGTCCATCAGGTCCAACAGGGCGTCGGGCGCGAAATCCCGGTTGCGCGCATCGAGACCCAGCGCCAGCGGACGGTCCAGCGGCGGCCCGGCGATCAGACGCGGCACGAGTCCGATGGGAATGTTGTCGATCGCCTCGAAGCCTGCATCCTCGAGCGCGGCAATCGCGGTCGACCGCCCGGCGCCCGAAGGCCCGGTCACCAGCACGATGCGCTGAACGGCCCCGCTTTCCCCGCTCATCCCAGCAAACTCAGGCAAACCTACCCCTCTGGAGATATAGCAGGATCGCGGCGGGGAAAGCTGGTGTCGCCGGATTATGAAAGAGCGGAAGGTCCACACCCATCAGGGTGAGCGTTCGGCGCGGCGGCAGGCGCTCCGTTTCCCGGAACCCGAGCTGCACCGCAACCGCGATCGGGGCGGGCGCGGCCACCGGCGCGTGCAGAAGGCCGACGCCACGCGCCTCGACCACTCCCGACAGTTTCGGCGGCGGCAGGGCGATGAGCCGCGCACCGCGCCGCAGCACGCATACGCGATCATCGCCTACCAGGCGCGCGCCGCGCGCGAGACATTCCAGCGCCAGCGCCGACTTGCCGCTGCCGGACGGCCCCAGAAAGAGCGCCGCGCGCCCGTGGGCGGCGACGGCACTGGCATGCAGCAGCGCCGCGTCCTCGGCCGGCCGGGACCCGGGGCGCGGCGGGTCATCCATCGCCTAGAGCGGAAGGCCCACGACGAAGCGGGCCCCCAGCGGCTCCGACGTGTAATCCGCTGCGGTGGGACGGATGTTCTCGGCCCAGATGACGCCGCCGTGGGCGTGCACGATCTGCTCCGAAATGGCGAGGCCCAGCCCCGAGTTGTTGCCGAAATCGTCGGCGGGACGCTCGGAGTAGAAGCGCTTGAAGATCTTCTTGAGCGCGCCCTCGGGGATACCGGGGCCGGTATCCTCGACCACGACGAGCACGCGGTTCTCGCGCTTGCGCGCCCAGAGCCGGATCGCGTCTCCATCCTCGCAGAAGCTGATGGCGTTGGTCACCAGGTTGACCACCACCTGCGCAAGCCGGGCCTCCAGGCCCTGCACGATCACCGGCTGGTCGGGAAGATCCGTGATGAACTCTATGCCCTTCTCCCGCGCCTGCTGCCCGAGATACTGGCAGAGGTTGTCGAGCATCCTGCGCAGGTCGAAGCTTTCCTCGACCTCCTTGACCAGTTCGCTGTCGAGGCGCGAGGCGTTCGAGATGTCGCTCACCAGCCGGTCCAGGCGGCGTACGTCGTGTTCGATCACGTCGAGCAGGCGGGCGCGCTGGTCCTCGCGGCTCGCGACGCGGAGCGTGCCGACGGCCGAGCGCAGCGAGGCGAGGGGGTTCTTGATTTCATGCGCGACATCGGCGGCGAACTGTTCGTTGGCGTCGATCCGGTCGTAGAGCGCGGAAACCATGCCGCGCAGCGCACCGGAAAGCTGTCCGATTTCGTCGGGGCGTGCGGTCAGGTCCGGGATACGGATGCGGCCGGACCGGCCGAAGGAGCTGCGGTGCCGGTCGCGGCCGATCTCTGCGGCGGCAGCGAGTTGCGAGATCGGATTCGAGATCGTCGAGGCGAGCACGAGGCTCAGGCCGATGGACACGAGAATCGCGATCACGAACATCTGAAGCACGCGCTCGCGCTCGGCGCGCACGAACTCGTCGATCTCGCCGGCGGCACTGGTGGCGGCCACGGCACCCACGACCCGGCCGTCCCGGATGATCGGCGTGGTGAAGGAAATCACGGTGCCGCCGTCGGCATCGAGGCCGGTCTCGACGGCGGCGCGCCCGGCCAGCGCGCTTTCGATCTGCGGGGCGAGCTGCTCCTCCAGCGGCCCCGCACTGCCACCGCCCAGCGTCTCCTCTACCGCCGTCCAGGCCCGGGCAAGCGCATCGGTGATGAACGTGCGCGGCGGCGTCTCGCGAAGCGCCTCCAGATCGGCGGGCGCCGCGCGCCCGTCCTGATGGGCGAGGATGTTGCCCTGCGGATCGAAGACGAAGACCTCCATCCCCTGCCGAAGATCGAGGGCTCGGAGCGTGCGTTGCACGTCGGCGGCCTGGTCCGGCGCCCTCTCCCGCACCTCGAACACGTCGGCGATGAGCCTGGCCTCGCCCGCGAGGCCGGAGGCGCGCTGCAGCGCGAGGCTCTCGCGCGAGCCGTCGAGGTAGAGGATGCCGGCGACAAGGATGTTGAGCGCGATCAGGTTGAAGATGATGATCTTGCGCGTGAGCGGCGAGCGGCGCCACGACAGGACCCCTCGACGCACCCGCGTGGGGTCTTCGCTGCTGTCGGCCTCAGGGTCAGGGGCAACCCAGTCGTCGCCGAGAACCAGATCCGGTTCCCGGCGCGGTGGCGCGCGGCCGATGCCGCTCTCCTCAGCCAGCGCCATCGCTATTCTTCGTTGTAACGGTAGCCGATGCCGTAAAGCGTCTCGATCGCCGAGAACTCGGGGTCGACCGCGCGCATCTTCTTGCGCAAGCGCTTGATGTGGCTGTCGATGGTCCGGTCGTCGACGTAGACCTGTTCGTCATAGGCCACGTCCATGAGCTGGTCGCGGCTCTTCACGAAGCCCGGCCGCTGCGCGAGCGCCTGGAGCAGGAGGAACTCCGTCACGGTCAGCGTGACGTCCTGCCCCTTCCACATCACGGCATGCCGCAGCGGATCCATCGTGAGGTTGCCGCGGACCATTGTCCTGACGTCCTCGTGCTCGCCGACCGCATCGCCTGAAATCAGTTCCTGCCGCCGCAGGAGCGCGCGGATGCGTTCGACCAGCAGGCGCTGCGAGAAGGGTTTCTTGACGTAGTCGTCCGCCCCCATCCGCAGCCCCAGGACCTCGTCGATCTCGTCATCCTTGGAGGTGAGGAAGATCACGGGCATCGATGTTTTCTGCCGCAGCCGCTGCAACAGATCCATGCCGTCCATGCGCGGCATCTTGATGTCCAGAACGGCCATGTCCGGCAGCTTTCGGCTGAAGGCCTCCAGCGCGGACTGGCCGTCGTTGTAGGTGTCGACCTCGAAACCTTCGGCCTCGAGCGTCATGGACACCGATGTCAGGATATTCCTGTCATCGTCCACGAGGGCGATCCGGGACATGAGTGGTTCCTTGTTCTGCTCTGCCTGTCTTTTTTCGCCCTTCATCCTCTTTTCGGGCTTTACAATCAATCCCAATTTGCGAATCACGCGGGCTTCGCACCTGATTCCAGCCACAATTCCTTCAACAATGACTAATTTGCCTCACCCTGCGGCAGCCGAGATCCGGTTGATTGCGCTAACGTGAGTCCGGTTGCGCCGAAATCGGCCCGGTTGCGCTAACACCCTGCGGCGCCGCTGTTCACCCTGCGCGAAGCCGTGCTAAGCGAAAGGCGTCGCCCGGCTGGCGCGAGGCCCCGCCGGGCCCGGTCGTGTCGCGGGGCCGGCTGACGGACAGGCAAGCACGCCACGGCGGCGAGAGGAGCGAGGCATCATGACCATTGGACGGGTGAACCCGGAGTTCCGGCTCGAGGATCAGGGTATCTCGGGGCTGAAGGTCGCACACTACAACCTGATCGAGCCGGCGCTGATCGAGGCGGGACTGAAGCGTGGCGAGGGGCGGCTTGGCCTTGGCGGGACCTTCCTCGTGAGCACGGGCAAGTTCACGGGCCGCTCGCCCAGGGACAAGCATGTCGTGCGCACCCCCGACGTGGACGACAAGATCTGGTGGGACAACAACGCCGAGATGTCGCCCGCGGGGTTCGAGGCGCTTTACGTCGACATGCTCGCCCACATGAAGGGACGCGAGGTCTTCGTGCAGGATCTCGTCGCCGGCGCCGACCCTGCCCATTCCATCGACGTGCGCGTCGTCACGGAGCTTGCCTGGCACAGCCTCTTCATCCGCCACCTGCTGCGGCGGCCCGAACGCGAGGCGCTCGACCGCTTCACCGCCGACTGGACGGTGATCAACCTGCCCTCGTTCCGCGCCGACCCCGCGCGGCACGGCTGCCGCAGCGACACCGTGATCGCGATGAACTTCGAGAAGCGGCTGATCCTGATCGGCGGCACCGAGTATGCCGGCGAGAACAAGAAATCTGTCTTCACGCTGCTCAACTACATCCTGCCGGAAAAGGGCATCATGCCGATGCACTGCTCGGCCAACCACGCGCCGGGCAATCCGGTGGACACGGCGGTGTTCTTCGGCCTGTCCGGCACCGGCAAGACCACGCTCTCGGCCGACCCCGAGCGGGTTCTGATCGGCGACGACGAGCATGGCTGGTCCGATCGCGGCACCTTCAACTTCGAGGGCGGCTGCTACGCCAAGACCATCAACCTCAACCCCGAGGCCGAGCCCGAGATCTTCGCGACCACCCGCAAGTTCGGCACCGTGATCGAGAACATGGTCTACGACGAGGAGACGCTGGAGCTTGACTTCGACGACGCTTCGCTGACCGCCAACATGCGCTGCGCCTATCCGCTGGAATACATCTCGAACGCCTCCGAGACGGCGCTGGGCGGGCATCCGAAGAACGTGATCATGCTGACCTGCGACGCCTTCGGCGTGCTGCCGCCGATCGCGCGGCTGAGCCCGGCGCAGGCGATGTATCACTTCCTGTCGGGCTTCACCGCCAAGGTCGCGGGCACCGAGCGCGGCGTGACCGAGCCGCAGCCCACCTTCTCGACCTGCTTCGGCGCGCCCTTCATGCCGCGCCGGCCCGAGGTCTACGGCAACCTGCTGCGCGAAAAGATCGCGCGCCACGGCGCGACCTGCTGGCTGGTCAACACCGGCTGGACCGGCGGTGCCTACGGCACCGGAAGCCGGATGCCGATCAAGGCCACGCGCGCGCTGCTCTCTGCCGCGCTCGACGGCAGCCTTGCCGATGCCGAGTTCCGCAAGGATCCCAACTTCGGTTTCGAGGTGCCCGTCTGCGTGCCGGGCGTGCCGGAGGTTCTGCTCGATCCGCGCCGCACCTGGGCCGATCCTGACGCCTACGACGCGCAGGCCCGCAAGCTGGTCGGCATGTTCGCCGAGAACTTCGAGCAATACGTGCCCTACATCGACGACGACGTGAAGGCGGCGGCGATCGGGTGAGCGCGATGGTCGCCGGGGTGGACGGCTGCCCCGGCGGATGGCTCGCGGTGCTCATGGAAGGGGCCGGGCCCGGCGCTGCCAGGGCGACGATCGTGCCTGACCTGCCGGCGCTGCTGACGCTCGATGCCAGTGTCGTTGCCATCGACATGCCGATCGGGCTGATGGACGCGGCAGGCGATTCACGTCCGGCAGATCGCGCGGCGCGCAGGTTTCTGTCCCAACGGAATACGGGCGGGGTGCGGGCGCCGGGCTCGCGCGTGTTCGCCTCGCCCGCCCGGGTGCATCTCGACGTGATCCGCGCGGGCGGCGGCTACAGCGGGATTCTGGAGAGCTTCCCGCCGGGCCGGCGCCTGTCGAAGCAGTGCTTCAACATATGCGACCGGATCATCGCGCTGGACGATCTGGGGCCCGAGACACATGAGGGCCGGATATGGGAGGTGCACCCGGAGGTTGCCTTTGCGGCGCTTGCGGGACGGACGCTCGCGCCCAAGAAATCGCCCGAGGGGCGATGCGCCCGGCAGGCGGCGCTTGCCGCGCTGGGCTTCGACCTCGACGCGCTCGGCGCCGCCCTCGGCCCCCGCAGGCGCCGCTGGAACCCGGACGACCTGTTCGACGCCTGCGCCGCCGCCTGGTCGGCCGGCCGCATCGCGCAAGGGCGCCACGCCACCCTGCCCCAACCGCCCGAACGCGACAGCCGCGGCCACCGCATGGCGATCCACTACTAGCCCGGCGAAACTCGCCACGGCAAGAGCGAGACCTAGATGCTCAACCGATACGATGGTGAAGAAGGTCATGCGCCGCCCCTACCACCGCCCGGCAGCACCCGCAGAAGCGAAAAGGTCCGCGCAACTTTCGGTCGGAATGCCGCAGCTGGGGGCATTATCGTTGCGCTGCAGGTGCGAAGGGACTATGGCGGCAGAGAGTGCAGGAGGGATGTGATTCAATGGCTCACGACGGACAGGACCTGAGCGCCGCGCAGGCGGCCGTGCTTCCCGACCTGCTGCGCCTGACCGGCGCGGCGGTGGCCCCGGCGGAAGCGATACTGGAGACCGCGAAAGAGCGGCTGCGCGCCGAGGTGACCGAGGATGGCCGCATTTCGGGCAGGCTGATCGAGGTGCACCAGACGGCGGCGCACGGCCTGGCGTGGCTTGCCACCTATGTCGAGGCGCTGCGCCAGATGCAGGCCTGGGCCGAGAGACTGGACGGCGAGGGCAGGTTCGGGGAAGTCGAGCACCTGATCCTGCAGATCGCCTTCGGCGAATACCTCTGGCAGATCCAAGGCGGCATCCCGATGAGCCAGGGAGAGATCCTGCGCCTGCAGGACATCGGCCTGAGCGAGGAGGACATAGGCGGCCTGATGACGCCGGAGGTGGTGACGCTCACCCGGCAGGGCAACACGCAGGCGGCACGCACCCGCCTTGTCGAGCTGATGCAGGAGCGCGCGGCAGAGATCACCGTGGGCGCCAGCGGCCTCGACGAAGAGCTCGAGATGATCCGCGAACAGTTCCGCCGATTCGTCGTGGACAAGGTCGAGCCGCACGCCCACGAGTGGCACCTCAAGGACGAGCTGATCCCGATGGAGATCATCGGGGAGCTTGCGGAGATGGGCGTCTTCGGCCTGACCATCCCGGAGGACTACGGCGGGCTTGGCCTGTCCAAGGCGTCGATGTGCGTCGTGTCGGAGGAGCTGTCGCGCGGCTATATCGGCGTGGGCAGCCTGGGCACCCGGTCCGAGATCGCGGCCGAGTTGATCATCGGCGGCGGCACCGAGGCGCAGAAGGAAAAATGGCTGCCCGCCATCGCCAGCGCCGAGGTTCTGCCGACGGCGGTCTTCACCGAGCCCAATACCGGCTCTGACCTGGGCGCGCTGCGCACCCGCGCGGTCAGGGACGACAGCGGCGACTATCGCGTGACCGGCAACAAGACCTGGATCACCCACGCGGCGCGCACGCATGTCATGACGCTGCTCGCCCGCACCGATCCGCAGACCACGGACTATCGCGGGCTGTCCATGTTCCTTGCCGAGAAGACCCCCGGCACGGACGCGCACCCCTTCCCCGACGACGGCATCACCGGCGGCGAGATCGAGGTGCTGGGCTACCGCGGCATGAAGGAATACGAGCTGGCCTTCGATGACTTCCACGTGAAGGGCGAGAACCTGCTGGGCGGGCAGGAGGGCCAGGGCTTCAAGCAGCTGATGGCCACCTTCGAAAGCGCGCGCATCCAGACCGCCGCGCGCGCGGTGGGCGTGGCGCAGTCGGCGCTCGACATCGCGATGCGCTACGCGCAGGACCGCAAGCAGTTCGGCAAGCCGCTGATCGCCTTCCCCCGCGTCTCGGGCAAGCTGGCCATGATGGCGGTCGAGACCATGGTGGCCCGCCAGCTCACCTATTTCTCGGCCTTCGAGAAGGACGAGGGCCGGCGCTGCGACCTCGAGGCCGGGATGGCGAAGCTGCTGGGCGCGCGGGTCGCCTGGGCCAGCGCCGACAACGGGTTGCAGATCCATGGCGGCAACGGTTTCGCGCTGGAATACGCGATCAGCCGCGTGCTCTGCGACGCGCGCATCCTCAACATCTTCGAGGGCGCGGCCGAGATCCAGGCGCAGGTGATCGCGCGCCGCCTGCTGGGCTGAGCCGGCGTCCGCCGGGCGTCAGCCCGTCCGGCGGTACTCGCTCAGATACCAGTCGACAAAACTGCGCACGCCCTCCTCCAGGGGCGTGCCCGGACGGTGCCCGGTAAGCGCCGTCAGAAGTGTCGTGTCCGCCCAGGTGGCCGGAACGTCGCCCGGCTGCATCGGCAAGAGCCGCTTCTCGGCCTCCATCCCCAGCGCCGCTTCGATCGCGGCGACGAAATCGCCCAGCTTCACGGGCTGCGCGTTGCCGATGTTCACGACGCGCCAGGGCGCCACGGGCGAGAGGCTGTCGCCGGCGCAGGTGCGCTCGGTGGCGGGCACCGCATCGATCAGCCGTACGACCCCCTCGACCAGATCGTCGATGTAGGTGAAATCGCGCATCATCTCGCCGCGGTTGTAGACGTCGATGGCCCGTCCTTCGAGCATCGCGGAGACGAACCTGAAGAGCGCCATGTCGGGCCGCCCCCAGGGGCCGTAGACCGTGAAGAACCGGAAGAGCGTGACCGGAAGCCCGTAGAGATGGGCGTAGGAATGGGCCATCGCCTCGGTCGCCTTCTTGCTGGCGGCGTAGAAGGACATCTGGTGATCGGCGCGGTCGCACTCGGCATAGGGCATCTTCTCGTTGGCGCCGTAGACCGACGAGGTGGAAGCGATCAGCAGATGCGCGGGGGGATGGGCGCGCGCCGCCTCCAGCAACTCGAATGTGCCCGCGATGTTGCTTTCCAGATAGCTGCGCGGCGCCTCGATCGAATAACGCACGCCCGCCTGCGCGGCGAGGTGCAGCACCGCCTCGGGACGATGCTTGGCCATCAGGTCCGCAAGCACGCCCGGCGCCTCGATCCGGTCGGTCAGATGCGCATAGCCCGGCTCCGCCTCCAGCAGCGCGAGGCGGCGGCGCTTGAGCGCGGGATCGTAGTAGTCGGTCAGCGCGTCGATGCCGGCCACGCGCCAGCCCTCGCGCAGGAGCCGCCGCGCCAGGTGGAAGCCGATGAAGCCGGCCGAGCCGGTGACAAGGGCCGTGCGGCTCATGCCGCCCGCCTGCCGACTGTCGCTTGCCTCTCGTGCGGCATGGCCCTGCCTCCGAATGCCTCTTGTCGCCGCCCGGTTAGCGCGCGCGCGAACGAAAGACAAACGACACCGATCAACGCGCCTTGAGGGCGTCGCGGATCTCGATCAGCAACTCGATCTCGGACGGCGCGGCAGGTTGCTCAGGCATCGGTTCTTCCTCGCGCAGGGCACGATCCTTGATGCGGTTCACGAGCTTGACCAGTCCGAAGACGACGAAGGCCACGATGACGAAGTTGATCACGGCCATCACGAAACGGCCGATGGCGAAGACGGGCGCGCCGGCCTCCTGTGCCGCGGCGAGCGAGGCATGGCTGCTGCCGTCGAGCGTGTAGAACCAGCCGGAAAAATCGACCCCCCCGGTAAAGAGCGCGATCACCGGGTTGATCAGATCGCCGACCAGCGAGGTCACGATCGCGGTGAAGGCCGCGCCCACGATGATGCCCACGGCCATGTCCATGACGTTGCCGCGGGCGATGAAATCCCGGAACTCGGAAAGCATCCGGCGTCTCCCCTGAATGACCCCGCGTCGCCGCAGGAACTTTGTGTATCGGAACATCATGTTCGCACCTGTGGCGCCGGGCCGACAAGGGATAGGGTGCCCGCCAGCAGAAAGGAGCGTCCATGTCCGCAATCGACTCGTTTCCGATCACCCGCCGCTGGCCACCGCGAGATCCGCGCGTTCTGCAGCTTTATTCCTTTCCCACGCCCAACGGCATCAAGGTCTCGACCTTCCTGGAAGAGTCGGGGCTTGCCTACGAGCCGCACAGGGTCACGCTGGACGACACGGACGTGAAGAGCCCCGAGTTCCTGTCGCTCAACCCGAACAACAAGATCCCCGCGATCGTCGACCCCGACGGGCCGGGCGGGCGGCCCCTCGGTCTCTTCGA
>NZ_JBKHAQ010000007.1:0-45680 GCF_046542825.1 Rhodosalinus sp. | reverse complement strand
GCCGACGCCGGGTTGCCGGCGCGGGCACGACTGGATAAGCGGAACCACCCTGAAAGCCAAGAGGAGCGGCGATGTTCGATCTGACGGGAAAGACGGCGCTGGTGACCGGCGCCTCGGGCGGTATCGGCGGCGAGATCGCGCGCGCCCTGCATGGCGCGGGGGCGACGGTGGGGTTGTCGGGCACCCGCGAGGCGCCTCTGCGTGCGCTGGCCGACGAGTTGGGCGCAAGGGCACATGTCCTGCCCTGCGATCTCTCCGATGCCGGGGCGGTCGCGGTCTTGCCGAAACAGGCGACGGAGGCGATGGGTGGCCTCGACGTCCTGGTGAACAACGCGGGCATCACCCGCGACGGGCTGTTCATGCGCATGTCGGACGACGACTGGGCGCAGGTAATGGAGGTCAATCTGACGGCAACCATGCGCCTCTGCCGCGGTGCGCTGCGCGGCATGATGAAGGCGCGCTGGGGCCGGATCGTGAACGTGGGCTCGGTGGTGGGCTCGATCGGCAACCCGGGGCAGGCGAACTACGCTGCCGCCAAGGCCGGGCTGACGGGGCTCACGAAGGCGATCGCGCATGAGGCGGCCTCGCGCAACGTGACCGCCAACGTCGTGGCGCCGGGCTTCATCACCACGGCGATGACCGAGAGCCTGACCGACGATCAGCGCGCGGGATTGCTTGCCAGGGTGCCGATGGGCCGCATGGGCGACCCGCGCGAGGTCGCCGCCGCCGTGCTCTATCTGGCCAGCCCCGAGGCCGCCTATGTCACCGGCGCCACGCTGCATGTGAACGGCGGCATGGCGATGCTCTGAGCGGGGTTTCCGCGCGCCCGGGAAAGCGTTTGCCAATCGCCGAGCATGTGCTATAGGCGCGCCTGATTTGGCCGGGGCGGCGCTGCCGCGACGGGCAGACCCCGCTCGAGGCGGGAGACGCGTCCTTCCGGGCGCAGGCAGGCGCCGGACCCGTGGGGCGAGGGCAGAACAGGGCCAAGGCCCGCAAGGACAACGAGGAAATTGACATGAGCGACATCGCGGATCGCGTGAAGAAGATCGTCGTCGAGCATCTTGGCGTCGAGGAGGACAAGGTCACCGACAGCGCCTCCTTCATCGACGACCTTGGCGCGGACAGCCTCGACACCGTCGAGCTGGTCATGGCGTTCGAGGAGGAGTTCGGCATCGAGATCCCGGATGACGCCGCCGAGAACATCCAGACCTTCGGCGACGCGGTGAAGTTCATCGAGGACGCACAGTAAGCCACCGGGCGCGCAGGTTTTCGGGCGGCATCCGGGACTCCGGGTGCCGCCTTCGTTTTGGCCGGCGGCAGACCGCCGCGCGGCGCCTCTCCGGTCCGCCCGGCCCTTGCCCCCCGCGGGCGCGAGAGGCTAAGAGCGGGCGAGGCGAAATCGGGAGTGGATGGTCATGCGGCGTGTCGTCGTTACCGGACTGGGACTTGTCACGCCGCTGGGCTGCGGGGTCGAGACGACCTGGTCGCGAATCCTCGAGGGGCGCTCGGGCGCCGGCACGATCACCCGCTTCGACGCCTCGCATCTGGCCACGACCTATGCCTGCGAAGTGCCGCTGGGTGACGGGTCCGACGGCACGTTCAATGCCGACGACTGGGTCGAGGCCAAGGAGCGGCGCAAGATCGACGAGTTCATCGTCTACGGGCTTGCCGCCGCGCAGCAGGCGGTCGAGGACGCGGGCTGGACCAACCCCCCGGAGGAGGAGAAGCTGCGCACCGGGGTGATGATCGGCTCCGGCATCGGCGGGCTGAACGCCATCGCCGAGACCGCCTACCTGATCCGCGACAAGGGGCCGCGCCGCGTCTCTCCCTTCTTCATCCCCGGCTCGCTCATCAACCTGATCTCGGGGCAGGTGAGCATCCGCTACGGTTTCAAGGGGCCGAACCACGCGGTGGTCACGGCCTGTTCGACCGGCGCGCACGCCATCGGCGACGCCGCGCGGCTGATCAGGGACGGCGATGCCGAGGTGATGCTGGCGGGCGGGGCCGAGGCCGCGATCAGCGAGATCGGCATCGCCGGCTTCAACGCCTGCAAGGCGCTCTCGACCAAGCGCGGCAACGCCCCCGAGACGGCAAGCCGTCCCTACGACACGGACCGCGACGGGTTCGTGATGGGCGAGGGCGCGGGCATCGTCGTGCTGGAAGACTACGAGCACGCCAAGGCGCGCGGTGCGAAGATCTACGCCGAGGTGATCGGCTACGGCCTGTCGGGCGACGCCTATCACATCACCGCGCCGTCCGAGGACGGGGACGGCGCGCTGCGTTCCATGCGCGCGGCGCTGGACAAGGCGGGACTGGAGCCTGCGGCCATCGACTACATCAACGCGCATGGCACTTCGACCATGGCCGACGTGATCGAACTGGCCGCGGTCGAGCGGATGATGGGCGATGCGGCGAGCCGCGTCACCATGTCGTCGACCAAGTCGATGACCGGGCATCTTCTGGGCGCGGCAGGGGCCATCGAGGCGATCTTCTCGATCCTCGCGATCCGCGACCAGGTGGCGCCGCCCACGATCAACCTCGACGAGCCCGCAGTCCGAACGCCCATCGACCTTGCGCCCAACGCGAAGCGCGAGAGAGAGATCAACGTGGCCCTGTCGAACTCCTTCGGGTTCGGTGGCACCAACGCGAGCGTGCTGTTCGGAAGGGTCGCATGAATGTGGCGCGCCATCGCGTCGAACGCGCTGACGATCATCGTACTGGTCCTCTTTCTCGGCGCGGGGCTCATCCTTTGGGGTGAGCGCAGGTATAACGCCGAAAGCACGCTGGACCGCAACGTCTGTATCACCGTGCCGCGCGGCGGCAGCATCCGCGAGCTGTCGCGCCGGCTGGAGGATGACGGCGTGATCTCGTCGGGCCTCATCATGCGGCTCGCGGCGGAGTACGGCGACATGGCCGGCGACCTCAAGGCCGGCAACTTCCTGATCGAGCCGGGCGCGTCCATTGCCGACGTCACGGCCAAGGTGACGGGCGACGGCATCAGCGACTGCGGGACCGTGGTGACCTTGCGGGTGGGCGTGAACGCCTCGCGCATCGACATTCTGGAATTCGACTCCGTGGCCGGCGACATGGAACGGACGGCCGAGATCGACCTGCCGGCGGAGGAAATGCCCGAGGTCTATCGCGCCGCCTTCGAGGACCCGATCACAGAATACAACGCGATCGTGGCCGAAGGCGCGACCAGCTGGCAGGTCGCCCGCGCGCTAGAGGCCTTCGACGTGCTCGCCGGCGAGATTTCGGAAATCCCGGCCGAGGGGTCGCTGGCACCCGGCGGCTACACGCTGCGCCGGGGCGCGGACCGTGCCGGGCTGATCGCGGACATGCAGGAACGGCAGTCCGGGATCCTGGCCGCGGCCTGGGAAGCCCGCGCACCGGGCCTGCCGCTGGAGAGCCCCGAGGAGGCGCTGATCCTTGCCTCGATCATCGAGAAGGAAACGAGCGTGCCGGAGGAACGGCGCCGCGTCGCCAGCGTCTTCGTCAACCGGCTGGAACGGGGCATGCGGCTGCAGACCGACCCGACCGTGATCTATGGCATTACCGAGGGGCGCGGTGCGCTGGGCCGCGGGCTGCGGCAGAGCGAACTTCGGGGCGCGACCCCCTGGAATACCTATGTGATCGAGGGGCTGCCGCCGACGCCGATCGCCAACCCGGGCCGCGCCAGCATCGAGGCGGCGCTCGACCCGGAGGCCGGCGACTATCTGTTCTTCGTGGCCGACGGCACCGGCGGCCACGCCTTCGCCGAGACGCTGGCAGAGCACAACCGCAACGTCGCGCGCTGGCGCGAGATCGAGGCGGCGCGCGAGGCGCAAGGCGAGTAGATGCGTGCTCATCGGCCCTCGCGGGCCGCTTCGCGGGGCCGCCTGGTGTGTGAGAATTTCATAATCGCAACGGGCGGTTAGCAGTCGAGGCGTTGCGCAACGGGATTGACCCGGCGCGCGCTTTCGCCTATAGGTCGTGACATGCTGGACGCAGTCCAAGGGGCGGCGCGGGATCCTTTCCGCGGCCGCCCTTTTTCGTGCCTGCGCCCGGCGTGAGCCAGGCAAACCGAAAGGCCGACCCTTGTCAGACATCCTGACCACCGAGACGGAGCAGGGATCGCCCCTCGACGAAGAGATCGCCAGCATCGCGCGTCAGCTGCGCGAGATGCGCCACGAGCTGGAGGACTTCCAGCACATCCTCGCGCGCGGCGACTGGGACGAGGCGCGCGAGGCGGGCAAGGCGGTCGCCTCGGTCAAGCAGTGGATCCGGCTGGCAATAGAAGCGGAGATGCTCCTTCATGCGCGACGACGCACCGGCTCCGGCATCGCCCGGGGCGGCTATGCCCTTGACCTCGATGCCGCCCGCGCCGAGATCGGCGCTCGACTGGATCGCCTGCGCCGCACCGGAGGTCCGGCGCCGGTTCCTGGATGACCTGCGCGACGGCGAGCTGCTGGCGCTGCCCTGGCTCTTCGAGTTCTGGGCGATGGCGCATCAGATCGCCCCGCCGGGCGACTGGCGAACATGGGTGGTGCTGGGCGGTCGCGGCGCGGGCAAGACGCGCGCGGGCGCCGAATGGGTCCGCGCGGAGGTCGAGGGCGCGAAACCCTTCGATGCCGGCCGGGCGCGGCAGGTGGCGCTTGTGGGCGAGACCTACGACCAGGTGCGCGATGTCATGGTGCTGGGCGACAGCGGCATCCTCGCCTGCTCTCCGCCTGACCGTCGGCCGGACTGGCAATCCTCGAAGCGCCGCCTCGTCTGGCCCAACGGCGCGGTGGCGCAGCTTTTCTCCGCGCATGATGCGGAGGCGCTGCGCGGGCCGCAGTTCGACGCCGCCTGGGCCGACGAACTCGCGAAATGGTCCAAGGCGGACGATGCCTGGGACATGCTGCAGTTCGCGCTGCGGCTGGGCGAGGCGCCGCGCGCCTGCGTGACCACCACGCCGCGCAACGTCGGCACGCTGAAGCGGTTGCTGGCGCTGGACTCGACCGTTGTCACGCGGGCGGGCACCACCGCGAACCGCGCCAACCTTGCCGCCAGCTTCCTTGACGAGGTGCGCGCCCGCTACGCGGGCACCCGGCTGGGCCGGCAGGAGCTGGACGGGCTGCTCCTGGAAGAGGCGGAGGGCGCGCTCTGGACCGCCGCGGCGCTTGGCGGGCTGCAGGTGGAGCACGCCCCCGACCTCGATCGGATCGTCGCGGCGGTGGACCCCCCGGCGACCGGCACCGCGAAGAGCGACGCCTGCGGCATCGTGGTGGCCGGGGCGGTGACGCGCGGTGACGTTCCCGACTGGCGCGCCGTGGTGCTGGAGGACGCGAGCGTGGCCGCCGCGCGGCCCTCGGACTGGGCGCAGGCGGCGGTGGCGGCGATGGAACGCTGGGGCGCCGAGCGGCTGGTGGCCGAGGCGAACCAGGGCGGCGACATGGTGGCCGAGGTGATCCGGCAGGTCGATCCGCTGGTGCCCCTGCGCCTCGTCCGCGCGACCCGCGGCAAGGTCGCCCGCGCCGAGCCGGTGGCCGCGCTCTACGAGCAGGGGCGCGTGCGCCACCTGCGCGGGCTTGCCGACCTCGAGGAGCAGATGTGCCTGATGACGGCGCAGGGCTTCGAGGGATCCGGCAGCCCCGACCGGGTCGATGCGCTGGTCTGGGCGCTGCACGAGCTGATGATCCTGCCGGCCGCGCGCTGGCGCCGTCCGCGCCTGCGCGCGCTGTGATCCCGCAGGGGGCGCTGCCCCCGTCCGGCTGCGCCGGACTCCCCCGGGGTATTTCGGGCAAGAGGAAGGTCGGGGGTCTTTCGGGGATAGTAGCACCTGCCCGGGGGCGCTGCCCCCGGTCGGCCTGCGGCCGACTGCCCCGGAGTATCTGGCTCCAGAAATGAGCAATGGGGCGTTGCGCGGAGGGGGCCCGCACCGCACGGCGGGCTTTCGCGGGATTAATCCGGGGACCCTAGAACGGCTTCCGAAGACGGCGCGCGGCCTGTCCGGCGCCCGAGACACCCAAGGAGCCGCCGCCGATGGTCTTTCCCTTTCGCCGCCGCACCACCGCGCCCGAGGCCAAGGCCAGCGCCGCCGCGCCGGTCATCGCCTGGGCGGGCGCGGGCCGCGTCGCCTGGAGCCCGCGCGAGACGGGGGCGCTGGCGCGCACCGGCTTCGCCGGCAACCCCGTGGGTTTTCGCGCGGTCAAGCTGATCGCGGAATCGGCCGCGGCGCTTCCGCTGGTGCTGCAGGACGCCGCGCGGCGCTACGAGGTGCATCCGCTGCTTGCGCTGCTGCGCCGGCCCAACCCGGCGCAGGGGCGGGCGGAACTGCTGGAGGCCTTCTACGGGCAGCTTCTGCTGACCGGCGACGCCTATGTCGAGGCGGTGGCCGGCGCGAAGGGCGCGCCGGTCGAGCTGCATGTCCTGCGCTCGGACCGGATGCGGGTGGTGCCGGGGCCGGACGGATGGCCGGCGGGCTTCGACTATACCGTGTCAGGTCGCACGCACCGCTTCGATGCCACGGCCCGGCCCGGCCCGGTCTGTCACCTGCGCAGCTTCCATCCGCAGGACGACCATTACGGCCTTTCGCCGCTGCAGGCGGCGGCGCAGGCGATCGACGTGCACAACGCCGCCTCGCGCTGGTCAAAGGCGCTTCTGGACAATGCCGCGCGTCCCTCTGGCGCGATCGTCTACCGCGGCGCGGACGGGGCGGGTGGGCTTTCGTCGGAGCAATACGACCGGCTCGTGGCGGAGATGGAGAGCTATCACCAGGGCGCGCGAAACGCAGGGCGGCCCATGCTGCTGGACGGCGGGCTCGACTGGAAGCCGATGGGCTTTTCGCCCTCGGACATGGAGTTCCAGAAGACCAAGGAGGCCGCCGCGCGCGAGATCGCGCTGGCCTTCGGCGTGCCGCCGATGCTGCTGGGCCTGCCGGGGGACGCGACCTACGCCAACTATCAGGAGGCCAACCGCGCCTTCTTTCGCCTGACGGTGCTGCCGTTGGCCGCGCGGGTCATGGCGGCGCTGGGCGACTGGCTGTCGGATCATTTCGGCGAGCCGCTGGAGCTGCGGCCCGATCTCGATCAGGTGCCGGCGCTTGCCGCCGAACGCGACGCGCAGTGGGCGCGCGTGGGCGCCGCGGATTTCCTGACCGACACCGAAAAGCGGCGGCTGCTGGGGCTTCCGGCGGTGCCGGAGGAGGCGCGCGATGACTGAGCGCCCGGGCGAACGCTTCGGCTTCGAGGCGCAGGATTGCGCGCCCGCGCTGCGGCTGGAGGCGCATCAGGCGATGGCCCGGCTGCAGTTCGAGACCGTGCACCGGCGGCTCGAGAAGATCGAGGCGATGATGGAACGTCTGGAGCGGCGGCTGTGGATCACGGTCTACGGCGTGGTCGGCATGATCCTCGCCCAGGCGATGCAGTCGATGGTGCAGGTCGCGCCATGAGGGAGGGGCCGCAGATGGAACTCGAGCGGAAATATGCGGGCGCCGAGGTGGCGCTGGGGGGCGACGCGCGCATCGAGGGCTACGCCAGCCTCTTCGGGGCGGCCGATCAGGGCGGCGACGCGGTGGCGCCTGGCGCCTTCGCGGCCGCGCTGGCGCGCTTCGCGGCGGCGGGACGCCGCGTGCGGATGCTGTGGCAGCACGACCCCGCCCAGCCCATCGGCGTCTGGGAAGAGGTGCGCGAGGATGCGCGGGGGCTCTTCGTGAAGGGCCGGCTGCTCACGGAGGTGGCGCGCGGCCGCGAGGCGGCGGCGCTGCTGCGTGCCGGCGCGATCGAGGGGCTCTCGATCGGCTATCGCACGGTGCAGGCCGAGCGGCGCGGCGCGGGTCGGGTGCTGACCGAGGTCGAACTGTGGGAGGTGTCGCTGGTGACCTTCCCGATGCTGCCCTCCGCCCGCGTGGCGGCCAAGCAGGACGGCACGGCCGAGGCGCTGCGCGCGCTGGCCGAGGGGTTCCGCGCCGCGCGGGCGGCGCTGGGAGAGACGCGCGCATGAGGGCGCAGGGCAATCCGGAGGTGGAGATGACGGAGACGACAGAGAGCGGCACGGCCCTTGCGCCGGTCGCGGAGGTGAAGCGCGCGGTTGCGGGGTTCGCCAGGGATTTCGCGGAATTCCGGACAGGGATTCACGCGCGGCTTCAACAGCAGGAAGAGCGACTGACCATGCTTGATCGCAAGACGCAGAGCCCGGCGCGCCCGGCGCTCGCCCGCGCCGCCGACGAGGCCGCGCCCCACACCAAGGCCTTCGGCGCCTACCTGCGCTCGGGCGACGACGACGGGCTGCGCGGCCTCGAGCTCGAGGGCAAGGCGATGTCGTCCTCGGTGGCGGCCGACGGCGGCTATCTGGTGGACCCCGAGACCGCCGAGACGATCCGCGGCGTGCTGAATTCCTCGGCCTCGATCCGGCAGATCGCCAATGTCGTTCACGTCGAGGCCACGGCCTACGACGTGCTGGTGGACACCACCGAAGTGGGCGCGGGCTGGGCGACCGAGACGGACCCCTCGGGCGAGACCGGCACGCCGCAGATCGACCGCATCTCGATCCCGCTGCACGAGCTGTCGGCGCTGCCGAAGATCAGCCAGCGGCTGCTCGACGACGCGGCCTTCGACATCGAGGGCTGGCTCGCGGGCCGCATCGCGGAGAAGTTCGCGCGCGCCGAAGCCGCGGCCTTCGTCGCGGGCGACGGCACGGACAAGCCCACCGGCTTTCTCACCCATCCGGCGGTGCCGCAGGCGAACTGGGCCTGGGACAGCCTGGGCTATGTCGCGACCGGCGCGGACGGCGCCTTTGACGGGGCAGAGGCGGTGATCGACCTGGTCTATGCGCTGGGCGCGCGCTACCGCGCCAACGCGCATTTCGTGATGAACTCGCGCACCGCCGGCACCGTGCGCAAGCTCAAGGACAACGACGGGCGCTTCCTGTGGTCCGACGGTCTTGCGGCGGGCGAGCCCGCCCGGCTCCTGGGCTACCCGGTGCTCATCGCCGAGGACATGCCCGACATCGACAGCGGCGCGGACGCCATCGCCTTCGGCGATTTCCGAGCGGGCTACACCGTGGCCGAGCGGCCGGACCTGCGCGTGCTGCGCGATCCCTTCAGCGCCAAGCCGCACGTCCTGTTCTACGCGACCAAGCGCGTGGGCGGCGACGTGACCGACTTCGCGGCGATCAAGCTTCTGCGCTTCGCCGCGGCCTGAGCCGCGGCGAGAGAGGGGGCGCGCGATCGGGGCAGGCCGGGCGACCGGCCGCGCGCGCCCCCGGCCTTGGGCCCCGGCGGGGCGGGACCATCCGGAGATGTCATTCATGCTGATCGAAGAGACGCCGCTCGATCCCGCGGCCCTGCCGGTGGAGGCCTTCCGCGCGCACCTGCGCCTTGGCACCGGGTTTTCGCAGGACGACCTGCAGGGCCCGATGCTGGAGGCCACGCTGCGCGCCGCCATCGCCGCGATCGAGGCGCGCACGGGCAAGATCCTGCTGGCGCGGGGCTTCGCGCTGATCCTGACCGCCTGGCGCGATCCGGGCGGCCAGCCGCTGCCGCTGGCGCCGGTCGCGACAGTGACGGAGGTTGCGCTGCGCGACGCGGCCGGAGAGGAAAGCCCGGTGGAGGCCGCCCGCTGGTGGCTGCAGGACGACCGGCACCGCCCGGTGCTGCGGTCCGCCGGCACGGCGCTGCCCGCGATCCCGGCACGCGGCGCGGGCGTCGTCCGCTTCACGGCGGGCTTCGGCGCCGACTGGGCCATGGTGCCCGCCGACCTTCGGCAGGCGGTCCTGCTGCTTGCGGCGCACTACTACGAATACCGCGACGCGGGCTCCCTGGGCGAGGCGGCGATGCCGGCCGGGGTTGCCGGGCTGCTCGGGCCCTGGCGCGCGCTGCGTCTGGGTGCGGGGGGCGCCGCATGAGCGCGCCCCGTCTCAACCGCGCGCTGCTGCTCGAGGCGCCGGTCGAGGCGCCGGACGGCGCCGGCGGCGTGACCGAGGGCTGGCTGGCCCTGGGCACCCTCTGGGCTGCCGTCGTGCCGCGCACGGGGCGCGAAACCGCCGGCGCGGCGCAGGCCGTGGCTACTACCGCCCATCGGATCACCGTGCGCGCCGCGCCGCCGGGCTGCGAGGCGCGTCCGCGCCCCGGCCAGCGGTTCCGCGAGGGCGCGCGCGTCTGGCGCATCCTTGCCGTGGCAGAGGCCGACCCCGAGGGCCGCTACCTGACCTGCTTCGCCGAGGAGGAATTCGCGCCATGAGCTACGCCCTCGCCGCCGTGCTGCAGGAAGCCGTCTATCAGCGGCTTTCGACCGACCCGGCGCTTGCCGCGCTGGTGGGCGACAACGTCCATGACGACCTGCCGGCCGGCCGGCTGCCGCCCGTCTATGTGGCGCTCGGCCCCGAGACGGTGCGCGACCGCTCCGACGCCACAGGCGCGGGCGCGCTGCACGACCTGCAGATCACCGTGGCAGGCGCGCGCGACAGCTTCCGCACCGTGAAACAGGCGGCGGCGGCGGTCTCCGACGCGCTGCTCGGCGCGCCGCTCGCGCTCGCCCAAGGCCGCGTCGTGGACCTGCACTTTCGCCGGGCGACAGCGCGCCGGGGCGGCCGCGGCCGCGGCCGGCGGATCGACCTCACCTTCCGCGCGCGCGTGGCGGCGGACTGAGCAACCGAAGGAGATCACGGACATGGGCGCCCAGAGCGGCAAGGACCTTCTGATCAAGGTGGACCTGACCGGTGACGGCCAGTTCCAGACCGTCGCGGGGCTGCGTGCCACGCGGCTGTCCTTCAACGCCGAGCAGGTGGATGTCACCAGCCTGGAAAGCCAGGGCGGCTGGCGCGAGCTGCTGGCCGGCGCAGGGGTGAAATCGGCCTCGATCGCCGGCTCGGGCGTCTTCCGCGACGCCGATACCGACGACCGCGCGCGGCAGATCTTCTTCGACGGCGAGACGCCGGAGTTCCAGGTGGTGATCCCCGGCTTCGGCACCGTCGCGGGGCCGTTCCAGGTGACGGGGCTGGAATACGCCGGCACCCACGATGGCGAGGCGACCTACGAGATCGCCCTCGCCTCGGCCGGGGCGCTCAGCTTCACGGCGCTCTGATGGCCAATCCCTATCGCGGAGAGGTGACGCTGGTGATCGACGGGGCGCCGCGCGCGATGCGGCTGACCCTGGGCGCGCTGGCCGAGCTGGAGGAGGCGCTGGGCGCGGACAGCCTGGTGGACCTCGCGGCGCGCTTCGAAAGCGGGCGCTTCTCGGGACGCGACGTGCTGGCGGTGATCGTCGCGGGCCTGCGCGGCGGCGGTTGGGAGGGGGCCGCGGCCGACCTGCACCGCGCCGAGATCGGGGGCGGGCCGATGGCCGCCGCGCGCGCCGCGGCCGAGCTCTTGGCACGCGCCTTCCTGCCGCCGGAGGAGGCGCGATGAGCCGCTTCGACTGGGCCGCCCTGATGCGCGCCGGGATGGGCCGCCTGGGCCTGCGCCCGGCGGAGTTCTGGGCGCTGACACCCTCCGAACTGGCGGTGATGCTGGGCGCGGGCGGCGGGCGCGCGGCGATGGACCGCGCACGGCTCGACGCGCTGATGCGCGCCTATCCCGACGGGGTCCGGCAAGAGAAGGACGAAACCGATGGCTGACACCGAGGAAAAGGCCGAGGCGCTCGACGATGCGCTCGACGCGCTGGAGACGAGCCTTGGCAACGCGGCCGGAATGACGGCGGGCTTCGATGCCGAACTGCGGCGCATCCACGAAACCTTTTCCGCCACGGGCAAGGGCGCCCAGCGGTTCGAAAGCGCGCTCTCGCGCGGTCTGCGCCGCGCCATCGACGGCGCGGTCTTCGACGGGCTGAAGCTGTCCGAGGCACTGGGCCAGGTGGGCCGGTCGCTGGTGAACGCCGCCTATTCCGCGGCGGTAAAACCGGTGACCGACCATGTCGCGGGGCTCGTCACCGAGGTGGCGGGCGGTCTTTTTGGCGGGACGAACCGCTTCGCTCAGGGCGCGGGCTTCGCTCAGGGCCGCGTCATGCCCTTCGCCAATGGCGGCGTCGTCCACCAGGCCACGCGCTTTCCCATGCGCGGCGGCTGGGGCCTGATGGGCGAAGCGGGGCCCGAGGCGATCCTGCCGCTGGCGCGCGGCGCCGACGGGCGGCTGGGCGTGCAGGCCGGCGGCGCCGGGCGCCCCGTGTCGGTGACGGTCAACGTCAGCACGCCGGATGTCGAGGGCTTCCGCCGCTCGCGCACCCAGATCGCCGCCCAGGTCTCCCGCGCGCTCGCCCGCGGCCAGCGCAACCGCTGAGCCTTTCAATGGTCCCGAAATACCCCGGGGGAGTCCGGCGCAGCCGGACGGGGGCAGCGCCCCCCATGTCCCGGACGCAAGGAGCCCGCGCATGAGTTTCCACGAGATCCGCTTTCCGCCCAAGTTGAGCTTCGGCTCGGTCGGCGGCCCCGAGCGCCGGACGGAGGTCGTGACGCTGGCCTCGGGGCACGAGGAGCGCAACACGCCCTGGGCGCAGTCGCGCCGCCGCTACGACGCGGGCGTGGGCCTGCGCTCGCTCGACGACATCGAGGCGCTGGTCGCCTTCTTCGAGGCGCGGCGCGGCCGGCTGCACGGCTTCCGCTGGAAGGACTGGTCCGACTTCAAGTCCTGCCGGCCCAGCCGCGCGCCCTCGGCCACCGACCAGCTGATCGGCCATGGCGACGGAACCCGCGTCACCTTCCAGCTGGTCAAGTGCTACCGTTCGGGCGAGGCCGCCTACGAGCGGCCGATCGCCAAGCCGGTTGCGGGCACCGTGCGCCTTGCCGTGCAGGGCGATGCGCTGCGCGAGGGCGTGGATTACGAGGTGGACGTGACGACCGGCATGGTCGCGCTGGTGCGCGCGCCCTCGGAGGGGATGCAGATCACCGCGGGCTTCGAGTTCGACGTGCCGGTGCGCTTCGACACCGACGCGATCCAGACCGGCGTGGCGAGCTTCAGGGCGGGCGATCTGCCGACCGTGCCCGTGGTCGAGGTGCGGGTCTGATGCAGGCGGCGCTGGCAGAGCATCTTGCGGGCGGGCACACCACCGTCGCGCGCTGCTGGGCGGTGACGCGCACGGACGGCGCGGTTCTGGGCTTCACGGACCACGACCGGCAACTCGAGTTTGACGGCATCGCCTTTCGGCCCGACACAGGCCTGTCGGCGGCGGCCCTGCAGCAGGGCACGGGGCTTGCGGTGGACAACACCGAGGCGCTGGGCGCGCTGTCGGACGCCGCGATCACGGAGGCTGATATCGCTGCCGGGCGCTGGGACGGCGCCGAGGTGCGGGCCTGGCTCGTCAACTGGGCCGCGCCGGAGGCGCGGCAGCTGATCTTCCGCGGCTCGATCGGGGAACTGCGGCGGGCGAGAGGCGCCTTTCAGGCGGAGCTGCGCGGGCTCTCGGCGGCGCTCAACCGTCCTTCGGGCCGCAGCTTCCAGAGGCCTTGCGCAGCGGTGCTGGGCGACAGGGACTGCGGCGTGGATCTCTCCGCACCCGGCTACCGGCACGAGGGCCCGGCGCTGTCGGTCGAGGAGGAGGGCCGCGTCTTTCGCTTCCCCGCGCTGGCGGGCTTCGCGCCGGGCTGGTTCGCGCGCGGCCGGCTGGTCGTGCTCGCAGGCGCTTCCGCCGGGCTCGAAGGCAGCATCAAGCGTGACGTCGCGGAGAGCGAGGCGCGCGTGATCGAACTCTGGACGCCGCTCGGCGCGGCACCGGAGCCAGGCGACGCGCTGCGGCTGGAGGCAGGATGCGACAAGCGGCTCGAGACCTGCCGCGCCAAGTTCGGCAACGTGCTGAACTATCGTGGCTTTCCCGACCTGCCGTCGTCGGACTGGGTGACGGTGCATCCCGCGCAGTCGGGCGAGATCGGCGGGGGCAGCCGACGATGAGCGCGGACGGAGAGCGCGTGGTCGCCGCCGCGCGGGGCTGGATCGGGACGCCCTATGTGCATCAGGCGAGCGCGCGGGGCGCAGGGGCTGATTGTCTGGGCCTGATCCGCGGCGTCTGGCGCGAGGTGCTGGGCGCCGAGCCCGCCCTGGTGCCGGCCTACACGCCGGACTGGGACGAACCGGCGGGCGAAGAGCGGCTCTGGGCGGCGGCGCGGGCGCATCTCCTTCCCGTAGTTCCGTGCAGGGCCGCGGCGGGCGACGTGCTGCTCTTCCGGATGCGCGCGGGCGCGGTGGCCAAGCACCTCGGGATTCAGGGCCGGACCGGGGCGGCGGCAACGGTGATCCACGCCTATTCCGGGCACGGGGTGGTGGAAAGTCCGTTGGCCCCCTGGGCACGGCGGATCGTGGCGCGGTTCCGCTTTCCCGGACACGCGGCATGAGGTGCGGGGGCCAAGCGCCTTGCAAGGCGCTTGCAAGGCGTTTCCAAACGCCTTGCCGGCGCGCGAACGCAGACGGGAGCGCGTGAATGGCGACGATCCTTCTTTCCGCGGCGGGGGCCGCGCTGGGCAGTTCGCTGGGCGGCACGGTGCTGGGCCTGTCGATGACCGCTGCGGGCCGCTTCCTGGGGGCCACGGCGGGCCGTGCGATCGACCAGCGCCTGCTCGGCGAAGGCTCCGAGGCGGTGGAGACCGGGCGGCTCGAACGCATCCGCCTCACCGGGGCGGGCGAGGGCGATCCGGTCCCGCGGCTCTGGGGCCGGATGCGTCTGGGCGGGCATGTGATCTGGGCCAGCCGCTTCACCGAGATCGTCACCACCGAGGGCGGCGGCGGCAAGGGCGCGCCGCGCCGGCCCGAGATCCGGCGCCATTCCTACCGCGTGAGCCTTGCCATCGCGCTCTGCGAGGGCGTGATCGCGGGCGTGGGCCGGGTCTGGGCCGACGGGGCCGAGATCGCGCCCGCCGACCTCGAGATGCGGGTGCACACCGGCGCACGCGACCAGATGCCCGACCCGCTGATCGAGGCGATCGAGGGCGCGGGCCAGGCGCCCGCCTATCGCGGCACGGCCTATGTGGTGCTGGAGGATCTCGACCTCTCGCCCTTCGGCAACCGCGTGCCGCAGTTCTCCTTCGAGGTGATCCGCCACGAACAGCCCGACCGCCCCGGCGCGGAGACGGATGTGGCAGGCGCGGTCCGCGGGGTCGCCCTGATCCCCGGCACGGGCGAATACGCGCTGGCGACCCGGCCGGTCGCGGTGCCTGTGGACAAGGGCCGCTGGCGCATGGCCAACGTCAACACGCCCCTTGGTGTGCCGGACCTGCCCGCCTCGCTCGATGCGCTGTCGCGCGAGCTGCCGGCCTGCGGCGCCGTCTCTCTGGTGGTCAGCTGGTTCGGCGACGACCTGCGCTGTGGCGCCTGCACCCTGCGCCCGCTGGTCGAACGGACCGGGGCTGACGGGCGGGGGATGCCCTGGACCGTCTCCGGGCTGGCGCGCGCTGGGGCCGGGCTGGTGCCGATGGCAGAGGGGCGCGCGCTCTACGGCGGCACGCCCGCCGATGCCTCGGTGGTGCAGGCGCTCCGCGCGCTGCGCGAAAGCGGGCGCGCGGCGATGTTCTATCCCTTCGTGCTGATGACGCAGACGGCGGGCAACGCGCTGCCCGACCCCTGGACCGGGGCGGAGGGCCAGCCGGCGCTGCCCTGGCGCGGGCGGATCACCGCCTCGGTCGCGCCGGGGCGGGCGGGCTCGCCCGATGGCACCGCGCAGGCGGATGCCGAGGTCGCCGCCTTCTTCGGCACCGCTCGCGCCGCAGATTTCACCGTGGGCGAGGGCGAGGTCGCCTACCGCGGCCCCGAGGAATGGGGTTTTCGCCGCTTCATCCTGCACTATGCCGCGCTTTGCGCCGCGGCCGGCGGCGTCGAGGCCTTCTGCATCGGGTCCGAGATGCGCGGGCTCACGCAGATCCGCGGCGCCACGGGCTTTCCGGCGGTGGAGCAGATGCGCACGCTCGCGGCAGAGGTCCGTGCGCTGCTGGGGCCGGAGACCAAGATCGGCTACGCCGCCGACTGGACCGAATACCGAGGCTACCAGCCGCCCGGTGCGCCGGAGGACTTCCTCTTTCACCTCGACCCGCTCTGGGCCGACGCCAACATCGATTTCATCGGCATCGACAACTACATGCCGCTCTCGGACTGGCGCGACGGTCCCGATCACCTCGACGCCGGGTGGGGGGCGATCCACGACCTTGGCTACCTGACCTCGAACGTGGCGGGCGGCGAGGGCTACGACTGGTACTACCACTCCGACGAGGCGCGCGCGGCGCAGATTCGCACGGCCATCACCGACGGCGCGCACGACGAGCCCTGGGTCTGGCGCGTCAAGGACATCCGCGGCTGGTGGGAGAACGCCCACCACGACCGGGTGGGCGGCGTGCGCCAGCCGCGGGCCACCGCCTGGGAGCCGCGCTCGAAACCCTTCTGGTTCACCGAGATCGGCTGCGCGGCGATCGACAAGGGCACCAACCAGCCCAACAAGTTCCTCGACCCGAAGTCGTCCGAATCCGCCCTGCCTCATTTCTCCGACGGGCGGCGCGACGAGACGATCCAGGCGCAGTACATCCGCGCGGTGACGGGCTACTGGACCGATCCGGCCAACAACCCGGTGTCCGATCTCTACGGCGGGCGCATGGTGGACATGGACCGCTGCTTTGTCTGGGCCTGGGACGCGCGGCCCTGGCCGTGGTTTCCGGCCAACCGAGGCCTGTGGAGCGATGGTGCGAATCATGCGCGCGGCCACTGGCTGAACGGGCGCGGCTCGGGGCGCAGCCTGTCCTCGGTGGTGGGCGAGATCTGCGACGCCGCGGGGCTTGCGGCCTACGACACGCGCCGCCTTTTCGGGCATGTCCGGGGCTATCTGACGTCCGAGGGCGGGACGGCGCGCGCGGCGCTCCAGCCCCTGATGCTGGCCCATGCCTTCGATGCGGTGGAGCGTGACGGTGCACTGCACTTCCTGCCGCGCGAGACCGGGGCGGCGGCGCCGCTCGATCCCGAGCGGTTGGCCGAAAGCCCCGAGATCGACGGCACGCTGGAGCGCAGCCGCGCGGCGGAGGCGGAGCAGACCGGGCGCCTGCGGGTGCGCTTCACCGTGGCCGATGGCGATTTCGAGGCGGCCGCCGAGGAGGCGATCCTGCCGGGCGAGCCCGGCCGCGCCGTGACCGAGGCAGAGGTGCCCCTTGCGCTCACCCGCGCCGAGGCGAAGTTGCTGGCCGAGCGGTGGCTGGCCGAGGCGCAGGTGGCGCGCGATGGCGCGCGCTTCGCGCTGCCGCCCTCGGCCTGGGCGCTGGGCGCGGGCGACGTGGTGCAGCTGGAGGGGGCGCGCTATCGTATCGACCGCGTCGAGCAGGGCGAGGCGCGGCTGGTCGAGGCGGTGCGGATAGAGCCCTCCGTCTATCGTCCGGCCGAGATCGAGGACATGCCCGAGCGGCTTGCGCCCTTCGTGCCGGCCGTTCCGGTGACGTCTCTCTTCCTCGACCTGCCCTTGTTGCGTGGCGACGAGGTGCCGCACGCGCCGCACCTTGCCGTGACCGCCGCGCCATGGCCCGGGCGCGTCGCGCTCTACGAAGCGGCGCAGGACGCGGGCTATGCGCTCTCGGACGTGATCGAGGCGCAGGCGGCGATCGGCGTGACGGAAAGCCCGCTCGCCGCCGCGCCGCCGGGGCGGATCGACCGCGGCCCGGCGTTGCGGGTGCGGATGCTGTCGGGCACGCTTTCGGCCACCGATGACGCGGGGCTTCTGGCGGGGCGCAACCTGCTTGCCGTGGGCGACGGCAGCACGGGCGTCTGGGAACTGCTGCAGGCGCGGGATGCGCAGCTGATCGCGCCGGGGGTCTGGCTGCTGTCGCACCGGCTGCGCGGGCAGGCGGGCAGCGACGGGATCGTGCCCGCCGTCTGGCCCGAGGGATCCTGGGTGGTGGCGATGAACGGCGTGCCGCGGCAGATCGCGCTCTCGCCCGCGTTCCGCGATGTGGCGCGGCACTGGCGGATCGGCCCGGCGGGGCGCGGCTACGACGATCCCAGCTACGAACACCGTGTGCTGGCTTTCAAGGGCGAGGGGCTGCGCCCCTACCGGCCCTGCCACCTGCGGCTGACCGAGGAAGGCGGCGGGCTGCGCGCGCGCTGGGTGCGGCGCACCCGGATCGACGGCGACGGCTGGGCCGCGCCGGAGGTGCCGCTGGGCGAGGAGGCAGAGCTCTACCTCGTGCGCATCACCGGGCCCGGCGGCGCGGTGCTGCGCGAGGTGCAGTCCGCAGGTCCGGACTGGCTCTACCCGGCCGCGCAGCGTGCGGCGGACGCAGGTGCCGGCCCGCGGCGTATCGAGGTGGCGCAGGTCTCTGCCCGCTACGGGCCGGGGCCCTTCGCGAGTGCGCCGGTGCCCGGCTGATGCGGCCCGCGCACTGGCCCGACGTGAGCGCGGCGGCGCGGGCGCTGCTGATCGTGCCGCCCGATGCGCGACCCGGCCGTGCCCGCGCCATGCTGGAGGCCGCCCATGCCGCCCACCGCGCGATGAAACGGCTTGGCCGGGTGCATCCCCGGCTGGGTAACGGCGGGCTGATGGTGCTGGCGCGGATGGCGCCGCTGCCGCCCGAACCGCCGCTCTCGGACCCGGAGTTCGCTGACTGCCTGCTGCGCGTCCTGCAGGCGCTGCGCGACTGGCGCGCTGACCCCGCGCGGCGCGCGCGGCGGCGGGGACAGGGTCAGCCCGCCGCGCAGCCCACGCAGCGCGCGGCGGTCGGGTCGAGCGCCAGCCGCTTCGGCGCGATCTCTTCGCAAGAGCCGTAGTCGCCCGCATCGAGCCGGGCGCGCGCTGCGCGAAGCCGCTGCTCGATATCGCGGCGGGCCTGCGTGGCGCGCGCCATCGACTGCGAGAGCAGCGCGTCCTGCCGCGACAGCTGCCCCATCGCCTGCTGGTCGAGCGCCACGGTGTCCTGCCCGCCTCGACCCGGCGCATCGCCCGCGTCGAGTTCCGACAGGGTCGATTGAAGCCGGGCACGCACCGCACTCTCGTCCGTCTCTGCCATCATCCGCCCTTTCCGGTCCTGCGTTCCGAGACTAGGTTTGCCGTGCCAGGATCGCAAAACCTGCCCGGACCGGGAGAAGAGACATGGCCGAGACCCGCGCGAAGCTTGCCAAGTTCGATCCCGTGTGGGATCGCATCCGCGAGGAGGCCGAGCAGGCCGTGATCGACGAGCCGCTATTGGGCGGGCTGGTGCATTCCAGCGTGCTGCACCACGCGACGATGGCCCGCGCGCTGGCCTTCCGGATCTCGATGAAGCTTGCCTCGGGCGAGATGTCCGAGCAGATCCTTCGCGAGATCGCGGACGAGGCGCATGCGGCCGATCCCGGGCTGGTGCAGGCCGCGCGCGCCGATATCGCCGCTGTCTACGACCGCGACCCGGCCTGCCACCGCTTCCTGCAGCCGCTGCTGTTCTTCAAGGGCTTTCAGGCGCTTCAGGCCTATCGCCTGGGCCACTGGCTCTGGCGCGAGGGGCGCGCGGATCTCGCCTATTTCGTGCAGATGCGCGTCTCGGAGGTTTTCGGGGTGGACATTCACCCGGCCGCGCGGATCGGCCAGGGCATCATGATCGACCACGCCCATTCCATCGTGATCGGCGAGACGGCGGTGGTGGGCGACAACGTCTCGATGCTGCATTCGGTCACGCTGGGCGGCACCGGGAAGGAAGAAAGCGACCGTCACCCCAAGATCGGCTCCGGCGTGCTGATCGGCGCGGGCGCCAAGGTGCTGGGCAACATCACGGTGGGCGACTGCTGCCGGATCGCCGCGGGCTCCGTCGTGCTGGAGGACATCCCGCCGAAAAAGACGGTCGCCGGCGTGCCAGCCCGCATCGTGGGCGAGGCGGGCTGCGCACAGCCCTCGGTCACGATGGACCACCTGCTGGCGCGCGACTGAGCGGCTTGTCGGCGGCGCGGCCTTGCGGCCGCATTCCCTCTGGCACTTCGTGCGGGCGAGGGGCGCGGCCCCTCGCGCTCCCGCGGGTATTTTTCGCAAGAGGAAGCGGACCGGTGCTGCGGGCGCGGCGAGCGACCTTTCGGCGGCGCGCGCTGCGGGCATGCGCCCGGCACGAAGAGCAGGCGGAATCTCGCGCCGGGCGGCGGAGCCGCTGCCCCGTAATTGCAACGCCGTCTGACGCGCACCGAGACGCGCGCGCGGCCGGCCCCTGCGATCAGGCGCTGCGCCGCCGCCCGCCGCGGCGACCGCCGCGCGCGCCGCCGGCCTCCTGTGCCGCCCGGGCGGCATCGGGAAAGGGCGTGCCCTCTGCCACCGCGTCGAGCACGCGGGCAAAGCGGATCCATTCGCCGCCGTTGGGATCGTTGTTCATCAGGAAGTTGGCGGCCTTGATCGCTTCCATCTCGACCTGGCGGACCGGGTTCATGATCGCGCTGGTCATGCCGGCACCTATCGCCATCGGCAGAAAGGCCGCGTTGATCCCGTGCCGGTGGGGCAGCCCGAAGGAGATGTTGGAGGCGCCGCAGGTGGTGTTCACGCCCAGTTCCTCGCGCAGCTTGCGCACCAGCGCGAAGACCTGCCGCCCGGCGGTGGCCATCGCGCCCACCGGCATCACCAGCGGATCGACCACGATGTCGTGCGCGGGGATGCCGTGATCCGCCGCGCGTTCGACGATCTTCTTCGCCACGGCGAAGCGCACCTCGGGGTCCTCGCTGATCCCCGTATCGTCGTTCGAGATCGCCACCACGGGCACGTCGTATTTCCTGACCAGAGGCAGGATCGCCTCCAGCCGCTCCTCCTCGCCGGTGACGGAGTTCAGCAGCGGGCGGCCCTGGGCCGCCGCGAGCCCTGCCTCGAGCGCGGCGGGCACCGAGCTGTCGATGCAGAGCGGCACGTCCACCAGCCCCTGCACCAGTTCGATCATGCGGCGCATGAGCGGCGGCTCGGTCTGGTTGGGGTCGGGATTGGAGTTGTAGACCACGCCTGCGTTGACATCGAGCACCATGGCCCCGCAGGCGACCTGCTCCAGCGCGTCCTTCTCGACGGTGGAGAAATCGCCGGCCTCGAGCTCGGCCGCCAGCTTCTTGCGGCCCGTGGGATTGATGCGTTCGCCGATCACGCAGAAGGGCTCGTCGAAGCCGATGGTGACGGTCTTCGACTTGGAGGCGACGATGGTGCGGGTCATTGGGGTCCTGTCCGGAAAGAGGGGTGGCTCGGGGGTGTCAGCCGGTCGCGCGGGCGGCGGGGCGGGCTGCCGCGCCGCCATGCTGCTGCGCCCATTCGGCGGTGGCGGCGATGCCGCCCAGCGGGAAGAAATGGATCTGCGCGATCCTGGCCGAGGGCGAGGCGGCGCGGCGCGCGGCGAGGTCGCGCAGCAGCTCGGTGGGCTCGTAGGGCTTTACCAGCTTCGAGACGTCCATCGCCCGGCGTTGCAACACCTTGAGCGAGGGGCCGACGCCGCAGGCGATGGCGAACCGGATCAGCGTCTGCAGCTTCGCCGGTCCCGCGATGCCCATGTGGATCGGCAGGCCGATGCCGGCGGCGGCAAGCCGTTCCGCCCAGGCGACCATCGGGCCCGCGTCGAAGGCGAACTGGGTCACGATCGCCATCTCGGCATCCGTGCGCTCGGCGAAGGCCTGCTTCCAGGCCAGTGCCTCGTCCACCAGCTTCGTGCCGCCGCGCGGGTCGATGTCGCGGTTGCCCTCCGGGTGGCCGGCCACATGCAGACGGGCGAAGCCCGCGCGGTCGAAGGCCCCCGTTTCAAGCAGTTGCATGGAGGAATGGAAGGCGCCTGCCGGCTTTTCCACCCCGCCGGCCAGAACCAGCGCCTGGCGCACGCCTGCCTCGCCCTGATAGCGGGCGATCCAGTCTTCCAGCATGGCCCGGTCGCGGATGATACGGGCCGGGAAATGCGGCATCGGCTCGAAGCCCTCGGCGCGCAGCCGGGCGGCGGTGGCCACCATGTCCGCGATGGGCGTGCCGTCGATATGGGCGATGCAGACCCGGGTGCCCGCGGGCAGCAGTTTGCGGAAGTCCGCCACCTTGGCGGCCGTGCGCGGCATCACCTCGATGGAAAAGCCGGACAGCACGTCCTCCAGGCCGGGGCCGCCTGGCGCGGGGCGGCGCTCTCCGCGCCCGGGGAACTCGAGAAGCGCCATCAGGGTCTCCTTCCATCGCATCGGGCCGTCAGGCCCATCCATCCTTCGCGATCAGCGCCTTCAGGCGGTCCTGATCGTAGTCCTTTGCAAGCCGCAGCGCCTCGGCCTCGGCAAGGTCGGCCGGGTCGCCCTCGGCCTCGCGCAGCACCGCCTTGCGCCATTGGGCGAGATAGGCATCGCTTTCCGCCAGCCCCGACTTCATCGCAGCACGGTCTATCGCCTGCTCGAAGCGTTCGGGCAGCGGGCGCTTGGCGGCCCGCCGGCCACGGCCCACGATCACCTGCGCCGGGATGTCGCGCCAGTAGACGATCGTGACCTCTTGCACCTTCGCGATTCCCCTTTTGCACTCATCCCTCTCTACGGCACGGGATCGCACCGCCCCGGTCTGATTTCGACCGATGCGCGACGCTGAGCGACCCCTGCGTTCGAGGCTGTAGGACCCCCGGCGCGGGAGCGGACGGGAAAAGCCGCATCGTGGCTTGTTTGAAGGGCGGGGCACACATATCTTGCTGGCAACTTTGTATCCGGAGGGCGTGAGACATGGCGCCCAGGCGTCCCGATGGTGCGGGCGCGTTCCCGGTCCCGGTCGAAAGCCCCGCGCCGCAGCCGCCCGATCCCGCGGAGCTTTACGCTGCGCTGGATCTGGGCACGAACAGTTGCCGCATGCTGATCGCCCAGCCGAAGGGCAGCCAGTTTCATGTGGTGGACGGATTCTCGAAGACCGTCCAGCTCGGCGAGGGGCTGGAGCGGACAGGCTCGCTTGGCCGTGCCTCGATGCGGCGCACGCTGCAGGCCGTCAGGATCTGTCAGCAGAAGTTGCGGCGCCACAAGGTGCGGCGCATGCGCCTGGTGGCGACAGAGGCCTGCCGGCGCGCGAAGAACGGCCCCGAATTCCTGCGCCGGATCAAGCGGGAAACGGGCCTCGCGCTCGAGATCATCGAGCCCGAGGAAGAGGCGCGGCTGGCGGTGATCTCCTGTGCGCCGCTGGTCTCGACGCGGACGGAACAGTTACTTGTCGTCGACATCGGCGGCGGTTCGACCGAACTGGTGTGGATCGACCTCTCCTCCGTGCCCGCCCGCGACCGGCCGCGCGCGATCATGCGGCTGCATGCGGGATTTCATCCGCCCGAAAGCCCGTTTCCGGCGGCGAAGGTCGTGGACTGGATCAGCGTCCCGCTGGGCGTGGCCACGCTGCGCGACCAGTTCCGCGACGTCGAGGACGACGCGGCGCGCTACGCGCTGATGAGCTGGTTCTTCGAGGAGAACCTCGCCGAATTCGCGCCCTGCAAGGACGAGCAGGCGCGCGAGGGCTTCCAGATCATCGGCACCTCCGGCACGGTGACGACGGTCGCGGCAAGCCACCTTGGCCTGCGCCGCTACGACCGGACCAAGGTGGACGGTCTGCGCATGACCTCGGACCAGATCGACAAGGTGATCCGCGACTACCTGGCGATGGGACCGGCCGGGCGCCGGCGCGACCCGCGCATCGGGCAGGACCGGCAGGCGCTGATCATGTCGGGGGCCGCGATCCTGCAGGCGCTGCTCCGCCTCTGGCCGACCGACCGTCTGTCGGTCGCAGACCGGGGCTTGCGCGAGGGGCTTCTCTACGCGCAGATGTCGGCCGACGGGGTGCTGGAGGATGCGCCGGTCTGAGCCGGGGCGAATTTTCGATCGAAAATTCGCCCCGGCGAGGCGCGGAGCAGAGAAGATTTTTCGATCGAAAAATCTTCGGCCGGTTGCTGCAAGAGGACGGATCGGATGCCGAAGAAAGCCGGAACATCAGGGCGCGGCCAGCGCGATCTGAAGGTGAAGGTCAAGACCGCGCGCGGGCGGAAGCTGTCGTCCACGCGCTGGCTGCAGCGCCAGCTCAACGATCCCTATGTCAGGCGCGCGCGCGAGGAAGGCTATCGGGGGCGTGCCGCCTACAAGATCCTCGAGCTTGACGACAAGTATCGCTTCCTCAAGCCGGGCGCGCGCGTGGTCGACCTGGGGTGCGCGCCCGGCGGCTGGAGCCAGGTGGCCGTTCGCCGCGTCAACGCGCTGGGCGACACCGCAGGCAAGCCGCGCGGTCACGTGCTGGCCATCGATCTGCAGGACGTAGAGCCGATCCCAGGGGCCGAGATCCACCGCCTCGACTTTCTCGAAGAGGGTGCGGATGCGGCGATCAAGGGCTGGCTCGGGGGCCGGGCCGACGTGGTGATGTCCGACATGGCGGCGGCCAGTTCTGGCCACAAGCAGACCGACCACCTGCGCATCGTGGCGCTGTGCGAGGCTGCGGCCCAGCTTGCCTTCGACGTGCTGGAAGAGGGCGGCACCTTCGTCGCCAAGGTGCTGGCAGGCGGTGCCGAGGATGCGCTGCAGACCGAGCTCAAGCGCCGCTTCACGAAGGTCGCCAACGTCAAGCCGCCCGCCTCGCGCGCCGACAGCGCGGAGAAATTCGTCGTCGCCACCGGCTTCCGTGGCCGCGAACCCGAGGATCGGCGCCTGCGACCTGACAGCGTCTTGCCCTGACGCGCAATAGGCCGGAGCATGCGCCGCGGGCCCTTGCCGCCCGCCTGCCCGTGAAGCCCGCCTGCCCTTGAAGATCGTGCGATGCGCGGGGCAGGGCGGCGGTGTCCGGCATCGCGCACATCGGGCAGAAGCGCGCGGCCGGCCCGGCCTTGGGTATCAGCACCCGCCAGAGACAGACGTCGGCGCCGCGCCGAGCGACGAGCTGCCCCGATGTCGCTTGCGATCTCCCGCGGGGTCTTCGTCACCGGGTCCGGGTCCACGCAGGCTCGCAGCCCTGTGCCCGCGCGCCGAAGCGGATCGCCGGAAGCGCGATCGCGGCGGCCGGGGCCTGGGCGGCGATCCTCCATCGCTATGTCCGGACGAAGCCGACGGACCTCGCCCGCGCGCGATGCGGCGCAGGTTGAGGCGATCGCCCCGCGGTGCGACGCCCGGTTTGGGGGCACATGTCCATCGGTCAGCTTGTGCAGATTCGCGACGACACCCTCGTGGCGCTCCTGCGCGCGCTCAAGGCGCGCGCGGGCAGGCGCCGCGCCTGCCCCCCGAACCGCAGCCAGCCGGCGCGCTCGCCCGCCTCGCGGCGGCGCATGGCGAGGGTCGCGCATGATCTGCGGCCGGATCTGACCGAGGCAGCTGGCCCCCTGCCGCGCCCCGTCGTCGGGCGCACAGCCCACCGGCGGGGCAACTGGGGCCGGGCGCGCTGCGCTCCCGGCCGGACCCGGACGAAGGCAGGTACGTTGCTGCAGCGTCACGGCGACGTCACCCGGGGTTTCTATCGTCGCGCAGATGGCCCATGCTGCAAGGCAGAAAGACGCGACGCGGAGATCCGGATGCACCTCGAGAACAGGACCTTCGATGAACTGCAGGTGGGCGACAGCGCCGAGCTCAAGCGGCTGTGCACCTTCGACGACCTGCTGATCTTTGCCAATGTCTCGGGCAACCACAACCCGATGCACATCGTCGATCCCGACGGCCCCGGCCCGCGCGAGCCGGTGGCGCCCTCGATGTTCATAGGCTCGCTTGTCTCGGCCGTGCTGGGCAACATCCTGCCGGGGGCCGGCACGCTCTACAGGCGCCAGTTGCTGGATTTCAGCGACCGTGCCCATGCGGGCGACGAATTGCTGAGCAGGGTCAGGGTTACCGGCAAGAACGAGGCCGAGGGGACCGTGACGCTGGCGACGGAGGTGCGGCGCGTCGCCGACGACGTGGTCATCATGCGCGGCGAGGCGGTGGTCGAGGCCCCGCGCGAAAAGCTTTCCTACGACGACGAGGACCTGCCCGGCCTGCTGGTGCAGCGGCATCGTCATTTCGAGGCGCTCATGCAGCTGGCCGAAGATCTGCCGCCCCTGCCGATGGCGGTTGTCGTGCCGGAAGAGGAAAAGGCGCTTGGCGGCGCGCTGCTGGCCGCACAGCGGGGATTGATCGAGCCCGTTCTGATCGGCGCGCGCGCGAAGATCGAGGCGCTGGCGGAGGCGGGCGGCTGCGACCTCTCCGGCATCGAGATCCTGGACGAGCCCGACCACGCCGCAGCCGCGCGGCGCGGCGTCGCGCTGGTGCGCGAGGGGCGCGCAGGCGGGCTGATGAAGGGGCACCTGCATACCGATGTGCTGCTGCGCGCGGCGATGGACCGCGACCGCGGGCTGCGCGCCGGGCGGCGCCTGACCCATGTCTTCGTGATGGACGTGCCAGGCCTGTCGCATCCGCTGCTGGTGACCGATGCGGCGATCAACATCTCGCCCGATCTGTCGTGCAAGATGGACATCGTGCAGAACGCGATCGAGGTCGCCCGCGCGATAGGGATCGACCCGCCGCGTGTCGCGGTGCTCTCTTCGGTCGAGACCGTCAACCCGGCGCTGCCCTCGTCGCTTGACGCGGCGCTGCTGTCCAAGATGGCCGACCGCGGCCAGATCACCGGCGGGTACGTCGAGGGGCCGCTTGCGATGGACAACGCGGTGGACATGGGGGCCGCGCGCACCAAGGGCCTTGGCGAGTCCCAGGTGGCGGGGCGGGCCGAGGTCCTGGTCGCGCCCAATCTCGACGCGGGCAACATGATCGCCAAGCAGCTGACCTTCATCGCCCATGCGGAAGCCGCGGGCGTGGTGGCGGGCGCCACGGCGCCCATCGTGCTGACCAGCCGGGCGGACGACGAGACGGCGCGTCTTGCCTCCTGCGCGGTCGCGGCCCTGCATCACCGCTGGCTCGAGGGGGGTTCGGATTGAGCGGCCTGTCGCCCCGGCGCGGCGCCCGCCGGACGCGCGGGGCCTTGGGTATTTGTGGACCATTGAAAGATCGGGCGCAGGCGTCCTCCTGCCGGCGTGCTCGCCCCGGTCGGCAAGAGGTGCGACCATGAGCGCGCATATCCTGACGCTGAACGCCGGCAGTTCCTCGCTGAAGCTGGGGCTCTTCGCCGTGGCCGCGGAGCCCGAGGCGCTGGCGGAGGGGCAGGTGGACCGCATCGGGGACGATGCGCGGCTGTGGCTGCACGACGCGAAGGGGCGCGAGCTGGCCGCGCGCGATCTGGGCGAGGCCGGCGCCAGCCATGGCGCGGCGCTCGAAGCGGCGCTCGAGGTGCTGGAAGAGCATCTGCCCGAGGCGCGGATCGCGGCGGTGGGTCACCGCGTGGTGCACGGCGGGATGGACCACGACGCGCCGGTGCGGATCGACGATGCGGTGCTGGAGCGCCTTTCTGCGCTCGAACCCTTCGCGCCGCTGCACCAGCCGCACAACCTGGCCGGCATCCGTGCGGCGCGCGCGGCCTTTCCCGACGCGGTGCAGGTGGCCTGCTTCGACACCGCCTTTCACCGGAATCATCCCTTCGTCAACGACGTCTTCGGCCTGCCGCGGGAGTTCTACGACCGCGGCGTGCGCCGCTACGGCTTTCACGGGCTGAGCTACGACTACATCGCCGGCGAACTGGGCCGCGCCGATGCCGACCTGCACGCCGGGCGCGTGGTGGTGGCGCATCTGGGCAACGGCGCCTCGCTCTGCGGGATCGTGGGCGGCCGCTCGGTCGCCTCGACCATGGGGTTCACCGCGCTCGACGGGCTGCCGATGGGCACGCGGGTGGGGCAGCTCGATCCGGGGGTGGTGCTGCACCTGATCGAGCAGGAGGGGATGAGCGCGGCCGAGGTCTCGGAGATGCTCTACAAGCGGTCCGGGCTCCTGGGCCTGTCGGGCATCTCGAACGACATGCGCGAGCTCGAGGCCTCGGACGATCCCCGCGCCGCCGAGGCGATCGCCTATTTCACCTTTCGCATCCGGCGCGAGATCGGCGCGATGGCGGCGGCGATGGAGGGGCTCGATGGGATCGTCTTCACTGGCGGGATCGGCGAGAACTCGGCCCGCATCCGCCGCGAGGTCTGCGCGCCGCTGGGCTGGCTGGGGGTGACGCTGGATCCGGCGGCGAACGACAGGAGCGCCCGGCGCATCGACGCAGATGGCGCGGTCGCCGTGCTGGTGGTGCCGACCGACGAGGAGCGGGTGATCGCTCGTGCGACCTCGGCGGCGCTGACCGGCTAGGCGCCCGTGGATCTCCGCAAACGGCGCAGGACCCGGCGCGCTGCGCCGGCGTGAGCGTCGCGGTCTGCCGGGCGTCATGCGCCCCGGGATCGGGCAGGCGCGCGGCGAGTCCGTTTCCTTCGCGCGTCGGCTGCAGCGCGAGCGGCCGGCGGTTGTCCTCCGGCCGGTGCCGCTCTACCAGCCCTGGGGCCCCGGACCGCTGCAGGAGCTTCGACATGTGCGCAAGGGCGGCGCTCGGTCTCGACTTCGGGCACGGCGAAAGGCGCGCCGCGGGCCGCATCTTTCGTCAACTCCTCCCTCCGCGCGGGCCCCGGGCGGCGCCTTCTTTGCCTCGACACGATCGTGCCGCTCTTGCCACGCCGGAGACGCGGCTGCACCGCTGCTTGCAGGAGCGAGCGTCGGACCGCCGATGTCGGTCATGCACAAGAAATGGGCAGACGCCGGGAGACCGCCCTGCGTGAAGCAGATCAGGCGAAAGCAGCGGTGCCAAGCGACAGTCGCGCGCGTGCCGCGAATGCCGGCATGGCCGGGCGGTGCCCGGAACGGCCGGACAGCGGGCGATGCGGCGTGCCGGCGAAAACCGCTTGGCAATCGCGGGCGAGACGTCCTATCTCCCGGGGCGAGCGGGCGCACGCCACACAGATGATGATGCGGGTCAGGGGCAGGGGCATTGCATGACGATCAGTAACGCGCGGGGGCGCAACACGGCCTCCGGTCCGAAGCACGTTCGCGACCGGGCAAAGGCCGGGGGCGGCCGCTGATGGCGGAAAACGGGGCGTCCGGGACCGCGCGCGGCAATGGCCTGGCCGGCTGGCTGCCGATCCTGCTGGCCGCCGGGATATTTGCCCTTTTCGTCTCGGCGGTGCCGGAGGTGGCGCGCGGCGAGGTGCTGCGCTGGCGGCTGGACTGGGTGCCGTCGCTGGGCGTCTCGCTGGGCATCCTGCTGGACGGGCTGGCGCTGACCTTTGCGCTGCTGATCTCGGGGATCGGCACGCTGGTGCTGCTCTATTCCAACACCTACCTCGCCGGGCACGCGCAGTATGCGCGCTTCGCGCTGTTTCTCACGTCCTTCATGCTGGCCATGCTGGGGCTCGTGCTGGCCGACGACCTGATCACGCTCTTCGTGTTCTGGGAACTGACGACGCTGACCTCCTACCTGCTGATCGGCTTCTCGCACGAGCAGGAGGGCGCACGCCGCAACGCGCTGCAGGCGCTTCTGGTCACGGCGGCGGGCGGGCTTGCCTTCCTTGCGGGACTGATCCTTCTGGGCTTTGCCGCCGGCACCACCTCGATCTCGGGGATCGTCACGCAGGGCGAGGCCCTGACGGGCCATGCCCTCTACCTGCCGATCCTGATCCTGATCCTGCTCGGCGCCTTCACCAAGTCGGCGCAGGTGCCGTTCCACTTCTGGCTGCCCAACGCGATGGCGGCCCCCACGCCGGTCAGCGCCTTCCTGCACTCGGCCACGATGGTCAAGGGAGGCGTCTACATCATGGCGCGCCTGCATCCGGCGCTTTCGGGGACCGATGTCTGGGTCTGGACGCTGACGATCTTCGGCGCGGCGACGGCGGTTTACGCCAGCATCCTGGCGCTGCGGCAGACCGATCTCAAGCAGGCGCTGGCCTACACGACGCTGATGGCGCTGGGCACGCTCACCCTGTTGCTGGGGCATGATTCGGGCTACGCGATGACGGCCTTCGCCACCTTCCTCGTGGTGCATTCGCTCTACAAGGCGGGCCTCTTTCTTGTCGTGGGCTGCATCGACAAGGCGACCGGCACGCGCGAGGCGGAGGTGCTGGGCGGGCTGGGCCGCGCGATGCCGGTGACCGCGCTGGCGGCGGCGGTGGCGGCGCTCTCGATGGCCGGTGTGCCGCCGCTGCTGGGCTTCATCTCGAAGGAACTGGCATACGCTGGCGCCGTCGGGCTGGACACGGGGGCGGTCTTCGTCGCCGGCGCGATGCTTGCGGCGAACGCGCTGATGGTCGCCGTTGCTGGCATCGTTGCCCTGCGCCCCTTCTGGGGACGGGCGGGCGAGATGCCGCGCAGCCCGCGCGAGGCGCCCTGGCAGATGCTGGCGGGGCCGGTGATCCTTGCCGCGCTGGGGGCGGTCTTCGGGCTTCAGGCCGGTCTGGCGCAGCAGGCGCTGATCACGCCCACGGTCGCCTCGCTCACGGGGGCGGCCGGCGACGCGAAGGAGCTGAAGCTCTGGGCGGGCGTCAACCTGCCGCTGGTCCTGAGCCTTGCGACCTTCACCCTCGGTATCGTGCTCTATGCGGCACACCGGCCGCTGCGCCGCGGGCTGGCCGCGGTCTTCGGGCGGCTGCCCAGCCTCGATGCGGGCTGGGATCGCCTGCTCGACGGGCTCAAGGCGCTTGCCGCATGGCAGACCCGCGTCATCCAGAACGGCAGGCTGGACAGCTATCTTGCGGCGACCTTCGCCACCGTTCTGGTGGGACTTGCGGGCATCATGCTGTGGACCGGCCTTCCCGGGATCGCGCCAAGCCCGGTCGCGCCCACATGGCAGCAGGCCGCCATCGCCGCGCTGATCCTTGCCGGTGCCACGCTGACCATGGTGACCTCGTCGCGCATCGCGGCCGTCGCGGGGCTGGGGGCTTCGGGCATCGGCGTTGCGCTGGTCTTCATCCTTTACGGCGCGCCGGACGTGGCGATCACCCAGCTTCTGGTCGAGATACTCGTGGTCGTGCTGCTTGCCGTGGTGATGCTGCGCCTGCCGAGGCTGACACGCGACCGTTTCCGCGCCGGCCACGCCGCGCTGGCGGCCGGTCTGGGCGCCACTGTCACGACCATCGTTCTCGCCGTGCTTACCGTGCCCTTCGACCGCAGGCTTACCGAATATTTCGAGGCGACAAGCTGGCCGGAAGCCTTCGGGCGCAACATCGTCAACGTGATCCTGGTGGACTTCCGCGCGCTCGACACCTTCGGCGAGATCGCGGTGGTGGTGATCGCGGCGCTCTCTGCCTATGCGCTCTTGCGCCAGTCGGGGAAGGGGGCCGAGAAATGAACTCGATCCTTCTGCGTGCGGGCACGCGCTATCTGGCCGCGCTGCTGATGCTCTTTTCGATCTACATGCTGCTTCGGGGTCACAACGAGCCGGGCGGCGGCTTCATCGGCGGGCTGATCGGTGCCACCGGCTTCGTGCTCTACGCCATCGCCGCGGGCACGCAGGACGCGCGCGCGGCGCTGCGCCTGCAGCCGCAGGGCATCGCGATGGCGGGGCTGGGTATCGCGCTGGCCGCAGGCCTCGCCGCGGCACTCTTCGGCGATGTTTTCTTCACCGGGCAGTGGCTCTTCCTCGGCGCGACAGAGGAAGACAAGGGGCTGCCCCTGTCCACCGTGCTGGTCTTCGACATCGGCGTCTACCTGGTGGTGTTCGGCTCGGTCCTGACGCTGGTCTTCGCGATCGAAGAGGAGGTCTGATGGAGCTTCTGCTCGCCGTCGTCTGCGGCGCGCTGGTCGCCGCGGCAGTCTACCTGATGCTCGCGGGCGACATGCTGCGCTTCGTCTTCGGCCTGTTGCTGATGTCGAACGCCGCGAACCTGGTGATCTTCACCAGCGGCCGGCTGACCGAGGGCGCGCCCGCGCTGATCGCCGAGGGGGCCGACGCGCCAGCGGGCACGGTGGCCAACGCGTTGCCGCAAGCGCTGGTGCTGACCGCCATCGTCATCGGCTTCGGCCTCTTCGCCTTCGCCGTCGTGCTGCTGCTGCGCGCCTGGACCGAGCTGGGCACGCTCCGGGGCGACGAGATGCGGCTGGCCGAGCCCGAGGAGGACGCGCGGTGAGCTGGCTTCTCGTTCTTCCCATCGCGATCCCCTTCGTCACGGCGGTGGCGGCCTTCCTGATGCGCGCGGACGCCGCCGGGCGCTGGATCTCGGTTGTGGGATCGGCCGCGGCGCTGGTGGCGGCGGTCGCGCTCATGCAGGAGGTGCTGGCGCAGGATGTGATCTCGGCCCAGATGGGCGGCTGGCCCGCGCCCTTCGGCATCACGCTGGTCGCGGATCTGCTGGCGGCGGTGATGGTGCTGATCACCGCGATCATCGGTCTTGCGGTCGCGATCTATGCTCTGGCCGACATCGAGCCCAGGCTGGAGCGGCTGGGCTTTCACGCGCTCTACCAGGTGCTGCTGGCCGGGGTGACGGGCGCCTTCCTGACCGGCGACCTCTTCAACCTCTACGTCTGGTTCGAGGTCATGCTGATCGCGTCCTTCGGACTGCTGGTGCTGGGCGGGCGGCCCGAGCAGATCGACGGCGGCGTGAAATACGTGGCGCTGAACCTCGTCTCGACGCTGCTGTTCCTGACGGCGATCGGGGTCCTCTACGGCGTCACGGGCACGCTCAACATGGCCGATCTCGCGCAGGCGACCGATCGCCTCGATCCCGCGCTGCTCACCCTGATCTCGATGCTCTTCATGATCGCCTTCGGGATCAAGGCGTCGGTCTTTCCGCTCTTCTTCTGGCTGCCGGCCTCCTATCACACACCCGCTTTCGCGGTCTCGGCAGTCTTTGCGGGGCTCCTTACCAAGGTAGGGGTCTATGCGCTGATCCGGACCTTCACGCTGATCTTCGATCATGACACGGGCACAACGCACACCTTGCTGCTCTGGGTCGCGGGGCTGACCATGCTGACCGGCGTGCTTGGTGCGGCGGCGCAGAACGAAATGCGCAAGATCCTGTCGTTCCACATCATCAGCCAGATCGGCTACATGATCATGGGCCTTGCCCTCCTCACGCCGCTCGCGCTGGCGGGGGCCGTCTTCTACATCGTTCATCACATCATCGTGAAGGCGAACCTCTTCCTGATCGCCGGTGTGGCGCAGCGACTGACCGGCGGCGAGGCGCTGAACCGGATCGGCGGGCTCTACAAGTCGGCGCCCTTGCTGGCCGTGCTGTTCATCGTGCCTGCCTTTTCGCTCGCGGGCTTCCCGCCGCTGTCGGGGTTCTGGGCCAAGTTCGTTCTGGTGCGCGCGGCGCTCGGGATAGACGCCTGGGTCATCGCGGGGGTGGCGCTGGTCGTCGGACTGCTTACCATCTACTCGATGACCAAGATCTGGGCCGCCGCCTTCTGGGAGCCGCATCCCGACGGCCTTGCCCCGACGCTCGACCGACTTGACGGGCGGGCGCGGGCGGCGCTTCTGCTGCCGATCGCGGGACTGGCCGCGCTGACCGTGGCGATCGGGCTTTTCCCCGAGCCCTTCGTGGTCTTCGCCGAGCGGTCGGCAGAACAGCTGCTCGATCCGTCGTCCTATGTCACGGCGGTGCTGGGCGCGGGCGATGCACCTGCGGGAGGGGTCGAATGAACGCCTTCGGCATCAACCTGCTGCTGGCCGTCGCCTGGATGGCGCTGACCGGCGCCACCAGCCTGACGGGCCTGCTTGTCGGCTTCGTGATCGGCTTCGGGGTTCTCTGGCTGGTCCGTCCGCTGACCGGCGAGCAAGGCTATTTCTGGCGCGTCTTCGCCTGGGGGCGGCTCGTCGTCATGTTCCTCTACGAACTTGTTGTCTCCAGCCTTGCGGTGGCTTGGGACATCGTGAGCCCGAGGTCGCGTGCGAGCCCGCAGATCATCGAGGTCCCGCTCGATGTCAAGACGGACGCGGGCATCCTTCTGGTGACCAACCTGATCTCGCTCACCCCCGGCACGCTCAGCCTTGACGTGAGCCCCGACCGCAAGACGCTGGCCGTGCACGCGATGTTCGTCGATGACCCCGCCGAGTTGCGCGCGGAACTCAAGGGCGGCATGGAACGCTGGGTGATCGACGCGGTGGAGGGAGGCGAATGATGGAGTCGGTCTTGGCGATCGTGCTCGATGCCGGGCTCGGCCTGATCGTGCTGTCGGTGGCGCTGATCTTCGTGCGCCTCGTGCTCGGGCCCAGCCTGCCCGACAGGGTGGTGGCGCTCGACATGATGACGGTGGCGATCGTGGCCTTCTGCGCGATCGCGGCGATCCGCTACGACACGCCGGCCTTTCTGGACGTGGCGCTGGTGCTGGCGCTGGTCAGTTTTCTCGCGACCGTGGCGCTTGCGCGGTTCGCCGAGCGGCTGCGGTTCCGGAAAGACGAGGGAAAGGGCGAGCGATGACGCAAGCGGTTGTGGCCGGACTGGTCTTGGTCGGCACGGTTTTCGGGTTGCTTGGCGCCGTGGGGCTCTTGCGGATGCCCGACGTGCTGGTGCGCATGCATGCCTCGACCAAGCTGGCAACGCTGGCCTGCGGGCTCACGCTGGCCGCTGCCGCGGTGCATTTCGGCTCTGCCGACGTCACGATCCGGGCGGTGGCGATCCTGCTCTTCCTGCTGCTGACCGCGCCGCTTGCCGCGCACATGATCGGGCGTGCGGCGGTCACCACGGGCGTGCCGCTCTGGCGGGTGACGGCCCCCGACTGGCTCTGCCGCCGGCGTGACGCGCCGGAGGGCGACGATACCGCCGACAGGGCGGGACCGCTGGACGACACGCCGCGCCGCTAGCGCAGGCGCTGCGGCGCCCTGTCCTGCCGCTTCCGGGCGCGCGCACTCCGCGGCGCTCTCGAAACTGGCCCCCAAGCCGGCCTGTGCGCGTGGGGGCAGGGTGTCGAGCCGCTCGCGACGGTGGGGTGCGGGTCTTGGCGATGAACCGCGCCGTGAGCCGCCCCGCGGTCAGCGGCCGCCCCGACAGCGGCGCAACGCTGGCATCGATCGCGGAGTGAAGATCAGCGTATCGGCCCCCAGCACCGCGCAGGCGCCCACCCCGGTCGGCACGGCGAAGCGCGCGGCGAGGCGGGATCGCATCAGCCCCGCTGAAGACTGCCCGTTCTGGATCTGCCCCTGGACGTGCAAGGGGGACGGCGGGCGCCGCCGCGACCGGCGCGGCGGCTTCCTCTGCCGGTCTCAGGCCGCGCGCGCCTGTTCCGGTTCGCTCAGCAAACCGTCGATCTCGGCGCGGACGCGCGCCGCGGCCTCTTCCTTGACCGGGCCGTAGCCGCGGATCTCCATGGCCGCCTCAAGGATGCGCGCCCAGCGGTCGACCGTCTCGGGCCTGGCCTCGGCCGCCGCATGCTCCATCAGATCCTCGTACCAGGCGATCAGCGCGCGCTCCATCCTGCGCTCGGCGGTGTGGCCGAAGGGGTCGGCCCAGGTGCCGCGCAGCCGCTTCATCGGCGCGAGCACCTTGTAGGCATGCCGCATCCACGGGCCGAACTGACGCTTCAGCGGCCGGCCGCGCCCGTCCTTGCCGGGCAGCATCGGGGGGGCGAGGTGGTATTTCACGCGGCCGCCCTCGAACTCGCGCGCGATCCGTTCCTCGAAGCTCTTGTCGAGATGCAGGCGGGCGACCTCGTATTCGTCCTTGTAGGCCATGAGCTTGAAGAGCGACCTGGCCGCGATCGCGGTGAGACGCTCGGCAATATCGGCGGGCAGCGCCGCGCGGAACGCATCCAGCCGCGCGCGGTAACGGTCGGCATAGGCCGCGTCCTGATAGCCGGTCAGGAACTCGGCGCGGTGCTCGATGATCTGCTGCGCGGTCTTCGCGGCCGGCTTCGGCGGGTCGAGCCTGTCGGCCAGGATCTCCGGCTTTTCCGCCATGATCCGGCCATAGGCGAAGGCCGCGTGGTTCGCCTCCACCGCCACGCCGTTGAGTTCGATGGCGCGCGACAGCGCCTCGAAGCCCACAGGGATAAGCCCCTTCTGCCAGGCGAAGCCCAGCATCATGACGTTGGCATAGACCGTATCGCCCATCAGCTTTTCCGCCGCGCGGTTGGCGTCGAAGCCGGAAAGGTTCGCCTCGCCCACGGCCTGCGCGATGGCCTTCTCGCGCGCGGGGATGGCGAGCGAGGCGTCGCGCCGGCGCACGATGTCGCCGGTGGGCATCGCGGCGGTGTTGAGCGCGACGCGCGTGCCGGGGCGATAGGTGGCGCTGGCCTTGGGCGAGGAGGTGACCACCACGTCGCAGCCGATCACAGCCTCGGCGCTGCGCTGGTCGATACGCACCTGATGGATCGTATCCGGCCGGGGGGCGAGGCGGATGTAGCTCAGAACGGGGCCGAATTTCTGCGCGAAGCCGGTGAAGTCCAGCACGCTGGCGCCCTTGGCCTCCAGATGCGCGGCCATCGTGATGAGCGCGCCCACCGTGACCACGCCGGTTCCCCCCACGCCGGTGACGAGCAGATCGTAAGGTTCGCGCAGCTCCGGCATCTCGGGCGCGGGCAGATCGGCGGTCAGCGCCACGGGATCGAGCCCCGCGCCCTGCTTCCGGCGCCGCGTCGCGCCCTCGACGGTCACGAAGGAGGGGCAGAAGCCGTTGAGGCAGGAGAAATCCTTGTTGCAGGTGGACTGGTTGATCTGCCGCTTGCGGCCGAACTCGGTCTCCAGCGGCTCGACGCTCAGGCAGTTGGACTCGACCGAACAATCGCCGCAGCCCTCGCAGACCAATTCGTTGATCATCACGAAGCGCTTGGGGTCCTCGATCTGCCCGCGCTTGCGCTTGCGGCGCTTTTCGGTGGCGCACATCTGTTCGTAGATCAGCACACTCACGCCTGGGACCTCGCGCAAATCGCGCTGCACGGCGTCAAGGTCGCGGCGGTGATGGATGGTGACGCCCCTGGGAAACTCCGACGGGTCGAACTTTTCCGGCGCGTCGGAGACCAGCGCGATGCGCTCCACACCTTCGGCGCGCGAGGCGTGCGCGATGGCCTGCACGCTGACGGGGCCGTCCACCGGCTGCCCGCCGGTCATGGCGACGGCGTCGTTGTAGAGGATCTTGTAGGTGATGTTGGCGCCCGCGGCGATCGCCTGCCGGATCGCCATGCTGCCCGAGTGATACCAGGTGCCCTCGCCGAGGTTCTGGAAGACGTGGCCTTTTCCCGTGAAGCGCGAGGAGGCCGCCCAGTTCACCCCCTCGCCGCCCATCTGGATGAGCGAGGTGGTCTCGCGGTCCATCCAGCTTGCCATGAAGTGACAGCCGATGCCGGCCAGCGCCTTGGAGCCCTCGGGCACCTTGGTGGAGGTGTTGTGCGGGCAGCCCGAGCAGAAATAGGGCGTGCGCGTCGCGCCCTCGACCTGAAGCAGTTGCGGCGGTTCGTCGGTAAGGTCCTGCGCCTTGCGGGTGAAGGCGTTCCCGCCAAAGATGCCGTCGAGCCGCCTGGCGATGATCGGCAACAGCATCCGGGGCGACAGCTCGCCGGTCCAGGGGATCAGCCGCTGAAGGTTTTCGTCGTTCTTGCCGACCATCCGCGCGGGCTTGTCGCCGGGCCAGTCGTAGAAATACTCCTTGAGCTGGCTCTCGATGATGCCGCGTTTCTCTTCGACGACGACGACTTCCTCCTTGCCGCGCACGAAGTCGAGCGCGCCGCGCGGCTCCAGCGGCCAGACCATGCCGACCTTGTAGATGTCGATGCCGAGGCGGCGGCATTCGCTCTCGTCCAGGCCCAGGAGGCGCAGCGCCTCCATCAGGTCGAGATGCCCCTTGCCCGTGGTCACGAAGCCGAAGCGCGCATCGTCCAGCCCATAGACCGCGCGGTCGATCGGGTTGGCGCGGGCGAAGGCCCAGACGGCGTGTTTCTTGGCGACCATCCGCTCCTCGATCTGCGGGCCGGGCAGGTCGGGCCAGCGGTAGTGCAGCCCGCCGGCGGGCGGCTCGAAGTCTGGGGTGGCGAATTTGCGGTCGTGCGGCAGCTCGACCGACATGCCCGATTCGACCGTCTCGGAGATTGCCTTGAAGCCGACCCACATCCCTGAGAAGCGCGACAGGGCATAGCCGTATTCGCCGAAGCTGAGGTATTCCGCGACGTTGGCGGGGTTCAGCGTGGGCATGAACCAGGTCATGAAGGCCACGTCCGACTGATGCGGCATCGAGGACGAGACGCAGCCGTGATCGTCGCCCGCCACCACCAGCACGCCGCCGTGCGGGGAGGCGCCATAGGCGTTCCCGTGCTTGAGCGCGTCGCCCGCGCGGTCGAGGCCCGGTCCCTTGCCATACCACATTGCAAAGACGCCCTGCACCTCGGCGCCCGGCTCGGTCTCGACCTGCTGGGAGCCAAGGACCGCGGTCGCCGCCAGATCCTCGTTCACCGCGGGCAGGAACTCGATCCGCTCCTGCTTCAGCCGCTCCTGCGATTTCCAGAGTTCGAGGTCCAGCCCGCCCAGCGGCGAGCCGCGGTAGCCGGAGACGAAGCCGCCCGTGTTAAGCCCCGCCTCTCGGTCGCGGCGGGCCTGGTCGAAGAGCACCCGGGTCAGCGCCTGCGTCCCGGTCAGGAACACACGGCCCTCGGGCAGGGTGTACCGGTCGGCAAGGCGGTAGTCGGTCAGGCGAAGCTGAGGGACGGTCATCGTGGCCTCCTCTGGCGGGATTGCGGAATCCTACCAGAAGTGCGGGGAAAGCGATTCCGATCTTTCCCTGATACCGTGCCGCTTGCGTAATCAGCTGCCAGACAAGCGGCAATGCAGGGAATGTCATTGCGCCAAAACCGGCTGCGCCACATTTCGCTTGCCTCGGTGGTGGCGATTCCGGACCTGCTGAAACAGGCCACCGAGGCCGGGGCACTGAGCGCTACTCCGACGCCGCCGATCTTGGCGGCGATCATCCATCTGATCGTGCGGCTGCCGGCGGTGCGGCCGGTGAGCTGCCTCGAGCGGCGGTTCCGGAACGCCCGAGAGAGGAGAGGGGGGCGCTGCCCCCCCTCGGCCCGTACCGGGCCTCACCCCCCGGGGTATTTCTCGCAAGAGGAAGGACGAGACAGGCACCGATGCAGGGCGCGTCCGGGCCTGGCTGCGGCACGCAGCCCTGGCCCGTCCGCCGCAGGTTGCGCCGGCGCGTCAGCCCTTGCTCCGGCCCATCCACCAGGTGATGCCATTGGCGTCGCGCACGCCGCCGCTGCGCTCTCCGCCGGGCTGGTCCTGCACCGGCTGCACCTCTTCCGCACCATGGGCGAGCGCGGTGCGCTGCGCGGCCTCCGGATCAGCCACATAGACGTGGACCTGCGCCCCGGGGCCGCCGGGGGCCTGGCCCAGCATCACCACCGTGTCGTCGATGCGCATCTCGGCACGGGTGATCGCTCCGCTGTCGCCGCGCATCACGCGCAGCGTCTCGGCACCGAAGACGGCCCTGGCGAAATCGAGCGTGGCCTGCGCGTCCGAGACGATCAGGTAGGGCGCGACGCTGGTATAGCCCTCGGGTTTCCACTGCATGGCGGGATCCTCTTCGCGCCCAGCCTGCCACCGGGCCGCGGGCGTGGCAAGGCGGGCGTGGCAAGGCGCGCTTGACAGCGCGGCCGGGCCGGGCGAACGCTCGGCATCATGCTCGACCTGCGCCCCGTCGGATACATCATCGGCCTGCTGGTCGCGGTGCTGGGCGCGACGATGCTGCTGCCGCTGGCGGCCGATCTTGCGGCGGGAAACGGGCACTGGCCGGTCTTCGCGCAGAGCGCGATCGTCACAGGGCTGTCCGGCGGGCTGATCGCGCTGGCCTGCGCGAACGGGCTGCGCGAGGGGCTGACGCTGCAGCAGACCTTCCTGGTGACCACCAGCGTCTGGGTCGCGCTGCCGGTCTTCGGTGCGCTGCCCTTCCTGCTGGGCGCGACCGAGGCGCGGCCGGTCGACGCCTTTTTCGAGGCGATGTCGGGCCTGACCACCACGGGCTCCACCGTGCTGACCGGGCTCGAGACGCTGCCTGCGGGCCTGCTGCTGTGGCGCGGGCTGATGCAGTGGCTGGGCGGGATCGGGATCATCGTCGTGGCCATGGTGTTCCTGCCGGAACTGCGCGTGGGGGGGATGCAGATCTTCCGCGCCGAGGCCTTCGAGACCATGGGCAAGATCCTGCCGCGCGCGGCCGGGATCGCGGCGCGCATCTCCTGGATCTACATCGGGCTCACCGGGCTCTGCGCGCTGGCCTATCTGGGCGCGGGCATGAATGCCTTCGACGCGGTTGTGCACGCGATGACCACCATCGCGACCGGCGGCTTTGCCAACTACGATGCATCCTTCGCGGCCTTCGGCCCGGTGGTTCACTACTGGGCCGCGCTCTTCATGGTGCTCGCGGCACTGCCCTTCGTGCGCTTCGTGCAATTCACCGCCGGCACCGCGAAGCCGCTGCTGCGCGACAGCCAGATCCATGCCTTTCTCGTCATTGCCCTCGTGCTGGTGCTGATCCTGACGCTGGCGCAGATGCTGGAAACGGGCCGCTGGGGCGAATCCGCCTTCCGCGCGGCGCTCTTCAACGGCGTGTCGGTCATGACGGGCACCGGCTACGCCAGCACCGACTACATGGGCTGGGGCGCCTTCGCGGCGCTGGTCTTCTTCTTCGCCGGGTTGATCGGGGGCTGCGCCGGATCGACCTCGTGCTCGATCAAGGTGTTCCGCTACCAGTTGCTCTTCTCCTCGATCCGCGCACAGCTGGCCCGGATCAACGCGCCGCACGGCGTCTTCGAGCCGCGCTACCAGGGACGGCCGGTGAGCGAGGACGTGATGAACTCGGTCATCGCGTTCTTCGTCTTCTTCGTGGTCACGCTTGGCGTGCTCTCCGTGGCGCTCAGCATGACGGGGCTCGATTTCGTGACTTCCGTCTCGGGGGCGGCGACGGCGCTGGCCAATGTCGGGCCGGGGCTGGGCGACCAGATCGGCCCGACGGGCAATTTCGCCGCGCTGAACGACACGGCGAAGTGGATGCTCATCCTGGCCATGCTGGCGGGGCGGCTCGAGCTTCTGGCGGTCTATGCGATTTTCACGGTGACCTTCTGGCGGGTCTGAGCGGGTGGGCTCAGTCCCAGCAGCTGACCAGAACCGTCATGCCGGTGCCGAGGTCGGTGAGCTCTTCCGGCGCGAGCGCGGAGGCGGGGCCGGCGCCGCGCGGCGAGAGCCCGGCCGAGACGAGCGCGGCGCGCAGGGCGCCCGCGCTCGCGGCAAAGTGCACGCCGTCGGGCAGGCGTGGGCCGCTCTCGGGGCGCGGCAGCAGCATCCCCACCACGGCCCCAGTGGCGTCGAAGACCGGACCGCCCGCGTCGCCCTCGCGGGCGTCGAGGCTGAGACGGGACAGGTCCGCCTCGCCAGCGAGGCCGCGCAGTTCCTCGAGCCGGCCGAAGGTCATCGTCGGCGCGGGCAGGCGGCCGCCGAAGGAATACCCCGCGACCGCGATCTCGGACTTCAGGCGCGACGGCGTCTCGGCGAAGCCCGCCACGCGCATCGGCGCGAGCGTCTCGCGCGGGCGCAGGAGGGCGATGCCCGGTTCCGCGTCGCGCGCGACGACCTCGGCCTCGTGGCTGTCGTCGAGCGTGATGCGCGCGCAGCCCTCGACCGTCTCAGTCGCCGTGAGGACATGGCCGCGCCCGTCGACGTAGAAGCCCGAGCGCGCGCGCAGCGGCTGCCGCACGGCAAGCCCTGCGACAAGGTCGATGTCCTGCACCGCATCGGCCCCGTCGGCAGGCGACAGCGTGCCGGGCAGGCGCGCGAAGCTTGCGCGCATCTCGTCCAGCAGCCGCGTGCGACGGTCCTCGTCGCCCGTGGGCCAGACCAGCGTGAAGCCCTTGATCGCGCCGTCCTCGAGCCGCGCTTCGGTGACCGAGACGATGCGCGCGTCGCGTCCCTCCAGCGTGAAGCTCGCCTCGTCGCGGTTGCGCGGCCCTTCCGGCGGCACGATCTCCAGCGTCTGCATGATCTCGTAGAGACCGGCCAGCGTGGCGCGGTCGCCAGGCTGGCTGATGAGCAGGACGCGCGCCTGGGGCAGCGCGCCGGTCGGTTCGTACTGCGCGAAGGGAAATTCGTGCCGGTCGAAGCCCACGACGCCCAGCGGCAACGTCATGCGGATGCCGGCGCGGTCGTCGGTCACGGTCTGCAGGTCGAGCCCGTCGAGCACGGCATCGTATTGCGCGATCAGGTCCGCGCGCTGGCGGGTGGTGAGCACGCCGGTGGGTTCATACCCCATCTCGCGCTGCCAGCCGCTCATCGCGCCGCGGGTGCCGGGGCCGAAGGAGGCGTCGATCGCGCCGTCGTAGAAGCCGGCCCATTGCAGCGCGATCTGCAATTCCTCGCGCTGGGCGCGGGTGAGCTGCGCCTCGCTTGCGCGGGCCTGTTGCGGCGTCTCGTCCACCGGCTCGGGGTCTGGCGCCGCCTCCGGCGCGGGCAGTCCGGCCGGTGGACTTGCCAGATCGTCCGCGCCCACCGGCCAGAACTGCTGCCGGTAGTCCCGCGACCGCGCGATGAAGCTGTCGCGCGGGATCTCCGCCGCGGCGCGGAAGCTCGACAGGACGTCCTCCGCGGTGGCGCGGTCGTAGGGGCCAAGCGCGATGGCATACCACCCGCCGCCCATGGTGAAGCCCGCCACATCCTGCAGACGCTGTGCGTAGAGTCGTGCGCGCTCCTCGGCCGTCGACAGGCTTGGATGCGCCTCGACCTGAACCCAGACGGTTTCCTGCGCGCGCAGCGGCCCCGCCGCCAGCGAAAGCACGAGTAGCAAGACGCCGAAAATCCGCCGCATCGTTCCCGCCTGCATCGTCTGTCATTTGCCTTTCGCGCATCTATAGCGCAGCGGTTCCGGGCTGCATCCTCAAATTTGCGCAAGCGGCGCCTGCGATTGACCCGCCCCCTCCACCGGCATAGGTAGGCCGCGGCCGGGGCGCGGGCGCCCGGCGGGCGACGAAGAGGCGAGCGCGATGGCAACGGGGCGGCCGCGAAGCTTTCAGGAGGTGTTGCAACGGCTTCAGGGCTACTGGGCCGTGCAAGGCTGCGCCGTGCTGCAACCCTACGACATGGAGGTGGGCGCGGGCACCTTCCACCCGGCCACGACGCTGCGCGCGCTGGGCCCGAAGCCCTGGGCGGCGGCCTATGTCCAGCCCTCGCGCCGGCCCACCGACGGGCGCTATGGCGACAACCCGAACCGCCTGCAGCACTACTACCAGTTCCAGGTGCTGATAAAGCCCTCGCCGCCCGACCTGCAGGAGCTCTACCTCGGCTCGCTCGCGGCCATCGGCATCGACATGGGCCTGCACGACATCCGCTTTGTCGAGGACGACTGGGAAAGCCCCACGCTGGGCGCCTGGGGGCTGGGCTGGGAGGTCTGGTGCGACGGCATGGAGGTGAGCCAGTTCACCTATTTCCAGCAGGTCGGCGGGCACGACTGCCACCCCGTCTCGGGCGAGCTGACCTACGGGCTGGAGCGGCTGGCGATGTATGTGCTGGGCGTCGATCACGTCATGGAGATGCCCTATAACGACCCCGACGCGCCGATCCCGCTGACCTACGGCGACGTGTTCCGCCAGACCGAGGCGGAATACAGCCGCTTCAACTTCGACGTGGCCGAGACCGAGATCCTGTTTCGCCATTTCGAGGACGCGGAGCGCGAGTGCGAGGCGATCCTCGCCCATCCGTCGGAGGATCCCAAGACCGGGCGCCGCATCGTCATGGCGCACCCGGCCTACGACCAGTGCATCAAGGCAAGCCATCTCTTCAACCTGCTCGACGCGCGCGGCGTGATCTCGCCCACCGAGCGGCAGGCCTATATCGGCCGCGTGCGGACGCTGGCGAGGAAATGCGCCGATGCCTTCGTCGCGACCGAGGCGGGCGGCTGGAGCGCGACCGATGCCGCTTAGGGACACGCCATGGCGGCGCCTGCGCCGTCGCATGCCAGGCCGGCTGCCCGGGCAGGCCGGCATGAACGACGCGCGCAAGCTGCGCAAGCCCGCCGCGCCGCGGCCCGTCGCCAACATGGACCGGAAATGAGCGGCCGCCTGGTGGCCCTCGTGCTCATCGCCGCCGCGGCGATCGGCGGCGGCGCGCTCTACTGGTTGCAGATCTACGCCTTCTACGAGCCTCTCGCGCCCACCGGCCCGGAGGATGTGCAGGTGGCGCTGGCCGAGGGAGGCGCGGCGCCGCTGCCGCATGCCGATTTCCGCGGCATCGACTCCGACAGCTCGCCGATCCGCTATCGCGCCTGCTTCACCCTGGCCGAGGGGGCGCAGGCCGTGCTGGACAGTGCCGCGCCGGCCCGCGACCCCGAGCCGCTGGTGGCGCCCGGCTGGTTCGACTGCTTCGATGCCACCGCCGTGGCCGCGGCGCTGGACGAAGGCACCGCCACCGCCTATGCCGGCGCCGCCGCGCTGCCCTACGGCATCGACCGCGTCGTCGCCGTCTTCGAGGATGGCCGCGGCGTCGCCTGGAACCAGATCAACGCCTGCGGCGCGGCCTTCTTCGACGGCGACCCGCTGCCGCCCCATTGCCCGCCGCCGCCCGCCGAAAGCTGACGAGAGCCATGCCCGACCTGCTGATCGAACTCTTCTCCGAGGAAATCCCGGCCCGGATGCAGACACGCGCCGCGGCCGACCTCAAGCGGCTGATGACCGACGCGCTGGTCGAGGCGGGCCTGACCTATGCGGGCGCCGAGGGCTTCGCCACGCCGCGCCGCCTGACGCTGGCGGTGCAGGGCCTCTCGCCGCGCTCGCCCGAAACGCACGAGCGGCGCCGCGGCCCGCGCGTGGACGCGCCGGAAAAGGCGATCGAGGGCTTCCTGCGCGCCACGGGGCTGTCGCTGTCGGACCTCGCCGTCGAGGAAGAGAAGAAGGGCCGCGTCTATGTGGCCGAGATCGTGACGCCCGGCCGCGACGCGCCCGACATCGTGGCCGAGGCGCTGGAGGGGGTGATCCGCCGCTTCCCCTGGCCCAAGTCGATGCGCTGGGGCGCGGGCAGCCTGCGCTGGGTGCGCCCGCTGCGCTCGATCCTCTGCATCCTGTCGGACGAGGCGGGGACCGAGGTTGTGCCGCTGGAAATCGACGGCTTCCGCGCGGGCGACGTCACCCGCGGCCACCGCTTCCTGTCGCCCGAGCCGTTTTCGGTGAATTCCTTCGAGGACTACGAGGCGAAGCTCCGGCGCGCGCATGTGCTGCTGCGCGCCGACGAGCGGGCGGACCACATCTGGCACGAGGTGACGAACCTGGCCTTCGCGGCCGGGCTGGAGCCGGTCGAGGACAGGGGGCTGCTCGCAGAGGTCGCGGGGCTGGTGGAATGGCCCGTGCCGCTTCTGGGCGAGATCGGGGCGGACTTCCTCGACCTGCCGGCGGAGGTGCTGCGCACCTCGATGAAGGAGCATCAGAAGTTCTTCTCGCTGCGCGCGGCCAAGGGCGGGCAGATCACCCATTTCGTGACGGTGGCCAACAACAGTGCCCCCGATGGCGGGGCGGCGATCCTTGCCGGCAACCGCAAGGTGCTGTCGGCGCGGCTGTCGGATGCGAAGTTCTTCTGGGACAACGACCTGCGCGTGGCCCGCGAGGCGGCGATGCAGCCCTGGCTCGACCGGCTGGAGACGGTGACCTTCCACAACAAGCTGGGAAGCCAGGGCGACCGCGTGCGCCGCATCGCGGCGCTGGCGCGCGAGATCGCGCCCTTGGTGGGCGCCGATCCCGAGTTGGCCGAAGAGGCGGCGCGCGTGGCCAAGGCCGACCTCGCCTCGGAAATGGTCTACGAGTTCCCCGAGCTTCAGGGCCGCATGGGCCGGCTCTATGCCGAGGCCGCCGGGATGCGCGACGAGGTCGCGGCAGCGGCCGAGGAGCACTATGCCCCCCTCGGCCCCGACGACGACGTGCCCGAGGCCCCCGTCTCGGTCGCCGTGGCGCTGGCCGACAAGCTCGACATGCTCACCGGCTTCTGGGCGATCGACGAGAAACCCACCGGCTC
>NZ_JBKHAQ010000085.1:0-12571 GCF_046542825.1 Rhodosalinus sp. | reverse complement strand
GGAGAACGGACCGGGCAGCGACCTCAGCCTCGGGACCACGGACGTCGGATCGACATATGTCCAGGAGGAGTCGGGCGACTGGGAGATCCAGTGCATCCGGTCCGATCGGCAGGAGGATCCCTGCACGCTCTATCAACTCCTGAGCGACGATGACGGCAACCCGGTCGCCGAGGTCAGCATCTTCCGCCTGCCCGAAGGCGCCCGCGCCGCAGCGGGGGCGACGATCATCGTGCCGCTCGAGACGCTGCTGACCGAACAGCTGCGCCTCTCCGTGGATGGCGGGCAGGGCAAGCTCTATCCGTTCTCGTTCTGCAACCCGGTGGGCTGCTATGCACGGATCGGCCTGACCGCCTCTGACGTGGAAGCGTTCAAGCGCGGGGCGACGGGAACGATCACGATCGTCCCCTTCGCCGCGCCCGACCAGGAGGTGTCGCTCGACATGTCGCTGATCGGGTTCACCGAGGGATTCGACAAGGTGTCGGTGCTCGAAAACTGAACCGCCTCCCGCGGGCCGCGGACACTGCGGCCCGCGCTATGCTCCGCCGCCGCGCAGGAATGCCGCGAGCGTGGCGGTCGAGGCGGAGGCGCCGATCCCGGACCCGGAGAGTGCCGAGTCGACGGATTTCGCCAGCTCCTTGCCCAGCTCCACGCCCCATTGGTCGAACGAGTTGAGACCGAGGATCACGCCCTCCGCGAAGACGCGATGCTCGTAGAGCGCAAGGATGCAGCCGAGCATCTGCGGGTCAAGCTGCGGATAGGCGATCGTGACGGAGGGACGATCGCCCGGAAACACCCGGTGCCGCGCCTGCCGCTCGAGCTCCTGGCCCTCGTAGCGTCCGGCCAGCATCTGCCGCGCCTCGTCAAGCGTGCGCCCGCGCATCAGCGCCTCGGACTGCGCAAGGCAGTTGGCCACCAGCAGGCGGTGATGGTGCACAAGCTCTGGCTCGTGCCCCCGCGCCGCGACCAGGAACTCGCAGGGCACGACCTGCGTCCCCTGGTGAACGAGCTGCATGAAGGCGTGCTGGGCATTGGTTCCGGGCGCACCCCAGACCACCGGGCACGAGGGTCGCGCAAGCGGGGTCCCGTCCATGGCAACGCCCTTTCCGTTCGACTCCATCTCGAGCTGCTGCAGATAGGCGGGCAGCCGGGCAAGGCGCTGGTCGTAGGGCAGCACGGCGCGGGTCGGATATCCGCAGACCTGCGCATGCCAGATGCCCACAAGCGCCATCATCAACGGCATGTTGTCGGCGCCCTCCGCCTCCAGGAAATGCCGGTCCATCGCATGCGCGCCCGCAAGGAACTCCCGAAACCGCTCGGGCCCTATGGCGATCATCAGCGACAAGCCGATGGGGCCCCAGACGGAATAGCGGCCGCCCACCCAATCGGCGAAGGGAAACACCCGGCTGTCGTCGATTCCGAAATCGGCCGTCCTGTCGACCGCGCTGGACAGCGCGGCGAACTGTTCGGCAGGCCGATCGACGCTGCGCGCCATCCAGTCCCGCGCGGTGCGCGCATTCGTCATCGTCTCGACCGTCGTGAAGGTCTTCGACGCGACAATCACGAGCGTCCGCGCCGGATCGAGCGGTGCAAGCGTGTCCGCTAGGTCTGCCCCGTCGATATTGGCCACGAAATGGCATCGCGGCCCGTCCGCGTAGGGCTTCAGGGCCTGCACCGCCATGGCCGGGCCAAGGTCCGACCCGCCAATTCCGATGTTGAGGACATCGGTATAGGCTCCGCCGGGGCCACCCGCGCTGCCGCCGCGGACCGCGCGCGCGAAGTCCTCCATCCGCCGCAGCGTGGCGTGGACCGCCGGAAGGACATCCTCCCCCGCCACGCGAATCGCGCCCGCCGTCTCGGGCGCGCGCAGCGCGGTGTGCAGGGCGGCGCGGCCCTCCGTTTCGTTCACGCAGGCCCCGCCCATCATCGCGCGGGCGCGCGCGGCCACGCCCGCCTCCGCCGCCAGATCGATGAGCGCCGCGCGACTCTCGTCGTCGAGCTGCGTCTTGCAATAGTCGAGCAGCAGGCCGCAGGTCTGCACCGTGAACCGTTGCGCGCGCTGCGGGTCCGTCTCGAACAGCGAGGAAATGCGCCGCCCGGCACGCGCGGCGCGCAACGCCTCGAGCTTTTCCCAGATCGTCACGGTCCTTCCCTTCACGCGGCCCAGTGCACGGTGAGGCCTGTCATCACGGCGCGCACCGGGGCCTGTGTCTCCGCGCGCCGCTGCGCGCGTTCAAGGGCCTCGCGCTTCGCCGTTCCGGTGATCGCAAGATGCTTGGACAACGCGCCATCGAGCACGGGCCGCGTGAGCGTGAGCCTCGCCTCGTCCACGCCGGGCGCGCGCAGCGCCATGACCGGCGGCGCGTCCTCGGCCAGCGCCTCCTCCAGCCGGTCCGCGCCGGGAAAAAGCGAGGCGATGTGGCCATCCTCGCCCATGCCCAGCAGCAGGACGGAGATCGGCAGATGGGGCGCGATCGTCTCGGTGACGCGGGCGACCGCGGCATCGGGCGTATCGGTGGGCTGATACATCGGCAGCAGCCGTGCCGCGGCCGCGCGGTCCACCAGAAGCCGCTCGCGCACAAGCCGCGTGTTCGAGCGCGGATGGTCCGGTCGCACCCAGCGCTCGTCCGTCAGCAGCACATCGACCGAATCCCAGCCGATCTGCGCGGCGCAGAGCGCATCGAACACCGGCCCCGGCGTCGAGCCGCCGGGCACCGCGAAGAGCACCCGCTCGCGATGCGACAGCGCCGCGCGCAACTCGCCCGCAAGACGGTTGGCAACGTCGATCGCCATCAACTCCCGGTCGGCGTAGTCCACGATTTCCATGCCGCCGCTCCGCCGTCATGCCCCCGGATCGTTCCACCATTCCTGCCCGCACGCGCCGCGCCTTGCAAGGCCCGGGCGGCGCGCGCTACTGCCCCGGCACCGCTCCGCACATCCCGCCCGCCGCCCCGAACCGCGCCTCCTGCTTTCAATGGTCCGCAAATACCCCGGGGGTGCGGGGGCAGCGCCCCCGCCCGCCAACGCCCCCGCCGGCCAATCTTCCCGCTTTCCTCACGCAGGCCCTGTCACCCGGCGATGTCGCGCCAGAGCCTCTGATCCCGCGCCATCATCCGCTCCGCGCCGCGCGGGCCGTCGCCGCCGGCGGGATAGAGCTCGGGCCGTTCGCCGCCGCGCTCCCATTCGGTGATCGCCGCATCGGTCCAGGCCCAGGCGGCCTCGACCTCGTCGCCACGCATGAACAGCGTCTGATTGCCGCGAATCACGTCCATGATGAGCCGCTCGTAGGCATCCGGGATCGCCTCGGCCGCCGGCCCCAGCGTCTCGGCAAAGGTCATGTCGAGCGGCACGTCCAGCAGCCGCATGCCCCCTGGCCCCGGCTCCTTGATCGTCACCCAGAGCTTCATCCCCTCGTTGGGTTGAAGCTGGATGGCAAGGATGTTGCGATGCGCGCCCGCGTCGATGCCGAAGATCGAATGCGGCGTGTCCTTGAAGACCACGGCGATCTCGGAGGAGCGCGCCGAAAGCCGTTTGCCCGTGCGCAGGTAGAAGGGCGTGCCCACCCAGCGCCAGTTGCCGACCTCGGCGCGCAGCGCGACGAAGGTCTCGGTGGCGCTCGCCGCGTCGCCCACGTCCGTGCCGTAGGCGTCCATGCCCGCGCCCGATGCGTATTGCCCGCGCACCAGCCAGCGCGGCGGCTCGAGCGCGCGGATCACCTTGAGCTTCTCGTCGCGCACCGCGCCCGGCTCGAAGCGCGCGGGAGGCTCCATCGCGATCAGGCAGAGAAGCTGCATCAGGTGGTTCTGCACCATGTCGCGCATCGCGCCCGCGCGGTCGTAGTAGTCCGCGCGCCCCGCAACGCCCAAAGTCTCGGCCACGGTGATCTGGATGTGGTCGACGTATTGCGCGTTCCACAGCGGTTCGAAGAGCATGTTGCCGAAGCGCACGGCCATCAGGTTCTGCACCGTCTCCTTTCCCAGGTAGTGGTCGATGCGATAGATCTGATCCTCGGCGAACTGCGCGGCGAGGGCCGCGTTGAGCGCGCGCGCCGACGCCAGATCGTTGCCGAAGGGCTTTTCCACCACCACGCGCGTCCCGGCGTCGGCAAGGCCGTGGGCACGCACCCGCTCGGCCAGCGGCGCGAAAAGCGACGGCGCGACGGAGAAATAGAAGGCGCGGATCGCGGGCGTGCCACAGGCCTGCCGCAGGGCAGACCAGCCGTCGTCACCCGTTGCGTCCAGTGTGACATAGTCGAGGCGGGACAGGAAATCCTCCAGCCCCTGGGCCGGGCCGATCGCCTCGGCCGCCATGCGCCGCCAGCCGTCGGTGTCCAGTTCGCTGCGCGCGGCGCCGATCACGCGCGCGGCCTCCGGCATCTGGCCCGCGCGGAAGCGCCGCCAGAGCGCCGGCAGGATCTTCTTGCGCGCCAGATCGCCGGTGGCGCCGAAGATCACCAGTTCGAAGGGATCTACAGGAATGACGCGCGAGACCATGGGCCGACTATAGGGGAGTGCAGGCCGGGCGCACAGGGGGCTCTTCGGTCCCTGCGGTCCCTCTTCGCGGGCCCTGAATACCGCAACCGCCCGCCCTGCTGCGCCAGGTGATGGCTCGGCGCGTCGGGCGATTGCTCGAGTCGCGCGATTGCTCGACCTGCAACGATCGGCGTAAGCACCAACCGGGCTCAAATTGCAGCTGGATGAGGATTCGGTGCCAGGGTCCGAGACCCACGCGCCCGGGTCGCGAGGAGCACCCGAAGGGCGCGACGAGCCCCCCTACCCCGCGCGCGACACCGTCCCGCCGCCCACCGCGGCGCGCACGCCGGTCGTGCCGGGCGCCGAGGTGGGCAGACCGCGCGCCACCCGCACGGCGAGATAGGCGAAGGCCTGCGCCTCCAGCATGTCGCCATCGAGGCCCGCCTCCTCCACCGGCGCGACGGGGCAGTCGAGCGCGGCGGCCAGCATCTGCATCATCACCGGGTTGCGCCGCCCGCCGCCGGTGACCAGCACCCGCTCGGGCGGGACCGGGCAATGCTCCATCCCCCGCATCACCGAGGCGGCGACGGCGGCGGTCAGCGTCGCCGCCGCATCGGCATCCGGCAGTTCCGCGACCATGTCGGAGAGAAAGGCGAAATCGCCGCGGTCGAGCGATTTGGGCGGCATCCGGTCGAAGAAATGCGCCTGCATCAGCCGCTCCAGCGCGCCCTCGGCGACGGTGCCCTGCGCCGCGAGACGCCCGCCCTCGTCCTGCCGTTGTCCAAGCCGCGCCTGCATCAGGTCGTCCAGCGGGGCGTTGGCGGGTCCGGTATCGAAGGCCAGCAGTGCCCCCTCCTCTTCCGGCGCGCTCTTGCGCGGGTCGACCCAGGTGAGGTTGCCGACCCCGCCCAGGTTCAGGATCGCGAAGGGGCGCTCGGCCTCCAGCCATTTCGCAAGCGCGAAGTGGTAGAAGGGGGCGAGCGGCGCGCCCTCGCCGCCCAGCCGCACGTCGGCCGAGCGGAAATCCCAGACCACCGGCCGCCCCAGCGCCTGCGCCAGCGCCGCCCCGCAGCCCAGCTGATGCGTGCCCCGCCCCTTCGGCTCATGCGCCAGCGTCTGCCCGTGAAAGCCCACGATCTCGGCCTCGGGGAACTCGGCCAGCAGCACCTCGTGCGCGCGCTGGACGACGCGCGCGGCCGCGTCCAGATCCTCGCCCGGCCAGCGGCCGAGTGCCGCGCGCAGCGCCGCGCGTTCGGGGCCGGAATACTCGCGGTAGCCCGTCCGCCCGAAGCCCTTCACCCGCACCCCGTCCGTGCAGACCAGCGCCGCATCCACCCCGTCGAGCGATGTGCCCGACATCGCGCCCAAGGCCCAGACCGGTCCCTCGATCATCGTCCCTTCCCCTTGCGCCCTGTCGCCACTATAGACGCGGCGCGCAGCAGACAAGAAGGGCCGGGCGCATGACCTACCAGCCGAAGTCGGATTTCCTGCAGGTGATGGCCGAGCGCGGCTTCCTGCACGGCTGCACGGACCTCGAGGCGCTGGACGCGGCGCTGCGCGCGGGCCGCGTCACGGCCTATATCGGCTTCGACGCCACGGCGCGCTCGCTGCATGTGGGCAGCCTGATCCAGATCATGATGCTGCGCTGGCTGCAGAAGTCCGGGCACAGGCCCATCACGCTGATGGGCGGGGGCACGACCAAGGTCGGCGATCCGTCCTTCCGCGCCGACGAGCGGCCGCTTCTGACGCCCGAACAGATCGCCGACAACATCGCCGGCATCCGCCGCGTCTTTGCCAGCTACATCGCCTATGGCGAGGGGCCGACCGGCGCGCTGATGATCGACAACGCCGAATGGCTGGACGGGCTCAACTACCTGGAATTCCTGCGCGACGTGGGCCGCCACTTCAGCGTGAACCGGATGCTGAGCTTCGAGAGCGTGAAATCGCGGCTCGACCGCGAGCAGTCGCTGTCGTTTCTCGAGTTCAACTACATGATCCTGCAGGCCTACGACTTTGTCGAGCTTCACAGGCGTTACGGCTGTCGGCTGCAGATGGGCGGCTCGGACCAGTGGGGCAACATCGTCAACGGCGTGGACCTTGGCCGGCGCACGGACGAGGCGGAGCTGTTCGGCCTGACATCGCCGCTCTTGACCACCGCCGACGGCAGGAAGATGGGCAAGACCGCGGACGGCGCCGTCTGGCTCGACGCCGGGATGACATCGCCCTACGCGTTCTGGCAGTTCTGGCGCAACACGGCCGACGCCGACGTGGGCCGCTTCCTCAAGCTCTACACGGAACTGCCGCTGGACGAATGCGAGCGGCTGGGCGGCTTGGGCGGGTCCGAGATCAACGCGGCCAAGGTCGTGCTGGCCAACGAGGTGACCACGCTGCTGCACGGGGCAGAGGCCGCGCGGACGGCAGAGGCCACCGCGCGCGAGGTCTTCGAGCGGGGTGGCGCGGGCGAGGACCTGCCGCGGCTGGAACTGGGCGCCGAGGAGGTCGCGGGCGGAATCTCCGTCGCGCAGCTCTTCGTGCGGGCGGGGCTTGCGAAATCGGGCAAGGAGGCGCGGCGCCTGATCACCGAGGGCGGCGCGCGGCTGGACGACGCGCCGCTGGCCGATCCGGGCCTGATGCTCGACCGCGCGGCGCTGGCGAAGCCGGTGAAGCTTTCGGCCGGCAAGAAGCGTCATGCAGTGGTGACGCTGGCGGGGTAGAGGGCCGGCGCCGGCGAGAGGCCGCGCTGCCATGCGGCGTCGCCTATGCGCGAGGTTGCACAGCGGCGACGGGACCGGGGCGCGAAGGGCCGCGCCCGACCCTGGGAGGGCGCCGCCGGCCCCAGCGCGCCGCGCGGCCCGGCCGCTTCATGCTCTCAACGTCCCGGGCGCCTGCATCTTCGGGCGCCCTCCCCGCGGATCGGGCGCGGCCCGGCCTTGCCGCCAGGTGTGGCAGTTCGCCCCGTCGCGCGATCCCGGTGGCCGTCCGGCGCGACGACACACCGCCCGATTGACGCCGCCCCTGCCCTGCGTCACACCCCGCCCATGCTGCGGATCGAGAACATCTCCTATTCTGTCGAGGGCCGGCCGCTCTTCGAGCGCGCCTCGGCGACCATCCCTGCCGGTCACAAGGTCGGCATCGTGGGCCGCAACGGCACCGGCAAGACCACGCTCTTCCGGCTGATCCGCGGCGAACTCAGCCTCGACGGTGGCGAGATCGCCCTGCCCTCGCGCGCCCGCGTGGGCGGTGTGGCACAAGAGGCACCGGCCAGCGACACCTCGTTGCTCGACACCGTGCTGGCCGCCGATACGGAGCGCGCCGGGCTGCTGGAGGAGGCCGAAACCGCCACGGACCCCGCGCGCATCGCCGAGATCCAGACGCGGCTTGCCGACATCGACGCCTGGTCGGCCGAGGCGCGGGCGGCCTCGATCCTCTCCGGCCTGGGCTTTTCCGAGGCCGAACAGGCAATGCCCTGCGCCGCCTTCTCGGGCGGCTGGCGGATGCGGGTGGCGCTGGCCGGCGTGCTCTTCGCGCAACCGGACCTGCTGCTGCTCGACGAGCCCACCAACTACCTCGACCTCGAGGGCGCGCTCTGGCTGGAGAGCTACCTTCAGCGCTACCCCCACACCGTGCTGCTCATCTCGCACGACCGCGAACTGCTCAACCGCGCGGTGGGCCACATCCTGCACCTGGAGGACCGGCAGCTGACGCTCTGGACCGGCGGCTACGATGCCTTCGCGCGCGCGCGGGCAGAGCGGCGCGCGGTGCAGGTCGCGGAGGCCAGGAAGCAGGACGCGCGCCGCGCCCACCTGCAAAGCTATGTTGATCGCTTCCGCTACAAGGCCGACAAGGCGAAACAGGCGCAGGCGCGGATCAAGATGCTGGCCAGGATGGAGCCGATCGCCGCGCCCGAAGAGGCCGCGAAGCAGCGCTTCAGCTTTCCCGCGCCGGAGCCGCTGTCGCCGCCCATCCTGCGCCTCGAAGGCGCGGCGGCAGGCTACGACGGACGCGCGGTGCTGCGCCGGCTCGACCTGCGCATCGACCAGGACGACCGCATCGCGCTGCTTGGTCGGAACGGACAGGGCAAGTCGACGCTGGCCAAGGTGCTCTCCGAACGCCTGCCGCTGATGGACGGCCGGCGCATCGCGGCATCGAAGCTGCGGATCGGCTATTTCGCCCAGCACCAGCTGGACGAGCTGCGCGCGGACGAAACGCCGCTCGACCACCTCGCGCGCCTGCGCGTCGGCAGCGCGCCCGCGCAGAACCGCGCGCGGCTTGCGGGCTTCGGGCTGCACGCGGCGCAGGTGGAAACCGATGTCGCCCGGCTTTCGGGCGGACAGAAGGCGCGGCTGGCGCTGCTGATCGCCACGCTCGACGCGCCGCATCTGCTGATCCTCGACGAGCCCACCAACCACCTCGACATCGAGAGCCGCGAGGCGCTGGTCGAGGCGCTGACCGCCTATACCGGCGCGGTGATCCTGGTCACGCACGATTTTCACCTGCTGGGGCTTGTGGCCGACCGGCTCTGGCTGGTCTCCGGTGGCACCGTCGCGCCCTATGACGGCGATCTGGAAAGCTACCGCGCCGCCCTGACCCAGCCCGCCCAGGGCGCCGCGAAGAAGCCCGCCAAGCCCCGCCCCGGTCCCTCGAAGGAGCGGCTGACGGAGCTGCGCAGCGACGCGAAACGCTGCGAGGAACGGGTCGAGAAGCTGACCGAGATGCGCGAGAAGCTGGCGAAGAAGCTGGCCGATCCCGCGCTCTACGCGCCCGAGCGCGCGGACGAGGCCGCCGTCTGGCAGCGCAAGTATGCCGAGGTGATGGAGGGGCTGGAGCGGGCAGAGGCGCTCTGGGTCCGCGCGATGGAGCGGCTGGAGGCGGCCCAGACCGCCTGACGCCCGCTTGCGGCCCGCGCGCCCGCGGGCGAAAGTGCGCCGGTGGACGCCGCCTTTCTCATCACCGCCTTCACGACGCTCTTCGTCGTGATCGACCCCATCGGGCTGACGCCGATCTTCGTGGCGCTCACCGCGGGGCTGCCCGTGGCGGAACGGCGGGCCATCGCGCTGCGCGCCTGCCTGATCGCGGTGGCGATCCTGACGCTCTTCGCAGGCTTCGGCGAGGCGGTGCTGGGTTTCGTCGGCATCTCGATGCCGGCCTTCCGCATCGCGGGCGGCATCCTGCTGTTTCTCACCGCGCTCGACATGCTCTTCGAGCGGCGCACGCAGCGGCGCGAGGGTCAGGCAAGCGGCGAGCAGCCCGACCCCTCGGTCTTTCCGCTGGCGATCCCGCTCATCGCCGGGCCGGGCGCCATCGCCTCGATGATCCTGCTCGCCGGACAGCGGCCGGGGCTGCCGGGGCTTGGCGCGGTCGTCGGCGTGATGCTGTGCGTGGTCATTCTGGCCTTTCTGCTGTTTCTGGCCGCGCCGCTCATCGAGCGGGCGCTGGGGCGCGTGGGCGTCAATGTGGTCACGCGGCTTCTGGGCATGCTGCTTGCCGCGCTCTCGGTGCAGTTCGTCCTGGACGGGATTCGCGAAACCGGCATCCTGGGGGCGTGAAACCGCGCGCGCCCGCCCCTAGATACAGCCACGGGCAACAGGGGACGGAGATGACCGGGGACCAGATCGCGCAACTCACCTATCTCGCGCTGCTTGGCGCGGCCATCGGCTTCTGGGTGCTGATGCGCATGCGCGGCGGCTTCGGGCAGCTCGCGCAATATGCCGCCGTGTGGGGGCTGATCTTTCTTGGCGTGATCGCCGCGGTGGGTCTCTGGGGCGATATCCGTCAGACGGTGTCGCCGCAGCAGTCCGTCGCGGTGAGCGAGGGGCGCATCACCGTGCCGCGCTCTGCGGACGGGCACTACTACCTGACGCTCGAGGTCAACGGCACACCCACCCGCTTCATGGTCGACACCGGCGCGACCGAGGTCGTCCTGACGCACGAGGCCGCCCGACGCGCGGGCATCGACACCGACGGTCTTGCCTATTTCGGCCGCGCCCTGACCGCCAACGGCGAGGTCGCCACCGCCCCCGTCCGGCTGGAGAGCATCGGCGCAGGCGCGCTGACCGAACGCGGCTTCCGCGCCTGGGTGAACAGCGGCGAGATGCCCGAGCCGCTTCTGGGCATGAGCTATCTCAACCGCTTCGAGCGGATCGAGATCGCGGACGGCGAGCTGGTGCTTGTGCGCTAGGACAGCCGTTCGCCCGCCTGCCAGACCGCGCGGAGCTTGAGGTCGTCGGCAAGGTGGACAAGATCGGCAGGCGCCCCCGGCGCGAGATGGCCGGCGTCGATCCCCGCCACACGCGCAGGCCCCGATGTCGCCATCGCGAGCGCCGTCTCTACTGGCGCCCCCGCCGCCGCCATCACGGCGGCGGCCCGTGCCAGCGTCAGGTCCGCGCCCGCAAGCGTTCCGTCGGAAAGGATGAGCCGCCCGTCCGCGCGCCGAACCTCGCGCCCGTCGAGCGCGAAGCGTTCCGCCTCCGTCCCGGCCAGCGCCATCGCGTCGGAGACGAGGAAGAGCGCGCCCCGCCCGGCCTTGGCCCGCAGCGCGACGCCCAGCATCAGCGGATCGACATGGTGCCCGTCGGCGATGATGCCGGCATCGACACGGCCATCGGCCAGCGCCAGCCCGGCCAGTCCCGGTGCGCGGTGCCCCATCGGCGCCATCGCGTTGAAAAGATGCGTGACGACTCGCGCCCCGGCCCCGACGTAACGCGCGGCGGTCGCCGCGTCGCAGGCGCTGTGTCCCAGCGCCACCAGCACGCCCGCCCCGGAAAGCGCGCGCACCTGATCCTCGGTCGCGGCCTCCGGCGCCAGCGTGACCATCAGGCGGGGCAGAACGGCCGCCGCGGCGCGCAAACGGTCGAGATCCGCCGCCGTCATCGGCCGCAGGTGCGCGGGGTCGTGCGCGCCGGCCTTGCGCGGATCGAGGTGCGGCCCCTCTAGATGCAGGCCGGCGATGCCCGGCACGCCCTCTGCCGCGGCCCGGGATACAAGCGCGATCGCCCGCGCCTTGGCCTCATCGGTATCGGAGATCAACGTGGGCAGGATGGTCGTGGCGCCCAGCCGCGCGTGCACCGCCGCGATCCGGCGCAGGTCCGCCACGCCCTGCGCCTCGGCCAGCATCAGGCCGGCGCCGCCGTTCACCTGAAGGTCGACGAAGCCGGGGGCAAGGATGCCGCCCCCCAGCGCCTCGCGCGGCACGTCCAGCGGCAGCAGCGCCTCGGGCACCAGTTCTGCCACGCGGCCGCCGTCCAGGCAGACCGCGTGCCCGCCGAGTATCCGGGTCCCGTCGAAGACCCGCGCGCCGGTGAGCGCCCGCACGGCAGCCGTCCTCAGGCCATGCCGAGGGCGGCCTTGTACATCTCGAGCACCGCCTCCTCCTCGGCGATGTCGTCGGGCTCGCGCTTGCGCAGCGCGATGACCTTGCGCATCACCTTGGTGTCGTAGCCGCGCGCCTTGGCCTCTGCCATCACCTCCTTCTGGCGATCGGCGATGTCCTTCTTCTCGGCCTCGAGCTGTTCGAACTGCTCGATGAACTGGCGCAACTCCTCGGCGGCGACGGGGCTGCCGGCGCCGGGCTGGAACGTGTCGGTCATGGGGGTCTCCGCCTGTCTTGCGCAGGCGTCCTATCCCCGCCCCCGCGTTCCCGCAAGGGGTTGCCGGCCGCAGGACGATGGGCTAGCGCGGGCCGCGCGCAGGGCGGGAGAGAACGGCATGGAGATACTCGTCTGGATCGGCGCGGGGCTGTCGCTGATGGGCCTTGCCGGCGTGATCTGGAGCATGGTCAAGGTCGCCCGCGCAAAGCGCCGCAACCTGCCCGACGCGGAGTTGCGCGAGGTGATGCGCGCCATGCTTCCGTGGAACATCGGGGCGCTTTTCGTTTCGGTGCTTGGCCTGATGACGGTGACGCTGGGCCTGGCGCTGGGCTGAGGCCGGCCGCACGGGCATCCGGTCCTGCCGCCCGCGACAAGACAGGCAGAGCATCCCGCAGGCAACCGCCGCCCGGGCTGGCTGCGCCGCGGAAAGCCGCGCTGCATCGGCTTCCCCCCGCTGATCGCGGCACGCCAAGTCAGATCGAAGGCTCCGGCCCCGGAACGGCAGGCTCCTCCGGG
>NZ_JBKHAQ010000084.1:0-12683 GCF_046542825.1 Rhodosalinus sp. | reverse complement strand
GCTGCGGGCGGTGACCCAGCGCGCGGGCGACCAGACCGCGCAGCTGCCGCTCCCAGGGCACATGCGGCGCGGGCAGATCGCCCAGCGCCGCGGCCAGCCGGCCGATGCCGCGCCCGGCCTGCCGCCCCACCTCCAGCGCGCGGGCGAGGTGGCCCTGCCAGTCGGCGGCATCAGGGTCCTCGCCGCCGCCGTCGCGGTCGGGATCGAGGTCGGGTTCGAAGCCCTTGGCGCGGGCATAGGTCTCCGTCTCGCCCCCGCCCGTGGCCTCCCGCGCGCCCAGGGCGAGGTAAAGCCGCTCCACGTCCCAGTCCGCCAGTGCCGCCGCCGGGTCCACGGCCGCGTCGCCCAGCACCGCCAGAAGCTCCTGCAGGCGCACCGCGGGGCGGGGCAGGGCGTGCCCGGCGGCCAGCAGCGCCTCGTTCACGATTGCGTCGGCGGCAAGGTTGAAGCGCCGCGGGTCGAAGCGCGCACCCTCGCGCACCTCCATCGCGGCCATGCGGGCTGCGTGGCGGAAGGCCACATGCAGGATGTGATGCCCGGCAAGCCCCACCTGTTCGGGAAGCGGGCGCAGAGGGAAGCCCGCGTCATAGTAGATGGTGGCCCCGTCGGAGCGCAGCGGGTCGCCGTCGCGGTGCGCAATCCAGAGGGCCAGCGCGGCCAGCGCCGGGTCGGCCTCGCCCAGGTGGGCCAGCGCCGCGCCCGCGCGCTCGGAATGCACGGTCATGCGAGGCCCGCCGCCCTGCGCTCTTCCGCGTAGGCCGCGTAGGCGGGTGAGCGCAGGAAGGCCTCCTGCGTGCCCTCCTCCAGAGCCTTGCGGATCAGCATCTCGAAGCCGAAGGCCGTGAGTTCGGCCAGCGGCAGGGCGCGGAAGCGCGGGTCGCGGCCAAGCTCGCGGATGCCCGCCATGACCTCGATCGCGGCCTCCATGTTGCTCGCGTCCGCCGCGCCCACCAGGCCATAGACCAGCGCGTTGAGCCCGTGCAGCGTGTCGGGATAGAGGTCGCGGCGCGCGCGGGGGGACGCGGCCAGCATCTCGTCCACCCGCACCTGCGCGGCCACGTCGTCGGCCACCAGCGCGAATTCCGCCGCCGCCGCCTCGCCCACGGTGCCCGCGACCATCGGCTGCCGCAGCCGCCGGTCGGGCACCGCGCGCAGGATGTCGCTGACCCGCTCCCAGCTGCGCGGGGTGCAGGCGATCAGCGTGCCGTCGCGCAGGCTGCGCTCGGTGGTGTCCAGAAGGTCGGGCCGCCCGCGCAGGAAGGCCGTCACCGCGGGCGCGATGCCGCGGCGGGGGGCGTAGTTTGTCAGCCAGTCCTCGGCGCTGGCCCGCACGGCCAGGTGGATCAGCCGGTCGGACAGGGCCGTGCCCATGTCGTAGGCCACCGCGCCGTCCTCGACGGTGTTGCCCGCGGCCACCACCAGGACGGAAGGCGGCAGGCGGTGGCGGCCCACCCGCCGCTCCTGCAGCAGGCCATAGACCGTGGGCTGCAGGTGCGGCGGCGCGGCGGTGAGTTCGTCGAGAAACAGGACGGCGGGCCTGTCCGGGTCGTCGGGCAAGTCCTCGGGGCGGTACCAGACGGTGCGCCGCGCCTCGTGATCGTAATAGGGCAGGCCGCGCAGGTCCTGCGGCTCGATGGTGGTCAGCCGCAGGTCGAAGAGCCGCGCGCCGATCTTTTCGGCCAGCTCCTGCACGATCTGCGTCTTGCCCACGCCGGGGCGGCCGTGCAGCATCCAGCTGGCCGTGAGCCCGCCCTCGCTCTGGGCGCGCCAGCCGGCCTCCAGCACTTCCGCCGCCTCGCCGGCGGAGAGGTGTCGGGCGTTGACGCTCATTGCGCGGGCTGCGCCTGCGGCGCGCGCTGCTCGATCAGGGCGGCAAGGCGCGCATGGGCCGAGACGCCGCGCGCCTCCAGCGCCACATCGCGCAGGAAGATGTCCTCGCGCAGGTTGATGCGCAGCAGGTCGCGTTCCGTCAGGTCGTCGTCGAAGAGCGCCTCGCGGATCAGGCGCTGTTCCCCGGCGTCGAGCGGCAGAAGCTGCGGATCGGGGCCGTCGAGTTGCACCGACACCAGGGTCAGCGGCGGCACGCGGGCCAGTTCCGACTGCTCCACGACGAGGTGCAGCCGGTGCCGGGACAAAGCCTTGCCCGCGGCGAGGCGGGTGAGGATCGTCCGCGCCCGGAAGCGCAGCGTGTCGAGGCCGCGGGCCGCGGCGTCCTCGTCGATCATGCCGGCGCGCGCGGTCTTCGAGACGCGCAGCATCTTCATCTCGATCAGCCCGACCAGAAGCACCATCAGGATCGGCGCCTGCGCGATAGGAAAGGCAAGGCGCGGCCAGATCAGCATGGCGATCACGAAGGGGGCGAGCGCCACGAGATAGCGCAGGATCTGCACGTCGAAGACGATCCGCGCCCATGTGCCGATCCCGGCCCGGCGCGGCAGGATGCCGATCCGGCGGAACATCTTCTTGGGCACCTGCCGGGTCTCCAGCGCGGCCGGATTGAACACCGTGTTGGGCGCGATCACGATCATGGCATTCAAGCTAGGGCGGTTCCGCGCGGGGGTCGAGTGGGTGCGCTCATCGGCCCCTTGCGGGGCCTCTTCGGCGGTGTCCCGTCGCGAGGAGCGCCCGGTTCGGGCGCGACCGGCCTGCGCATTTCCATCCGCGCGCGGCGGCGCTAAGACGGGTGGGCGAGCGACAGAGGGCAGGCATGGCACGGACAGCGGACATCGCGGTCATCGGCGGCGGCATCGCGGGCGCCTCGGCCGCGGCGGAACTGGCAGGCGAGGCGCGGGTCGTGCTGATCGAGCGCGAGGCGCGGCCCGGCTATCACACCACCGGGCGCTCCGCCGCGCTCTATACCTGCACCTATGGCCCACCCGGCGTGCGCGCGCTGTCGCGCGCCTCCGGCCCGGCGTTCCGCGCGTGGACCGGACCGGCCGGTGCGCCGCTGCTGCGGCCGCGCGGGGTGCTTTTCGTGGCGCGCGACGATCAGCGGGCGGCGCTTTCTGCGCTCGAGTCGGAGATGGCCGGCGCACTGACCCCCATCACGCCCCTTGACGCCCGCGCCCGGATGCCGCTCCTGCGCGAGGGTTACGCAACCGCCGCGCTCTGGGACGAAGCGGCAAGCGACATCGACGTGGACGCGCTGCACCAGCGCTATCTGCGCGCGCTGAGGGAAGCGGGCGGCGAGGTGCTCACCGATGCCGAAGTGCAGGGCGTCGCGCGCGCGGGCGATGTCTGGCGGGTGGAGACGAAGCAGGGGCTGGTCGAGGCGCCGCTGATCGTCAACGCCGCGGGCGCCTGGGCGGACGAGGTGGCGCGCCTGGCCGGTGTCGCGCCCATAGGGCTCACGCCCAAGCGGCGCACCGCGGCGCTGATCGACCCGCCGGGCGGACCCGCGGGCGAGGACTGGCCCATGGTCGTGGATGCCGAAGAGGGCTTTTACATGAAGCCCGATGCCGGAAAACTCCTGATCTCCCCGGCAGACGCGACCCCCTGCGCGCCCTGCGACGCGCAGCCCGAGGAGCTGGACGTGGCCATCGCCGTGGACCGGATCGAGCGTGCCTTCACCGTTTCGGTGCGGCGCATCGACCACAAGTGGGCGGGGCTGCGCAGCTTCGTGGCCGACGGCGAGCCGGTTGCGGGCTTCGCGTCCGATGCGCCTGGCTTCTTCTGGCTCGCGGGGCAGGGCGGCTACGGCATCCAGACCGCCCCTGCGCTGGGCCGCCTCGCCGCGGCACTCGCGCTGGGGCGCCCGATGCCCCAAGACCTTGCAGCGGCGGGCGTCGCTCCCGGCGTCTTCGCGCCCGGGCGCCCGGCGCTGGCAGCCTAGCAGGCTGCCCTCCCGAGGCTTCTTCAGCGGCCTGCCTTCAGCGGCCTGCCAGAGGGCGCACCGGCGCGTGTGCCGGGCGAGGCAGATGTCCGGGCGGTTCTGCCGATGGCGGAGGCGATCGCGGTGGCGAAGGCCGCGATGCGCCGCGCCTCGGCCGGCGGGACCGGGAGGCCATCTCGCCATGCCGCGCCGCCGCGCCAGGAGAAGCCGAGGGCGCGATGGACGCGCCGGCCGCGGGGTCATCATCCGCGTCGTTCTGCCCGGGCGATGCGGCGCGGGATCTCACTTCACCAAAGTGTCGTGGCGCGCGTCGAGGCGGAAACGGGCGGCTGCGTCGCGATGGCCGAGGCGGGCCTGCCGACGGCGCTGCGCGGACCTGCGGCAAGCGCCGTTGCGACCCGCGCGCCGGCATCCGGGGGCGCGGCCGGGCCCGCGCCGATCGGCAGCGGCAAGCAGGCTGGGCATCGTCTGCAGGCCATTTGCGCCGTCCGGCCGCCGACCCGTGCAAGCGTGACGGGGCGCGGGCGCCGCGCCGACAGGATCAGCGCAGGGCGCGGGTGAAAAAGCGCCACGGCGGCGCGTCCGCCTCCGGGTCGCGCGCGAAACCCGCCCGCGCGAGCACCGCGGCGGATGCGGGATTGCCGTCGTGAACCCGGGCGGTGAGGCGGTCAAGCCCTCGGTGTCGCGCCGCTGCCGACGCGACGAAGGCGGGCACGACCCTGCTCGCGTGGCCGCTGCGCCAATACGCGCGGCCGAACCAGTAGCTGAGTTCGGCCACCGTGCCGCCTGCGGCGAATTCCAGCCTGATCTGGCCGATCGCGGCGCCCTCCTGCTCGATCGCCAGAACATCGTGGTCGCCCCGCTCGTTGGCCAGCGCGATCATGCCGGCAGCGTCGGTCGCGGTCAGGGACCCGGGGTAGCGTTCCGGCAGGTGACGCCAGACCGCTTCGTCCCCCAGCAGGGCCGCGAAGCGCGCCGCATCGGCCGCGCGCCAGGGGCGCAGGCGATAGGTGCCAAGCGTCAGAACGGAGGCATCCGCGCTGGTGGCGTGCCCGGCCCGCGGGTGAGTGGCGGCAATGGCCGCGTCATGCACATGGGTGCAGAGGTCGTTCTCGGCATCGGCGAAAACCCAGCCGGACTGCATCGGGTCGAAGGCGAGCGCAGGCCCCTGGAGCCGGGCGCGTTGCACCGCGCTGGCGTCGAGCGGCCCCGCGCTGCGCGGCAAGGCTTTCTGCAAGGCTTCCTGCGTCGTCGGTGCCGTATCGCGGCTGAGACGTGCCTCGAGCTTGAACGTCATGCGACACTCCTTTGTCGTCCTTAAGGAAAATGGTCCGCAGACGCCATCGGATCAATCCTATTGACCTGCGAAGACAGATAGGAAATTTCTATCGCACAGCCCAGCCGCGAGAGGTGTCATGACCCGCACACCGACATTGCAGCAGCTGCGATACTTCGCTGCGCTCGCAGATGCGGGGCATTTCCGCAAGGCCGCCGAGCGGCTGGGGATCACGCAGCCGTCGCTGAGCCTGCAGATCGCCAATCTGGAAGAGGCCCTGCACCATCGGCTTGTCGAGCGCGGGCGCCGCGTGGTGCTGACGCCCGCGGGTCGCGACGTGCTGCGCCGGGCCCGCACGGTGCTGGACGAGGTCGAGGCGCTGGTGGAGACGTGCCATCGGTCGGAGGCGGGCATGCCCGGCACCGTGCGGCTGGGGGTCTCGCCCACGCTTGGGCCCTACTTCCTGCCGCAGGTGGTAAGGCGGCTGCGCGACCGCTTTCCCGATGTGCGTCTGGTGATCCGCGAGGCGCCGCCGCGCGCTCTTGTAACGGAGCTGCTGGACGGCATGCACGACGTGATGCTGACGCAGCTTCCCGTCGGATCGACCTACGTGTCGGTGGTCCCGCTCTTCCGCGAGCCGCTCTTCGCGGTGATGTCACCCGATCACGTGCTGGCGGGCGAGGAGCCGCTCGATCCGGTCGAGCTTGCCGGACAGGAGGTGCTGACGCTTGGCCCGGATTACACGCTTCACGCCCAGATCGCCGAGCTGTGCGCGGAACATGGTGCCTGGCTTCGGCAGGACTACGAGGGCACGAGCCTCGATGCGTTGCGGCAGATGGCGGCGATGCGGATGGGCATGACGGTCCTGCCCGCGCTCTACATCGCGTCGGAGATCGCGGCGCCGGACCCCGACGTCGTGGTCCGCCCGTTCCGGGGCGGTCGGGTGACGCGCACGGTGGGCGTGGTCTGGCGCAAGTCGTCGGGCCGTCAGGAAAGCTTCGAGCGATTCGCGGATGTGGCACGCGGCATCGCGCGTGACGCCTTTCGCGGTGTGGTGCAGGTCATCGGATAAGCCGCCGCGGACCCGGCCCGTCGTCTCACGGATTGCAGAGCGGGCAATGTTTCGGATCGGCCCTGGCCGTCGCGCCGGCGGTCTCGTGAGCCTCGTGTCCGCAGGCTGCGCACCCTTGCACGGGGCCGCCGCGGGCCAGCGTCTCGCCTCCGCACCAGCCGCAGGGCAGGGGCAGGCCGGGCCGCACCGGCCCCCAGCCGGGTGCACCGCAGGCCGGACAGGGACGTGCGAGGCGCGCGGCGAAGCGCTCCGCCAGCGCGCCAAGCGTGGCCATCCGGGTCGGGTTCATGTGCGCGCGCATGTCGGTCTGCACGAAGGCCAGCCCGTCAGCCGAGGCGGCGGCGGCCTCCTCCACGGCTCTTGCGAGCGCCGCGCGGCTCTTCAGTCCCTTGCGGACAGGCCCGCCGCTGTTGGGCCGCACGATCACCGCGTGGTCGGGAAAACCCGCGCGCGCGAGAAACGGCTCGAGCGCCGGCACCCCAGCGGCCTGTGCGTGATCGTAGACCGGGCGCCGCGCCTCCATCGTCTCGGTCAGAACCAGGCCGCGCGCGGTATCGACCAGCACCAGCGTCTCCACGCCATGCGGCAGGAAGGGGATCTGCGGATGCGGGCCATAGGCGCCCTCGCTGCCCAGCCCCAGGTCGCCGCCGGAGGTCTCGATCGCCAGCCGCGCCTTGGCCTCGGCGGCCTCGTGCAGGCTGCCCGCGCGCGGCACCTCGCCCGTGAAGGTGCCCAAAGCGTCGGTGTCGATGCCCGCCGCGCGCCGCACGGCCAGTCCCGCGACACGCGCCAGGGGCGGCGCAAGCGCCGCCTCCTTGCCGTGCATGGTCGCAAGATGGGCTGTGCGCCCGGCCCAGAGGCCGGGCGCCCCCTGGCTCATCCGACCGCCTTGAGGCGCGGCGTCGCCGGCTGGGCCGCCATCGCCTCCCACTCCAGGTCGCCCGCGTAGCGCCAGGCCATCTGCCCCGCATCGTCCAGCGCGAAGAGATGCAGCCAGCGGTTGTCGAACAGCGCGCGGACGCCCGCGTGCTTCTCCAGGATCGCCGACATCGCCTCGCGCGGGGCCTCGATGCAGACCGACAGGCGCAGCGGCTCGTGCTGGAAATCCTCGCCGTCGTGCACCGACTGCCACGGCAGCCCCGCGCGCAGCAGCCCGCCGTTGCCCTCGACCACGCCGATGCCGCCGGTGACGTTGTGCAGGAGCTTGTTGCCCCCGCCCCAGACCTGCGGCGAGACGGTCGAGCCGTAGTATTGCAGGCTGATCCAGCTCGCCACGACGACCGGCGCCGTCATGATCAGCTCGAGCACCGGGAACCCCTCGTCCTGCGTCCAGTCGTAGTCGTGCAGGAAGGCGCGGCCGGACAGGTCCTTGCCCAGCGTGCGGCCCCGCGGCGCGGCGATGAACGCCCGGCAGCCGGCCAGAGCCCATTCGGGGCGAACTTCGGCCCAGTCGCGCGCCCGCGGCTCGATCGCGGCCGCGCCGCCCGCGCGAGGCAGGCGCAGCGCCCGCTCGCCGCGGGTCAGCTTGCCCGCCTGCGCCAGCCAGTCCTTGGCTTGCCGCAGGTCCTCGGCATGCCCGGCGGTGTCCACGTCGGCGATGTAGAGCTTCATGTCGTCTGTCGTGGTATCGTGCAGCGCGCCGAGAAAGAGCGTGTCGTCGGGGATCTCGATGCCCTTCTCCGCCACGCCTGCGCGCACCTCGCGGTCGTTGAGCAGGAGCGCCAGCAGCCGCGCGTTCACCTCGCCCGAGTAGCCGCCGCAGGCGCCGCAATGATAGGCCGCGGCGTGCGGGTTGTTGGTGACCCTGGCGCCGTGGCCGGCAAGGATGACCAGCCGCGCGAAGTTTTCGGTCAGCGACATGGCGCGCAGCACCGTCTCTGCCGCGCCGATCCGCGCGTCGATGTCCAGCGCCGGGTCGAGCCGCGGCGCGGGGCCGTCGGGCAGGCCCGGATCGGTGAGGCCCAGCGCATCGCGCACCAGCTTGCCGGCATAGACCGGGCCCATCGCCTCGACGAAGGCGAAGGAGGAGACCGCCGCCAGCTTGAAGCGGCCCCAGGCGCGGCTGGCGCGCGCCGCGAAGCGGGCCTGCCTGTCTTCCTCTTCCATCTCCGGCGTACCCGAGACGGTCGAGACGGCGGGGTTGAGCAGAACCGGCAGGCGCAGCTCGTCCACGTCAGAGGCGAAGCCCCGGTGCTTCGTCGCCACGCCGAAGAAGCCGGCAAAGCCCAGCGTCTCTATCCCCGGGTCGAGCGATTCGAGCGCCCGGCGAAAGACCTCGGACCGCACGTCGATGCAGAAGGCGGCCTGCAGCGCGGGCCGGTCCTTGCCCCGCTCGGACGCCTCGGCCGTGAACATCTCCGCGATCTCGCGCTGCGCGCCGCGCTCGGCGGCTTCCTGCAGGATCTCGTCCACGATAAGGTCCGACGTGGGCGTGAGCGGCTTGGCATGGCTCGCCTTCACCCGTTCCCAGCGGTCGATCAGGTCCTCTTCGTATTGCGCGAAGAGCGCCTCTTCCCAGATCAGGCGGATGGCCAGCATCTCGGTCATGATGGGATCGGTGCCGCCGGCAAGCTCCACCTGCCAGAGCTTGTAGCGCGCATACTGCGCCCAGCCGCCCATCGTCATCAGAAGCTGGTGAAAGTAGGTCTCCAGCACCTCGGGCGTAAGCCCCAGCGCGGCGCTGGCGCGCGCGATGGCGCCCTCGGCGGTTTCGGGGGCCCCGGCGACATGCGCGGCGAAGCCCTTGAGCCCATGAATCTCGGGCAGCAGGTCGTGGGTCGCGACCGCGCGCCACTCGGCGTAGGCGCCGCGGCGCTTGGGCGCCTTCCACAGCGCCTGCCCGTCGTCGAAGTAGCTGGCCGCCCAGTGGCTGATCCGGTCGGCCACCAGACCGGGCCAGTCGGTGCCCGAATGCTCGGCCGCCATCTCCGCCAGGGTGGGCAGGGCGTGCGGCTTGCGCTCGGGCCGCGCCAGCGCCTCCTTCAGCGCGGCAAGGCTTGCGGGCTTGCCCTCGTGCGGGCTTGCCTCCAGCGCCGCGGTCAGGTCGTCGTCGTCGATCCGGCCGTCGGCCACGCGCGCCTGATACCAGTCGCGCGGCATGGTCACGGTCAGCCCCGCCACCCGGGCCAGCCGCGCCCCGGTCTGCGCCAGCCGCTCGCCGGTCTGGCCCAGATAGGGGTTCACCGCCACCGAGGAGGCCAGCGGCCAGACCGGGGGGATCGCCTGTCCTGCGCTGCCCGCGGCGGTGGCCAGTTCGCCGGCCGCGATCGGGTGGATTTCGGTCGTGTCCTTCATCGTTTCGCTCCCTGTTTATTGCCTCAGTTCGACCGCCGCAGCGCCCAGCCGCCAAGGATGCGGTCCATGACCGCGTTCGCGTAAAGCCCGTTCGAAAGGTGCACGCGCAGCCCCGCCGCCGCCGGGTGATAGGCCCAGAGCGGGAACATCGCCTGCGCCACCGCCACCGCGCCGAAGCTGAACACCGCCAGCACGATCAGCGCCCATTCCAGCGGCCCGGGCGCGGGCGTGGCGGGCAGGGTGCCGGCCATCGCTGCCTCTGCCCCGCGCTGCAGCGCGAAATAGGCGACCGAGGCCGCGACCGAGTAGAGCGCGGTGCGCTGCGTCAGCACCTTGGGCGCCTGGTCCGCCAGCCCCTGCGCCAGCAGGTAGGCCACGCCGAAGATCAGGATGGCCCCAAGCGCGATCGCCTGCGGGGACTTCGCGTCGAAGCCGAAGCCTGCGCCCACGATGCCGTAGATCGCCAGCGCCGCGACGAAGGCCTTGAGCACCGCGGCGCCCGAGGGGATCGCCACCGGACCCGGCCGCCGGATCGCCGCCACGCCGTCCACCGCCTGACCCGAGGCGAGGAAGGCATGTGCCTTGTAGAGCGAATGCGCCACGATATGCAGCAGCGCCAGCGGGAAGAGGGCAAGCCCGCACTGCAGGATCATGAAGCCCATCTGCGCCACCGTGGACCAGGCGAGCGAGGTCTTGACCGCCGGCTGCGTCAGCATCACCAGCCCGCCGAAGACTGCCGTGAAGCCGCCCACCATGACCAGCACCGCCAGCACGCCGGGCGCCAGCAGCAGCACGTCCGCGAAGCGGATCAGCAGGAAACCGCCCGCGTTGATGACGCCTGCGTGCAGGAGCGCCGAGACCGGCGTGGGCGTCTCCATCACCTCCGTGAGCCAGCCGTGGGTGGGGAACTGCGCCGACTTCAGCAGTGCGGCAAGCGCCAGGAAGCCAGCGGCCCAGAGCGCCGCCTCCGGCGTGACGCCGATGCGCGCGGCGGCCAGGATCTCGCCGATCTCGCCCGTGCCGTAACCGTTGTAGAGCAGGATCGCGGCGGTGATCAGCGCCGCATCGCCCAGCCGCGAGGTCACGAACTTCTTCTTCGCGGCGCGCTGCGCCTGCACCCGCTCGGGGTAGAACACCAGCAGCCGCTGCAGGAAGACCGAGGTGGCGACAAAGGCCACGACGAAGAGCGCCAGGTGCCCCGCCTGCACGAAGACCAGAACCGCCGCCAGCGTCAGCGCCATCCAGCCGGTGAAGACGCCCTGCCGATCCTCTCCGTCGAGGTAGGTCCGCGTATAGCGCAGGACCACCCAGCCCACGAAGCTGACCAGCGTCAGCATGATGACGCTGAGCAGGTCGAGCCGGACCATCAGGCCCATGACCTCGCCCGTGCCGGGGCCGTTTGCCGCCAGCACGAGGCCGGAGATCACCGCCACCGCGACCGCGACCAGCGCCGCGCCCTCGGCGATCTGCGGCACCCATTCGGGCCGCCGCCCGGAATTCATGAACCCTGCGACCGCCGCGGCGATCAGCGCCAGCGGCGCCAGCAGGGAAACGACATAGACATCCATCGGCTTGCTCCCTCGCTCTGTGGACCTGGTTCTGCGGGAAGTAAGGCGGCGGTGAAGAGAATAAAAATTCATTGTATACGCGGAAACGTTCGATAAAATGGAACGATCATGGCGCATCTCAACTACAACCACCTCCGCTATTTCTGGGCCGTGGCGCATGACGGCAACCTCACGCGCACGGCAGAGCGGCTGAACCTGTCGCAATCGGCGCTTTCCACGCAGATCCGCAAGCTGGAGGAACGGCTGGGCCATGCGCTGTTCGAGCGGCGCGGCCGGCAGCTGGTGCTGACGGAGGCGGGGCGAATCGCGCTCGACCACGCCGACACGATCTTTGCCGCGGGCGAGGAGATGCTCGACACGCTGCAGGCAGAGGGCCGCGCGCGCCGGGCGCTGCGGGTGGGCGCGCTGGCGACCCTGTCGCGCAACTTCACGCTGGCCTTCCTGCGCCCGCTTCTGGGGCGCGCGGATGTCGAGATCATCCTGCGCTCGGGCGGGCCGGCGGAGCTGATGCAGGCGCTGGAGCAGCTCAACCTCGACGTGGTGCTGCTGAACCAACCGGCGGCGCGGGACGCGATGACGCGCTTCGTGTCGCAAAAGCTCGACGAGCAGGGCGTGAGCCTGGTGGGCACGCCGGCGCGGCTGGGGCCGGGCGGGGCGCTGGCCGATCTGCTGGCGCGGCACCCGGTGATCCTGCCCACGCCCGAAAGCGGGCTGCGCAGCGGGTTCGAAGCGCTCTGCGACCGGCTCGGCCTGCGCCCGCAGATCGCGGCAGAGGTGGACGACATGGCGATGATGCGCCTTCTGGCGCGCGCCGACGCCGGGCTTGCCGTGCTGCCGCCCATCGTGGTGACCGACGAGCTGGCCAGCGGCGCGCTTGTCGAGGCGCAGCGCCTGCCCGGCATCGTCGAGGGCTTCTATGCCGTCACGCTGGAACGCCGCTTTCCCAATCCGCTGCTGCGCGCGCTGGTGCATGGCGCCGCGGCCCCCGGCGTGGCATGACGCGGCCCCCGGGCGTGATCCTCGCGGGTGGCCGCGCGACGCGCATGGGCGGCGCGGACAAGCCGCTGCTGGACCTCGCGGGCCGGCCGCTGATCGCGCATGTGATCGCGCGGCTTGGCCCCCAGTGCGCGGGTCTTGCCATCAGCGCGAACGGCGACCCGGCGCGCTTCGCGCCCTTCGGCCTGCCGGTGCTGCCGGACGAGACACCGGGCCACCCCGGCCCGCTCGCCGGGGTGCTGGCCGGGCTCGACTGGGCCGCGGGGCAGGGGGCGGCGGCGATCGTGACGGCCGCCGCAGACACGCCCTTTCTGCCGTCCGACCTCTGCGCGCGGCTCGCGGCGGCGGCTAGGGCTTCGGGCCTTGCTGTTGCGGCGGCACCGGACCCGGACGGGCGGCTGCGCCGCCATCCCACCTGCGCCCTCTGGCCCGTCGCGCTGCGCGAGGCGCTGCGCGCTGCGCTCGCGGCGGGCGAGCGGCGGGTGGGGCTCTGGGCAGAGGCGCAGGGCGCCGGCGTCGCCGTGTTCGACGGGACAGAGGGCGATCCCTTCTTCAACGTCAACCGGCCCGAGGATCTGGACAGGGCGGCAAGGCTTGCCGGGCAAGGCGATGCCGGGGGCTGAGACCCGTTGCGGAAAGCCACGA
>NZ_JBKHAQ010000006.1:0-46248 GCF_046542825.1 Rhodosalinus sp. | reverse complement strand
CCGCGTTCTTCCGCCGCGGCGGGAAGAGCGAGCAGAAGGCCAAGCACAAGCCCGGCCCGGCACAGGATGCGGCGCATGGAAGTCACTGTCTCGTCAGCCTCGGGTCGCCTTTCACGCGGCGGGGTTCTTGTGCCCCGGCCTCTTGCGGGGCACTGTGCCATCGGCCCCGCGAAGAGGGAAGCAGGAGGAGGGACGAGATGGCACCGGAGCGCCCCACTGTGGTCGTGACGCGACGCCTGCCCGCGCAGGTGGAGGCCCGCATGGGCGAGCTCTTCGATGTGCGGCTGCGTGACGATGACACGCCCCTGCCCCGCGAGGCGCTGGCAAAGGCGATGCGCGAGGCGGACGTGCTGGTGCCCACGATCACCGACCGGATCGACGCCGGCCTGATCGCCCAGGCCGGCCCGCGGCTGCGGCTGATCGCGAATTACGGCGCCGGGGTCGATCACATCGACGTCGAGACAGCGCGCCAGCGGGGGATTCTCGTGTCCAACACCCCCGGCGTGATCACCGACGACACCGCCGACATGGCGATGGCGCTGATCCTCGCCGTCACGCGCCGCATCCCCGAGGGGCTGGCGGCGATGCAGTCGGGCGACTGGCAGGGCTGGGCGCCCACCGCCTTTCTTGGCGGGCGGCTCGCGGGGCGGCGCCTGGGCATCCTGGGCATGGGACGCATCGGGCAGGCGGTGGCGCGCCGCGCGCGCGCCTTCGGCTGCCAGCTGCATTATCACAACCGCCGGCAGCTGCGGCCCGAGATCGAACAGGAGCTGGGCGCGCGCTACTGGGAAAGCCTCGACCAGATGGTGGCGCGGGTCGACATCCTGTCGATCAACTGCCCGCACACGCCCTCGACCTTCCACCTGATGAACGCGCGGCGGCTGAAGCTGATGAAGTCCGACGCGGTGATCGTGAACACCTCGCGCGGCGAGGTGATCGACGAGAACGCGCTGACCCGGATGCTGCGCGCGGGCGAGATCGCGGGCGCGGGCCTCGACGTCTACGAGCACGGCACCGGCGTGAACCCGCGCCTGCGCGAGCTGAAGAACGTGGTGCTGCTGCCGCACATGGGCTCGGCCACCCGCGAGGGGCGGATCGAGATGGGCGAGAAGGTGATCCTCAACGTCAAGACCTTCGCCGACGGCCACCGCCCGCCCGATCAGGTGGTGCCGGCGATGCTGTGACCGGTCGACCCGACCCGTCACCTGTCGTCCGGGCCGTAGGGTGCGTGCTCCGCACGCACCTCGACCGGGGACCGTGACGCGCATCCCCGACCGGCGGCGCGGCGGGCGACAGCGGCGGGCGAGGCTGCTAGGCTTCCGGCAAAGCATCGAGGAGGATGTCATGACACGCATACTGACCGCGGCCTTGCTCGCACTCTGGGCAGCCGCCGCGCCCGCGCAGCAAGCCGCCGATGCCGTCGCGCCGGAAGCAGCGACCGACACGGGCTTTGCCGCCCTGTCGCCGGAGGTCTCCGCCGCGCTGGCCGCCAAGGAGGCCGGCCGCCCGGTCGAGGCCACCGACTGGATGGTGGCGGCCGCCAATCCGCTGGCCGTCTCGGCGGGCGCCGAAGTGCTCCGCATGGGCGGCACGGCGGCCGATGCGATGGTGGCGGTGCAGGCGGTCCTGGGGCTCGTCGAGCCGCAAAGTTCGGGCCTGGGCGGCGGCGCCTTCCTTGTCTGGCACGACGGCGCGACGGGCGAGGTCACCACGCTCGACGGGCGCGAGACCGCGCCGCTCGACGCCACGCCCACCCTGTTCCTGGACGAAGCGGGCGACCCGCTGGGCTTCTTCGATGCGGTGGTGGGCGGCCGGTCCGTGGGCACGCCGGGCACGCCCGCGCTGATGGAGGCCGCGCACCGGCGCTGGGGGCGGCTGGCCTGGGCGCCGCTCCTCGACCCGGCGATCCGGCTGGCCGACGATGGATTCGCCGTCTCTGCGCGGATGGCCGAACTGGTCGCGAAGGATGCCGAGCGGCTGGGCCGCTTCGCGCCCACACGCGAGTATTTCCTGCCCGACGACACGCCGCTCGCCGAAGGCGATATCCTGCGCAATCCCGCCTACGCCGACACGCTGCGCCGGATGCAGGCCGAGGGTGCCGACGCGATCTATACCGGCCCCGTCGCGGCCGACATCGCGGAGACGGTGCAGACCGCGCCGGGCAATCCCGGCCTGCTGTCCGAGACCGATCTGGCGCTCTACGAGGTGCGCGAACGGCCCGCCGTCTGCGTGCCCTACCGCGGACACGAGGTCTGCGGGATGGGCCCGCCGTCGTCCGGCGGGCTGACGGTGGGCCAGATCCTGGGGATGCTCGAGGGCTTCGACCTTGCGGACATGGGACCGGAAAGCGCCGAGGCCTGGCGGCTGATCGGCGATGCCTCGCGCCTCGCCTTCGCGGACCGCGGCCGCTACATGGCCGACAGCGATTTCGTTCCCGTCCCGGTCGAGGGGCTGCTCGACCCCGACTACCTGCGCGCGCGGGCGCAGCTCTTCGACACGCCGCCGGCGCTGCCGGACGACCGCGTGGCGCCGGGCGACCCGGAATACGACCACGCGCTCGACTGGGGCGAGGGCTGGTCGCCCGAGCGGCCCTCGACCTCGCATGTCTCGATCATCGACCGCTACGGCAACGCGCTCTCGATGACCACGACGATCGAGAACGCCTTCGGCTCCCGGCTCATGGTGCGCGGCTTCCTGCTCAACAACGAACTCACGGACTTCTCCTTTCGCAGCCAGGCCGAGGGGCGGCCCATCGCCAATGCCGTGGCGCCGGGCAAGCGGCCGCGCTCGTCCATGGCCCCTACAATCGTCCTGCGCGACGGCGCGCCGGTGCTGGTGGTGGGCAGCCCGGGCGGCATCGCGATCATCGGCTATGTCGCAAAGACCGTGATCGCGCATCTCGACTGGGGCCTCGATGTGCAGCAGGCCGTTGCCCTGCCCCATCTGGTCAACAGCTTCGGGACCTATGTCCTGGAGGCGGATGCGGGACTCGACGGTCTGGCAGGCGAACTGGAGGCGCTGGGCTACGAGGTCGACACCCGCGATCTGAATTCCGGCCTGCACGCGATCTCCGCGGGTGGGGACGGTCTGCGCGGCGGCGCCGACCCGCGCCGCGAGGGGATCGCTCTGGGCGAGTGAGGCGGCGCGCGGGCTCTTCGGTCCCGTCTTGCGAAAAGCGCCCGCAAGGGCGGGATGAGCGGCCCCCGGGGCACTGCCGTGCGAGGCGATGAATCGCGCGCCGCCGTCCTCGCATCGGCGCCCTGTTCCGTCTAGAGACGGGCGATGCAAGGCGATTTCGAGATATTCCTCGCCACGCTCCCCGGCCTGGAGGCGGAGCTTGCCGCAGAGGCGCGCGAGACCGGCTTCCCGCTGCCGGAGGTGCAGCCGGGCGGCGTGACCATCCGCGGCGGCTGGCCCGAGGTCTGGCGCGCAAATCTCGACCTGCGCGGCGCCAGCCGGGTGCTGGCTCGCATCGGCGGCTTTCCCGTCTTCCACATCGCGCAACTCGACAAGCGCGCGCGCAAGATCGACTGGCGCGCCGTGTTCCGCGCCGACGTGCCGGTAAAGGTCGAGGCCACCTGCCGCCGCTCGAAGGTCTGGCACGACCGCGCGGCGGCCGAACGAATCGCGGGGGCGCTGGGGGCGGCGGGCGTGCCCCTGGGCGAAGGCGGGCTGCGCCTTTCGGCGCGGATCGAGGACAACTACTGCACGCTCAGCGTGGACACCTCGGGCGCGCCGCTGCACCAGCGCGGGCACAAGCAGGCCGTGGGCAAGGCACCGCTGCGCGAGACGATGGCGGCGCTCTTCCTGCGCTCCTCCGGCTACACGGGGACCGAGCCGGTGGTGGACCCGATGTGCGGTTCCGGCACCTTCGTGATCGAGGCGGCAGAGATTGCGATGGGCCTTGCACCCGGGCGTTCGCGGTCTTTCGCCTTCGAGCGGCTGGCCAGTTTCGACGCGGAGGCCTGGGCGGCAATGACGGCGGCGCGCCGACCATGCGCCACCGACCTCCGGTTTCACGGCTTCGACCGGGATGCGGGCGCCGTGCGGCTGGCGACGGAAAATGCCACACGGGCGGGGGTGGCCGAGATCTGCGGCTTCAAGAGACAGACGATCAGCGACCTGATACCACCGGACGGGCCACCGGGGCTGCTGATTGCGAACCCGCCCTACGGCGGGCGGGTGGGCGACACGCGCGCGCTCTATGCGCTTTACGGTGCTTTCGGCGCGGTGCTGCGCGAACGCTTCGCTGGCTGGCGTGCGGGGATCGTGACATCGGAGCCCGCGCTCGCGCGCGCAACCGGGCTTGCGCTCCACGAGGGACCGCCGGTGCCGCACGGCGGCCTGAAGGTCAGGCTCTATCGCACCGGAGTGCTCTGAGTCCCACGGGCCTTGGAAGGCCCTTGGGCAAGCCGCTTGGAAGCGGCTTGCAAGCGGCTTTCCAAGCCGCTTGCCCCTTCGCTCAACCCGCGTCCTTGTAGCTGATTTCCTTCTGGTCCTCTCCCAGCCGTCCGCGCCGGACGATCAGCCGGTTCAGCGCGTTGACGTAGGCCCTGGCGGAGGCGACCACCGTGTCGGTATCCGCCGACTGACCGGTGGCGATGTTGCCCTCCTCCTCCAACCGCACGCTCACGGTGGCCTGCGCGTCGGTGCCCTCGGTCACGGCATGCACCTGGTAGAGTTCGAGGTGCGCCTCGTTGGGCCAGATCTCGCGCACCGCCCGGAAGGTCGCGTCCACCGGGCCGTCGCCGCGCGCGGTCGCCTGCTTTTCGGCGCCGCCGACGGTCATCGCAAGCTCCGCCTCGGCCGGGCCGCCGGTGCCACAGACCACCCGCAGGGACTGGATCACGAGGTGGTCGTTGGCCGCGTCCTCGCCTGCGCGCATCAGCGCGATGATGTCCTCGTCGTAGACCTCCTTCTTGCGATCGGCGAGCTCCTTGAACCGCACGAAGACGTCCTTGAGCTGGTTCTCGCCCAGCTTGTAGCCCAGATCCTGCAGCTTGGCGCGCAGCGCGGCCCGACCCGAGTGCTTGCCCAGCACGAGGCTGGTGGAGGCGAGGCCGATGTCCTCGGGGCGCATGATCTCGAAGGTCTCGGCGTTCTTGAGCATCCCGTCCTGGTGGATGCCCGATTCATGCGCGAAGGCGTTCTTGCCGACGATCGCCTTGTTGAACTGCACCGGAAAGCCCGAAACCGTCGCCACCCGGCGCGAGACGTTCATGATCTTGGTGGTGTCCACGCCCGTGGTCCAGGGCATGATGTCGTTGCGCACCTTCAGCGCCATCACGACCTCCTCGAGCGCGGTGTTGCCCGCCCGCTCGCCCAGGCCGTTGATGGTGCACTCGATCTGCCGCGCGCCGCCCGCGACGGCCGCCAGTGCGTTCGCCGTCGCCATGCCGAGGTCGTTGTGGCAGTGGGTGGCGAAGACGATCTCGTCGGCACCGGGCACCTCGGCGATCAGCCGGCGGATCAGGTCGGCCGATTCGACCGGCGCGGTGTAGCCCACCGTGTCGGGGATGTTGATCGTGGTGGCGCCAGCCTTGATCGCGATCTCGACCACGCGCTTCAGGTACTCCCACTCGGTCCGCGTCGCGTCCATCGGCGACCACTGCACGTTGTCGCAGAGGTTGCGGGCGTGGCTCACCGTCTCGTGGATGCGCTCGGCCATCTCGTCCTGCGTGAGGTTGGGGATGGCGCGATGGAGCGGCGAGGTGCCGATGAAGGTATGGATGCGCGGCCGCGCGGCGTGGCGCACCGCCTCCCAGCAGCGGTCGATGTCGGTTGGGTTGGCGCGCGCCAGGCCGCAGATCACCGCGTCCCTGGAGCGTTCGGCGATCTCCTTTACCGCGCGGAAATCGCCCTCGGAGGCGATGGGAAAGCCCGCCTCGATGATATCCACGCCCATGTCGTCGAGCAGTTCGGCGATCTCGAGCTTTTCCGCGTGGCTCATGGTGGCGCCCGGGCTCTGTTCGCCGTCGCGCAGCGTCGTGTCGAAGATCAGGACGCGGTCCTGTCCGGTGATGTCGGTCATTGCTCTGGTCTCGCTTGTGGTGGTCCCTGGCTCCGTCCGGCGCGATCCTGCGTCCTCTGAGCGGTCGCGCCGAAGGGCACGCTCAGAGGCGGCTAAGGAGCAGCAGAAGGCCGAGCGCCAGAAGACCGAGCGCCGGCGCGAGGGGCGCGCGTGCGGGAGTCCCGATATGGCCTTCGTTACGCATGGTCCCTGTTTACCCGTTCCGCACGCCGGGGAAAACCCCCGGCGTGATGCGGAGGTCGCGTTGACCGGGCGAGGCGGCGGCTTAGCTCGCCCTGCATGATCGATGCACTGGTGATCGGGGCCTCGGGCGGCATCGGCCGCGCCGTGGTTGGGGAAATGAAGGCGCGGGGCGGCAATGTCACGCCGCTGTCACGCGCGGAAGACGGGCTAGACGTGACCGATCCGGAGGCTGTGCGCCGCGTCATGGGCGCGCTCGAAGGGCCGTTTCAGACGGTCTTCGTCTCGGTCGGCATCCTCGCGCCGGAGGGCGCCGCGCCGGAAAAGCAGCTCTCCGCCATCGACCCCGAGGCGATGCATCGCGTCTTCGCCGTCAACACGATCGGCGTCGCGCATGTGCTGTCCTATCTGCCGCGGCTCCTGCCGAAGCGCGGGCGCTCGGTTACCGGGGTGCTGACGGCGCGCGTGGGCTCCATAGGCGACAACCGGATGGGGGGCTGGTATTCCTACCGCGCCTCCAAGGCCGCGCTGAACCAGATCGTGCACGGCGCGGCGGTGGAACTCGGCCGCTCGCACCGCGACGCGATCGTGGCCGCGCTGCATCCCGGCACGGTGGACACGCCCTTCACCGAAGGCTACGACCCGCCGCACGGCAAGGATGCGCCCGAAGAGACCGCGCGCAAGCTCTGCGATGTCATGGAGCGGCTGACCCCTGAACAATCGGGCGGCTTTTCCGACTACGCGGGGCGGGAGATTCCCTGGTGAGCCGGCTGATCCTCGTTCTCGGGGACCAGCTCTCCGAGAACGTGGCGGCGCTGAAGGAAGGAGATCCGGCCCGCGACGTTGTGGTCATGGCCGAGGTGCGGGACGAGGCGACCTACGTCCGCCACCACCCCAAGAAGATCGCCTTCGTCTTCGCCGCCATGCGCAAGTTCGCCGACCGCCTGCGCGCGGCCGGCTGGGAGGTGCGCTACACCGCGCTCGACGACCCCGAGAACGCCGGCAGCATTTGCGGCGAGCTTCTCCGCCACGCAGAGGAGACGGGCGCGGCGGAGGTCGTCGCCACCGAGCCGGGCGAGTGGCGGCTGATAGAGGCGCTGCGGCACTGCCCGCTCAAGGTGCATCTGCTGGAAGACGACCGCTTCCTCGCCAGCCACGCCCGCTTCGACCGCTGGGCCGAGGGGCGCCGCGCGCTGCGGATGGAATATTTCTACCGCGAGATGCGCCGCGAGACGGGCCTCCTGATGGAGGGGCGCGACCCGGCGGGCGGCAAGTGGAACTTCGACCACGAGAACCGCAAGCCCGCGCCGGAGGAGGTGACGACAGACGGCCCGCTGCGCTTCGCGCCGGACGCCACCGTCGAGGCGGTGCTCGATCTGGTGGCACGTGAGTTTCCGTCGAACTTCGGGCAGCTTCGCCCCTTCTGGTTCGCCACCGACCGGGATCAGGCGCGCGCGGCGCTCGAGCATTTCGTGGCAGAGGCCCTGCCCCGCTTCGGCGACTATCAGGACGCGATGCTCGACGGGGACCGCTTCCTCTATCACGCGGTGATCTCGCTCTACCTGAACGCGGGGCTCCTCGCCCCGCGGGAGGTCTGCGAGGCGGCGGAGGACGCCTGGCGCGCGGGCCACGCGCCGATCAACGCGGTGGAGGGCTTCATCCGCCAGATCCTCGGCTGGCGGGAGTATGTGCGCGGCATCTACTTCCGCGAGGGGCCGGACTACGTGCAGCGCAACGCGCTCGGGCAGGACCGCGACCTGCCCGCCCTTTACTGGGGGGCGGAGACGCGGATGCGCTGTGTGGCGAAAGCGGTGGAGCAGACGCGGGACGAGGCCTATGCCCACCACATCCAGCGGCTGATGGTGACGGGGAACTTCGCGCTTCTGGCGGGCGTCGATCCGCACGAGGTGCATGAATGGTATCTCGCCGTCTACGCCGACGCCTACGAATGGGTCGAGGCGCCCAACGTCATCGGCATGAGCCAGTTCGCCGACGGCGGCATCATCGCCTCGAAACCCTACGTCTCCTCGGGCGCCTACATCAGCCGCATGTCGGACCACTGCCGCGCCTGCGCCTATTCCGTGACGAAGAAGACCGGCAACGGCGCCTGCCCCTTCAACCTGCTCTACTGGCACTTCCTCGACCGCCACCGGCCGCGGTTCGAGCGCAACCCTCGCATGGCGCAGACGTATCGCACCTGGGACCGCATGGACGAGGATCGGCGCAGCACGGTTCTGAAAGAGGCGCAGGATTTCCTCGACCGGATGGACGCGGGAGAAACCGTGTGACGGAAGCGGCGAATTTTCGATCGAAAATTCGCCGGGACTGCACCCGCCGCACCGAAAAATCTTCGGTCGAAGATTTTTCTACTCGGCCGCCGCCTCCTCGCGGGTGAGCGCGCCGTTCACCCAGTCGCCGCTTTCCTCCTCGCCGGTGGCGTAGCGCATCGTGCCCTCGCCCTGGCGGCGGCCGTCCACGAACTGGCCCTCGTAGACGTCGTAGCCGGTGACCTCGCCCGCGTCGTTGCTGCGCGGATAGCGTGCGATGCCCTGCCCCGCGATCCGGCCCTCGGCCCATTCCCCCTCGTAGGTGAAACCGTCTGGCATCTCGATCCGGCCCTCGCCGTGGCGCTGGCCGTCCACGAACTGGCCGACATAGACCGCGCCGTCGGGATAGGTGGCGGTCCCCTGCCCGTGGCGCTGTCCGTCCTGCCATTCGCCCTCGTAGCGGTAGCCGTCGGGGTAGGTCATCACGCCCTGCCCGTGGTTTCGCGCGTTCTCGAATTCGCCCTCGTAGACCAGGCCGTCGGGATAGGTGGCGCGCCCTTCGCCCTGGATCACGCCATCGACCCATTCACCTTCGTAGGCGGAATCGTCGGGATAGGTGATGCGACCCTGGCCGTTGGCGAGCCCCTCGCGCAGTTCGCCCGCATAGACGGAGCCATCGGGATAGGTCACCTCGCCCTCGCCCTCGATCTGGCCGGCGACCCAGGCGCCCTCGTAGCGGTAGCCGTCGGTGCCCACGAAGGTGCCCTGCCCCTCGCGCCGGTCGTTCTGGAACTCGCCCTCGTAGACGTCGCCGTTGGCATAGGTGATCCTGCCCTGCCCCTGCCGTCGGCCGTTGGCGAACTGTCCCTCGTAGACGTCGCCGTTGGGCTGGGTAAGCTTGCCCTCGCCGTGGATCTGGCCGTCCTTCCAGAGTCCGTCGTAGATCAGCCCGTCGGGCATGGTGAGCGTGCCCTTGCCCTCGCGCGCGCCGCGGACCACAGCGCCTTCGTAGACCGCGCCGTCGGGATAGGTGATGGTGCCCTGCCCCTCCTTCACGCCGTTCACCCAGTCGCCTTCGTAGACGTAGTCGTCCTGCGCGGTCATCGTGCCGCGCCCGTGGTGCATGGCGTTGCGGAAGCCGCCTTCGTAGCGGCTGCCGTTGGCGTAGGCCGCGACACCCTGTCCGGTGATCTTGCCCTCGACCCAGGTGCCCTCGTAGGTCGAGCCGTCGGCGAAGGTGATCTTGCCAACGCCGTCGGGCTTGCCCTTGGCGAAGCTGCCCTCGTAGACCGAGCCGTTGGGAAAGCGCGCGACGCCTTCGCCCTGGATCTCGCCGTCCACCCATTCGCCGGTGTATTCGTAGCCGTTGGGCAGCCGGTAGGTGCCGCGCCCGTGCTGCAGCCCGTCGCGGAAGGTGCCTTCGTAAACACCACCATCGTCGTACTGCTTGGTGCGGACGTCGCCCTCGGCCTCGGGGGGCGCGTCGGTTTCATCCTGCGCGGCGACACCAGCCGCCCCGGCCATCAGGAACGTTCCAGCCACCAGCGCCATCAGGCGCCTGCTCGTCTCGGTCATGATCGGATTCCGCCCTGCGCGCATGGTTCTGCCCTGTGTCCGGGATCGTAATGCACTGCCCCGTGCGAGACAACGCCTATTGCCGCAAGGCGCTTTCCCTTGGCCCACGATCTGCTAGATGGAGCCGCGTCCAGAGGAGCTCCCACCAAGCGATGACCGACCGTTTCCGCCTGACGCTCGCGCAACTCAACCCCGTGATGGGCGATCTTGCCGGGAACGCGGCACGCACGCGCGAGGCCTGGGCGCGGGGCAGGGCCGCGGGTGCGGACATGGTCGCGCTGCCGGAGATGTTCCTGACCGGCTACAACCCCCAGGACCTTGTCCTGCGCCCGGCCTTCCAGGCCGCCTGCCTGCGCGAGATCGAGACGCTGGCGCGCGACTGCGCGGACGGCCCGGCGCTGGGTGTGGGCGGATTGTGGCTGGAAGGGACGCAGCTGCACAACGCCTGGTTCGTGCTGAAGGACGGGCGCATCGCGGCCACCATGCTCAAGCACCATCTGCCCAACTACCTTGTCTTCGACGAGCTGCGCACCTTCGCCTCCGGCCCGATCTCGGGGCCTTACGCGGTGGGCCCCATGCGCCTCGGCAGCCCGGTCTGCGAGGATGCCTGGTATCCGGACGTGGCGGAGACGCTGGCGGAGACGGGGGCGGAGGTGCTCCTGGTGCCCAACGGCTCGCCCTACTACCGCGAGAAGCTCGAGGTGCGCTTCAACCACATGGTCGCGCGGGTGGTCGAGACGGGGCTGCCGCTGGTCTATCTCAACATGGTGGGCGGGCAGGACGATCAGGTCTTCGACGGCGGCAGCTTCGTGCTGAACCCCGGCGCCAGGCTGGTGGTGCAGTTGCCGGTGATGGAAGAGGCGCTGGAACACGTCGATTTCGAGCGCGGCGCCGACGGCTGGCGCGCGGTGCCGGGTCCGCGCGCGCATGTGCCCGACGCGCTGGAACAGGATTACCACGCGATGGTCCTGTCCCTGCGCGACTACATGCGCAAGTCGGGCTTCGAGCGGGCGCTGCTGGGCCTGTCGGGGGGCATCGACAGCGCGCTGGTGGCGGCGGTGGCCGCGGACGCGCTCGGGCCAGAAAACCTGCGCTGCGTGATGCTGCCCTCGGAATATACCGCGCCCGCCTCGCTCGAGGACGCGGCCGGCGTGGCGGAACGGCTCGGCACCCGGCTTGACGAGCTGCCGATCTCGGGCCCGCGCGCAGCGGTGACCGAGGCGCTCGCGCCGATCTTCGGCGATCTGCCGCCCGACATCACCGAGGAGAACGTGCAGTCGCGCCTGCGCGGCCTGCTTCTGATGGCGCTGTCGAACAAGTTCGGCGAGATGCTGCTGACCACCGGCAACAAGTCCGAGGTCGCCGTGGGCTACGCCACGATCTACGGCGACATGTCGGGCGGCTACAACCCGCTGAAGGATCTCTACAAGACCCGCGTCTTCGCCGCCGCGCGCTGGCGCAACGCCAACCACCGCGACTGGATGAAGGGACCGGCGGGCGAGGTGATCCCCTCGCGTGTGATCTCCAAGCCGCCCTCCGCCGAGTTGCGCGCCGACCAGCGCGATTCCGACTCGCTGCCCGATTACGACCGGCTCGACGCGATGCTGGAGATCCTGGTGGATCGCGACGGATCGGTCGAGGACTGCGCCGCGGCCGGCTTCGACCGGGCCGAGGCCGCCCGCATCGAGCACCTGATCTACATCAGCGAATACAAGCGGTTCCAGTCCGCACCCGGCACCCGGCTGTCGAAGCGCGCCTTCTGGCTCGACCGCCGCTATCCCATCGTCAACCGCTGGCGCGAGGGCGCCACGAACCGCGGCACGCCCTGAGGACAGCCCATGCGCATCGCCACCTTCAACATCAACGGGATCAAGGCGCGGCATCAGGCGCTCTGCGACTGGCTGGACGAGGCGGCGCCCGAGGTCGTGCTCCTGCAGGAGATCAAGTCGCTCGACGCGAATTTCCCGCGCGAGCTTTTCGAGGAGCGCGGCTACCGGGTCGAGACGCACGGGCAGAAGAGCTTCAACGGCGTGGCGATCCTGTCGCGCCTGCCGCTCGAAGATGTCTCACGCGGGCTGCCGGGCGACGACGGCGACGATCAGGCGCGCTGGATCGAGGCCACGGTGATCGGCGCGCGCACGGCGGTGCGGGTGGCGGGCCTCTACCTGCCCAACGGCAATCCCGCGCCGGGGCCGAAATACGACTACAAGCTTGCCTGGATGGAGCGGATGAAGGCGCGCGCGGCCGAGCTTCTGGAGCTTGAAGAGCCCGTGGTCCTGGGCGGCGACTACAACGTGATCCCGCAGGACGAGGACGCGGCGAAGCCCGAGGCCTGGACGAAGGACGCGCTCGCCCTGCCCGAGACGCGGGCCGCCTTCCGCCGCATCCTGCACCTGGGCTATACGGAGGCGTTCCGCGCGCGGGTCCAGGGTGGCGGGCACTATTCCTTCTGGGACTACCAGGGCAACGCCTGGGGGCGGAACAACGGCATCCGCATCGACCACCTGCTGCTCTCGCCAGAGGCTGCGGACCTGATGACCGGCGCAGGGATCGAGAAGACCCTGCGCGGGCGCGAGAAGCCCTCCGACCACGTGCCGGTCTGGATCGACCTCGACGCCTGAACGGGTGCCGCTGCAGCGCGGCGGCACCGTGCCGGCTCGGGCGCGACTCGCCGGTCGAGCACCGCCATGCGCCACCCCGCCCTGGTCGTTGCCCGCAGATGCTGCCCTCAGCCCGCGGCCGTCACGTCATGGCCATAGAGCCAGTCGAAGCTCGAAACCACCGCGCCGGGCGCGAGCCTGCCGGCGAGGCCCAGCGCACCGTGCCCCAGCGCCCGCAAAGGGCCGGGTCGAAAATGGTATTTCCACGCGTTGCGACCCGCCGCCGCGATCACCCGCTGCGCCCGGTCGCGCCGCCGGCGCTGATAGTCCGCCAGCCCGTCGGCAAGCGCGCCGGAGCGGGCAACCGCATCGCCCAGCACCCAGGCGTCCTCGAGCGCGAGATTGGCGCCCTGGGCGAGAAAGGGCAGCGTGGGATGGGCCGCATCGCCCAGCAGCGCCGTCGCCATGCCGTGCCAGCGCCGCGCGACGGGATGCCGGAAGAGGCCCCAGAGGTGCACCTCTTCCACCGCGCCGATCAGCGCGGGCACCGGGCCGCCGAAGCCCGCGAAGGCCGCACGCAGCGCCTCGGGGTCGTCGCGGTGGTGCCAGCCCTCGTCGGTCCAGGCGCTGCGTTCCTCTACGGCGACGAGGTTGACCATCGCGCCCCCGCGCAGCGGATAGGTGACGAGATGCCGTCCCGGTCCCATGAAGACGCGCGCCTCGGTGGGATGCCCCGCCGGTCCGGGCACCAGCGCGCGCCAAGCCACCTGCCCGGTGAAGCGCGGCGGCGGCGATCCGTTGAGCAGCGGCCGCAGGGCGGAGCGCAGCCCGTCGGCCCCCACGACGAGGTCCGCCTCGAAACGCGCGTCCTGCGCGGTGACGGCCGCCGGGCGGGGGCCATCCTCGATCCGCGCCACCCTCTGCAAAAGCCGGATGCGGACCCCGCTGTCGCGCGCCGCCACGGCCAGAAGGTCGATCAGGTCGGCCCTGTGCACGAAGAGATAGCGCCGCCCAGGGGCGTGCCGCAGAAGGTCCATGCGCATGACCTCGCGGCCGTCCTGGTGCCGGCGCAGGCTGACGGCTTCGGCCGCGAGGCCCCGCGCCCGCGCCTCTGCCCCCAGTCCCAGCGCGTCGAGGACCGCAAAGCCGTTGGGGCTGATCTGGAGGCCGGCGCCCACCTCCGCGATCTCGGGCGCCTGTTCGAGCACCGTGACCGCGGCGCCCCGAGCGCGCAGCGCCAGCGCGGCGGCAAGCCCGCCCACGCCACCTCCCACAACGATCACTTCAAGCCCGTCGATCCGCATTGCGCCTCCGTCGAAAACGCGACGAGCGCCGGAAGACCGGCGCTCGTTCGTCCGATCCGTTCGTGACGCCGCCTCAGTCGTCGCGGTGAACGCGTTCGCGGCGCTCGTGTCGCTCCTGCGCCTCGAGGCTCATGGTGGCGATCGGGCGCGCATCGAGCCGCTTGAGGCTGATCGGCTCGCCCGTGACTTCGCAGTAGCCGTATTCGCCCTCTTCGATCCGGCGCAGCGCCGCGTCGATCTTGGCCACCAGCTTGCGCTGCCGGTCGCGCGTGCGAAGTTCCAGCGCGCGGTCCGTCTCTTCGCTCGCGCGGTCGGCCACGTCGGGGATGTTGCGGCTGCTGTGCTGCAGACCCTCGATGGTTTCCTTGCTTTCCGCGAGCAATTCGGCCTTCCAGGCGAGCAGCTTGCGGCGGAAGTACTCGAGCTGGCGCTCGTTCATGAAAGGCTCGTCTTCGGCGGGACGGTAGTGTTCCGGCAGAAAGGTCTCGGCTTTCATCTGTTTCCCCTTTTCGGGGCCGGGTGCGAGCTTGATCTGGTTTTCGTGCATCGTGCCCGTCCGGCCACCCCCGTGCGTTCGCTTAGCCGAACACAGGATTGATGTCACGTCACGAATTCGCTTGCCTGCCGCTCGGCGCCGCGTTTTCCCGCACCGCGTCGATTCGCCGGCGCCACCGGCCGCGCGCGCCGGGCGAAAGCCGTTGCCGCCCCCGTTGGCGATGCTAGGGTGCGCGTCGTCAAGCGAGCGGAAGACGAGGCAGAGGGATGCGATTCACCGGCACGGAAAGCTATGTCGCGACGGAGGACCTGACGGTGGCCGTGAATGCCGCCGTGGCGCTCGAGCGGCCGCTGCTGGTGAAGGGCGAGCCGGGCACGGGCAAGACGGAACTCGCCCGCCAGGTGGCCGGGGCTCTCGGCCTGCCGATCATCGAGTGGACGATCAAGTCCACGACCCGCGCGCAGCAGGGGCTTTACGAATACGACGCCGTCAGCCGCCTGCGCGACAGCCAGCTGGGCGACGAGCGCGTCAACGACGTGCGCAACTACATCCGCAAGGGCAAGCTCTGGCAGGCCTTCGAGGCCGAGACCAGGACCGTCCTGCTGATCGACGAGATCGACAAGGCCGACATCGAGTTCCCCAACGACCTGCTGCAGGAACTCGACCGGATGGAATTCTTCGTCTACGAGACCGGAGAGACGGTGCGGGCGCGCCAGCGCCCGATCGTCATCATCACCTCGAACAACGAGAAGGAGTTGCCCGACGCCTTCCTGCGGCGCTGCTTCTTCCACTACATCCGCTTCCCCGATCCCGAGACGATGAAGCGGATCGTCGAGGTGCATTTCCCCGGCATCAAGCAGGACCTGCTCGCAACCGCGCTGAACCAGTTCTACGAACTTCGCGAACAGTCCGGGCTGAAGAAGAAGCCCTCGACCTCGGAGGTGCTGGACTGGCTCAAGCTGCTGCTGGCCGAGGATCTCACACCCGAAGACCTGAAACGCGAGGGCGCGAACGCGCTGCCCAAGCTGCATGGCGCGCTGCTGAAGAACGAGCAGGACGTGCATCTCTTCGAGCGGCTCGCCTTCATGGCGCGCCGGCAACGGTAGCGCGGCGATTTTTCGATCGAAAAATCGCCACCCCCCGCACCGTGTCCGAAGATTTTTCGATCGAAAAATCTTCGTGGCCTGGGGACCGGACGCTTTGCTCCGGCGTCGAGCCCGGGTCACAATCGCGCAGCACGGGGTGCGGCGACGGCGAGGAAGACGAGGCTCTGGAATGGACAGAGGGGTGACGAAGGCCCTGGGGCGCTGCGTCCGTTGGCTGGCGGTGGCGGTGCTGTGCGGCGTGTTCGCCGCCTGCGCGCCTGTCGCCGACTGGCCCGGCCCCGCCCAGCGGCTGGCGGTGGAAGTCCCGTCGCTGCCGCCGGTGCGGAGCTTTGCGGGGCGTGGTGCCTCACAGCCCTCGCGCGCCAACTCGGACATGGCGCGCGACTTCCTCGACCTCGCCTTCCGGCTCGAAAGCGGCCGGTCCCTGCCGGTCTTCACCCGCTTCGAGGAACCGGTTACGGTCCGGCTGTCGGGCCGCCCCTCGCCCGGGCTCGAGGCCGATCTCGACCGGCTGCTCGCACGGCTGCGCGCCGAGGCCGGCATCGACATCCGGCGCGCAAGATCCGCTCCCGCCGCGATCACGGTCGAGGCCGTGCCGCGCGCGCGCATCCGCCGCGTGCTGCCGCAGGCGGCCTGCTTCGTCGTGCCCGAGGTGTCCAGCCTTGCAGACTATCTCGCCGCGCGGCGCGGCGGACTTGCCAGCTGGACGGAACTCACCCGGCGCGACCGGGTGGCGATCTTCCTGCCGATGGACGTGAGCCCGCAGGAGGCGCGCGACTGCCTGCACGAGGAACTGGCGCAGGCTCTGGGGCCCTTGAACGACCTCTACCGCCTGCCCGACAGCGTGTTCAACGACGACAACATGCATACCGTTCTGACCGGCTTCGACATGCTGATCCTGCGCGCCTATTACGACCCGGCTCTGCAGAACGGCATGTCCCGCGACCAGGTGGCGGCGCGGCTGCCGGCGATCCTTGCGCGGCTCAACCCGGCCGGCGAGCGCGTGGCGCCGCGGCCCCTGCCCGCAACGCCGCGTGCCTGGATCAAGGCGATCCAGACCGCGCTCGGGCCGGGCGCGCCGCCAGCGCGGCAGCAGGCCGCCGCGGTCGAGGCGCTGCGCATCGCACAGGCGCAGGGCTGGCGCGACCATCGCCTCGCCTTTTCGCATTTCGCCTTCGGCCGGGTCTGGCAGCATGAAGACCCCGCGGGCGCGCGCCGCGCCTTCGAGCGGGCAGACCGGATCTATGCCGCAGTGCCCGAGGGCGACGTGCATCGCGCCTTCGCCGCCGCGCAACTTGCCGCCTACGCGCTGGCGGAGGGGGACGCCGCGCGCGTGCGCATGCTGACCGAGATGCATCTGCCGGTGGCCGCCCGCCACGAGAACGCGATGCTGATGGCCACGCTGATGATGCTGCGGGCGGAAGCGCTCGAGATGCAGGGGCAACGCACGGATGCCCGTGCGGTGCGGGTGGACAGCCTCGGGTGGGCACGTTACGGATTCGGCTCCGAATGGGCGGTGCTGGCCAAGCTGCAGGAGATCGCCGCCCTGAACCCGACGGACCCGAGAGGCTGAGCGCGCATGATCGTCCTTGCCGGCGCCCTGCTGGGCATCACTCTTGGCGTGCTGACCGCGCGCCGTCGCAAGGGGACCAGCACGGATGTCCTTCATTACGGGGCGGTCTACGGCATCGCCTTTGCGCTCCTGGGTCTGATCGCGACCCTAGTGATCGACGCGGCGGCGGTGTGAGCGGATGTTCCTGCCGTTCTTCGACGCGCTGAGGCAGGCAGGCGTTCCGGTCTCGCTGCGCGAGTACCTGGGCTTTCTCGAGGCGATGCGCGCCGATCTCGTGACCTACGACATCGACGGCTTCTACTATCTCGCCCGTGCCGCGATGGTGAAGGACGAGCGCAACCTCGACAAGTTCGACCGCGCCTTTGCGAAAGCCTTCGAAGGGCTCGAGGATATCTCTGTCGCCGACATGCTGGAGCGGGTCGATCTGCCGCGTGAGTGGCTGCAGAAGATGGCCGAAAAGACGCTGAGCGACGCCGAAAAGGCCGAGATCGAGGCGCTGGGCGGCTTCGAGAAACTGATGGAGACGCTCAAGCAGCGCCTGCGCGAACAGGAAAAGCGCCACCAGGGCGGCTCGAAGTGGATCGGCACCGCCGGCACCTCGCCCTTCGGCGCCTACGGCTACAACCCCGAGGGCGTGCGCATCGGGCAGGACGAAAGCCGCCACCGGCGGGCGGTCAAGGTCTGGGACAGGCGCGAGTTCCGCAATCTCGACGACAGCGTGGAACTCGGCACGCGCAACATCAAGGTCGCGCTCAAGCGGCTGCGGCAATGGGCGCGCGACGGCGCGCACGAGGAGCTGGACCTCGACGGCACGATCCGCTCGACCGCAGAGCACGGCTATCTCGACGTCAAGACCCGGCCGGAGCGGCGCAACGCGGTGAAGATCCTGCTCTTTCTCGACGTGGGCGGCAGCATGGACCCGCATGTGAAGGTGGTGGAAGAGCTGTTTTCCGCCGCGCGGGCCGAGTTCAAGCACCTCGAATACTACTATTTCCACAACTGCCTGTATGAAGGCGTCTGGCGCGACAACCGCAGGCGGTGGGATCAGGTCACGCCCACCTGGGAGGTGCTGCACACCTACGGGTCGGACTACAAGTGCATCTTCGTGGGCGACGCCAGCATGTCGCCCTACGAGATCGCCTTTCCCGGCGGCGCCAACGAGCACTGGAACGCCGAGGCAGGACAGGTCTGGCTGGAACGGGCGCGCGAACAGTGGCCGCACACCCTGTGGATCAATCCCGTGCCGGAAAAGCACTGGCACTACACCCAGTCGATCCAGATGATCCGAGAGATCTTTGCCGACCGGATGGTGCCCATGACGCTCGAAGGCATCGAGCGCGGCGTGCGGGAGCTCGCGCGCTAGTCGCCCGTCCACGACAGGGAGCCCGGACATGCGCGCCAAGCTTCGCCATCTCTGGAAGCGCCACCCCTTCGCCACCGCGGGCTTCGTGATCGCCCTGGCGATGATCGCCTTCTTCACCGTGCGTTTCGTCGCCTTCTCGATCTACTGGGCCGATCCGGCCCATCGGCAGCAGCCGGTGGCGCCGTGGATGACCCCGCGCTACATCGCCCACGCCTGGGACATCCCGCCCGAGGATGTCATGGAGGCGCTGGGCGTGACGGCGCGCCCGGACAGGCGCCCGACGCTGAAGGAAATCGCCCGTCAGCGCGGCGTTCCGGTCGAGATCGTGCTGGAAGAGGCGCGCGCGCTGATCGCGGCGCAGGGCGCTGCGCGATGACCGACTGGCTGCCGGGGCTGGTCGCGGACTGGGGGGTGGCGGTGATCGCGCTGACCACCTTCCTGAGTTGCCTTGCCCTGCCGGTGCCGGCCTCGCTGGTGATGCTGACCGGCGGTGCCTTCACGGCGACGGGCGATCTGGCGCTCTGGACCGTGGCGGCGGGCGCGCTGGCCGGTGCCGTGCTGGGCGATCAGGCGGGCTATTCGCTGGGCTGGCGGGCGGGGACTGCGCTTGCTCCGCGCATCGCCGCCAAACCGCGCCGTGCCGCAGCCCTCGCCCGTGCACGCGGGATCATCGATGAGCGCGGCGGCGCAGGCGTGTTCTTCAGCCGCTGGCTCGTCAGCCCGCTGGGACCCTGGGTCAACCTGGCCGCCGGAGCCGCAGAGATGCACCGCGGGCGCTTCACCCTCTGGGCGGTGGCCGGCGAAATCATCTGGGTGGCGGTCTACGTCGGGCTTGGCCGGGCCTTCGCCGAATCCCTCGACGCGGTGGCCGAGATCGCGGCGGACGTGAGCGGCATCCTCGCCGGCACGGTCGTGGCGCTCGGCCTCGGGCTCTGGTTGCGCGCGGCGCTCCGCCGGGAGCAGCGGCGGCGAAAGTGAGCCGCAGGTCGGCCGCAACGGCGGTCCGTCACCAGCCAGCAAGCTATGCTCGAAAACAGGTGATGGAGCCTGAGAAGACGGCGTATCATGGCGGGTGTCAAAGCCTGCCAGGACCACCCGCTGGAAGTCCTCCAGCGTGTTCAGGATCGTCAAGCGCCGGCGGCGCGTCTTGCACGGGATGCCGATCAGCACCTCATGGCGATGCTTGGAAATGTCGATGGCGACCAGCAAGGTCGGCGCGACAGAATGGGGGGCGGTCATGGCCGGTCTCCTCAGCAGTGTGGTTCAGCAAAACCACTGTTGAGACCGGCTGTCGGCGCAGGGCGAGATGGTCGGGATCGCGACGAGCGCGCTCGGCGAACCCGCCTACCCCCCCCCTCGTTGCGCTGGAGCTCAAGCGCTTCGGTCATTTCAATGGCGCGATCAACCGGAACGGGACACTTAGGCCGGAGACCTTCCGATCCCGGTCCTCCGGCGCCTCGCCCTCATGATCCAGGGCTTGACAGCGGCAGGACCGGTTCGCGACCGCCCTGGGAACCGTCACCTAATTGTTGCATGCGCGCTCTAGGCCCGGCGACATGACCGACACGACCGCCGATCCATTCCCAGCCGACGCGGCCGCGCGCCCCGATCTGTCCCTTACCGGCGTGACCAAGGCCTTCGCGACGGCGACGGCCCTGCACGACATCGACGTGACGCTGCCCGCCGGCAAATTCTCTGTCCTTCTGGGGCCGTCGGGCTGCGGAAAGTCTACCCTGCTGCGGCTGATCGCCGGGCTCGATCACCCGACCAGGGGCGCGATCGCGCTTGGCCGCGACCGGATCGACCACCTGCCGCCCAAGGGGCGCAACATCGCGATGGTGTTCCAGTCCTACGCCCTCTTCCCGCATCTCGACGTGGCCGAGAACATCCTGTTCGGCCTCTCGGTGCGCGGGGTGCCCAGGCCGGAGCGGCAGGAGCGGCTCAATCGTGTCGCCGCGATGATGGGGCTGTCGGAGTTGCTGGCGCGCAAGCCGGGCGAGCTTTCGGGCGGTCAGCAGCAGCGCGTCGCGCTTGCCCGCGCGGTGATCTCCGAACGGCCCGTCTGCCTGATGGACGAGCCGCTGTCCAACCTCGACGCCAAGCTGCGCGCCGAAATGCGCAGCGAGATCCGGGCGCTTCAACAGCGTCTGGGCCTGACCATGGTCTACGTCACCCACGATCAGGTCGAGGCCATGACCATGGCCGACCGTATCGTGGTGATGAACGCGGGCCGCATCGAGCAGGTGGCGACGCCGCGCGACCTTTACGCCCATCCCGCGAGCGTCTTTGTCGCCGGGTTCATCGGCACGCCGCCCATGAACCTTCTGCCGCGTGCGGCGCTGCCGGATCTTCCCGCGCCGACGGAAGCGGCAACCATCGGCATCCGGCCCGAGGAGGTCGTGCAGGCCGGCACCGGCCACCCGGTCAGCGCCCACCTGCGCGGCGTCGAATACCTTGGCGCCGACCAGATCGTGACGCTGGAGGTCGGCGGCGCGCGGCTGGTTCTTCGCCAGTCGGGGCAGGCGCTGCCGCCGGGCGATGCGCTTTCGCTGAGGGTGCCGGAGCCCGCGCTGCACTTCTTCGACCATGCCGGGCGGCGATTGCCCTCGCCCTCCGATCGTTACCACAGACCTCAACAGGAGCTACCACATGAAGCACTCGCTTAAGGGCTTTCTCGCCTCGACGGCCGCGGTTGCCGCGATGTCGCAGGCGGCATGGGCCGTCGATCTGGAATTCTACTTCCCGGTCGCCGTGGGCGGCAGCGCCGCCGAGACCATCGAGGGCCTGACCGACGCCTACATGGACGAGAACCCCGATGTGAACATCGAGGCGATCTATACAGGCAGCTATGCCGACACCACCACCCGCGCCATCACCGCCTCGCGCGGGGGCAACCCGCCGCAACTGGCGATCCTGCTGTCGGTCGACATGTTCACCATGATCGACGAGGACATCGTCCTGCCGTGGGACGACTTCCTGTCCGAGGAGGAGATGGAGGAGTGGATCGGCGGCTTCTACCCGGCCTTCATGCGCAACAGCCAGACCGGCGGCCAGACATGGGGCATCCCGTTCCAGCGCTCGACCCCGGTGCTCTACTGGAACAAGGAAGCCTTCGCCGAGGCCGGTCTCGATCCCGAAACGCCCCCCGCGACCTGGGAGGAGATGGTGGAATTCGGCGAGGCGCTGACCCTGCGCGACGACAGCGGCAACGTCACGCAATGGGGCGTGCGCATCCCGTCCTCCGGCTTCCCGTCGTGGCTTTTCACCGGGCTGGTCGCCTCGGCCGGTCTGGACGGGCTGGCCAACGATGCCGGAACCGAGGTCTATTTCGATGCGCCCGAGGTGGTCGAGGCGCTGGAATACCTGGTCTCGCTGGCCAACGAGCATGAAGTCATGGAGCCGGGCATCCTTGACTGGGGGGCCACCCCGCGCGCCTTCATGGATGGCAACGCCGCCATGGTCTGGACCACCACCGGCAACCTGACCAACATCCGCAGCAACGCGCCCTTCGACTTCGGCGTCGGCATGCTGCCCGAGAACGAGCGCCGCGGCGCACCCACCGGCGGCGGCAACTTCTACCTCTTCAAGGGCTCCAGCGACGAGCAGCTGCAAGCCGCCGTCGATTTCGTGAAATGGGCCACCGCGCCCGATCAGGCCGCCGACTGGTCGATCGCCACGGGCTATGTCGCGCCACGTCCCGACACATGGGAAACCGAGCGCATGCAGGCCTATGCAGAGGAGGTGCCCGGCGCCCTCGTCGCGCGCGAGCAACTGGAATACGCGGTGCCGGAGCTTTCGACCTTCGAAGGTCCCCGGGTGACGCAGATCATCAACGATGCCATCGCCGCCGCCATCGTCGGGGACAAGACCCCGGCCGAGGCCCTGGCCGATGCGCAAGAGGCCGCCGACGCGATCCTGGCAGTCTATCGCTGACCGCGTCACCGAAGCGACACCGCGCAGCGCCCCCCCAGGGGGCGCTGTGCCCCCGTTCAAGGCCCGTCACCATGTTTCGAAGAGACTGGCTGATCGCGCTCGCCTTCCTCGGCCCGGCGCTGGTTCTGCTGTTCGCCTTCACGCATTACCCCGCGATCCAGACGGTGATCGACAGTTTCTGGTCCACCGCCCGGGGGCGGCGGCCGGCGGTCTTCATCGGTCTGGCCAATTACGAGCGGATGCTGGCCGATCCCATCTTTCTGCGCGCGATGATCAACAACGCGATCTACGGCGCGATCACGATCCCGGCCTCGGTCGCGCTGGCGCTGGCCATGGCGCTCTTCGTGCAGGGGCGCATCCTCGGGCGCGGCTTCCTGCGCATGGCCTTCTTCACGCCCACGGTGCTGCCGCTGATCGCGGTGGCCAACATCTGGCTGTTCTTCTACCTGCCGGGCTTCGGCCTGTTCGAACAGCTGCGCGGGCTGGCCGGGCTGTCGCCGCGCAACTGGATCGGCAACCCCGACACCGCGCTTTACGCCGTCACCGCGGTCACCGTCTGGTCGCAGGCCGGGTTCTTCATGATCTTCTACCTCGCCGCTCTGCAGACCATCCCGCCCACGCTGCGCGAGGCTGCCGCGATCGAGGGCTGTTCGCGGTGGACCTTCTTTCGCCGCGTGACATGGCCGCTGATCATGCCGACGACGCTGTTCATCTCGGTCAACGCCACGATCAACGCCTTCCGCACGGTCGACCACATCTTCGTCATGACGCAGGGCGGGCCGAACAATGCCTCCATGCTGCTGCTCTACTACATCTACGAGCAGGGCTTCCGCTTCTGGGACACATCCTATGCCTCGGCGCTGACCGTGGTGATGGTCGTCATCCTCGCGATCGTCGGCATCGGGCAGTTCTTCTTTCTCGACCGCAAGGTGCATTACCGATGAGCGCCCCGGCAATTCCCGCGGCCCGCGCCGATCTGGACCGGGTGCTGGTCGTGACCGGGGCCTGGGCACTGGCCCTCGTCTGGCTGCTGCCGCTGGCCTATGCGGTCTGGACCGCGATCCACCCCGCCGCCTACGAGACGCAATTCGCCCCCCTGGCGCCGCTGACGCTGGAGAACTTCGTGCGCGCGTGGAACGCGGCGCCTTTCGCGCGCTATTTCGTCAACACCATCCTTCTGGTCACGATGATCCTGACCGCGCAGTTGATCCTGTGCTCGCTGGCCGCCTTCGCCTTCGCGCGGTTCGACTTCCCCGGCAAGAACACGCTTTTCGCGCTGGTGCTGGTGCAACTGATGGTGATGCCCGACATCCTGCTGGTGCGCAATTACACCACCATGGGCAGCCTCGGGCTGATCGACACGATCCTTGCCATCGGCCTGCCCTATTTCGCCAGCGGCTTCGCCATCTTCCTCCTGCGCCAGACCTTCAAGACGGTGCCGCGCGAACTCGACGAGGCGGCGCGGGTCGAGGGCTGTTCCTGGCTCGGACTGCTGTGGCGGGTCTACGTGCCCCTGGCCAGGCCCACGATGCTGGCCTTCGCGCTGGTCTCGGTCAGCCACCACTGGAACAACTTCATCTGGCCGCTGATCATCACCTCCTCGGTCGAGACGCGGCCGCTGACCGTGGGGCTGTCGATCTTCGCCACCACCGACAGCGGCATAGACTGGTCGATCATCACCGCAGCCACGCTGATCACCTCCGCCCCGCTGCTGATCGGCTTTCTGCTGTTTCAACGCCAGTTCGTGCAAAGCTTCATGCGCGCCGGCATCAAGTAGCAAGGATCCCCCATGCCCCTTCCCACGATCGGTGCCGCCGTCCGGTTGGGCGACTTCGACGGTCTGCAAGACTGGATCGTCGCGGCCGACCGCCCCATCGAGATACAGGATTTCGTCGGCGCCGATGTGATCGCCGGCGATGTCTCGGAGCTTGTCGCGGCATGGCGCGCGCGGCTCGAGGGGCACCGCGGCCCGCGCGGCATCCACGGGCCCTTCTTCGGGCTGGACCTTTCGAACCCGGATCGCGAGATCCGCGCCATCATCGGCGCGCGCCTGAGCAAGGGGGTCGAGATCGCGGCACGGCTTGGCGCCGACCTGATGGTGGTGCATTCGCCGTTCAACTTCTGGCACAGGCTGAATTACACCAATTACAGCTTCCTGCGCACCGGACTGATGGAGGCCTGCGCCGATTGCCTTGCCCCCGTACTCGACCGCGCGGCCACCGAGGGGGTCACGCTGGTGCTGGAAAACATCGACGACACCGACCCGGCGGATCGCGGCGACCTCGTGGCGCGGATCGGTCACGCAAATCTGAAGCTGTCGGTCGATACCGGCCATGCCGACCTCGCCCATGCCAATTACGGCGCGCCGCCGGTCATCGACGTGCTGGCCGCGGCGGGGTCGGCGCTTGCGCATGTGCACCTGCAGGACGTGGACGGCCACGCCGATCGGCACTGGCACCCCGGCGACGGGCGCATCAACTGGCGCCCGGTGATGGAGCATCTGGCGGCGCCGGAGCATCCGGCCCGGCTGATCCTCGAGGTGCGCGCGAACCTGCACCGGCTGCCGGAGACGGCGGACCGCCTTGCGCGACTGGCCCGCCAGGCCCCGTGCCTGACCGATGACCCCTGAATGCAAGGGGAGTGATCCTTGCCGCCAACGGCCTCGACGTCCGGGCCGAGACACGGGTGCGGCGCGCGCTGCCCTGAGCGCGCCCGGCCCAAGGCGCTTGAAAAAAGCGCCTTGCAAGCGGTTTGGAAACCGCTTGCAAGGGCCTTCCAAGGCCCTTGCAAGCCCTCTGGCCGGGCGGCACGCGGGCGGATAGGAAGGGCGCGATGGCAGGGCGGGAGGCGGCGATGCTCTACAAGTCGGCAGCGGACTGGCAGGCAGCCGCGCGCAAGCGCGTACTGCTCTTCGGCATGTCGGGCCTGGGCAAGACGCGGCTCGCCAGCCTTCTGCGCGACCAGGGCGACTGGTTCCATTACTCGATCGATTACCGCATCGGCACCCGCTACATGGGCGAGCACATCGCCGATCACTTCAAGCGCGAGGCGATGAAGGTCCCCTTCCTGCGCGATCTGCTGATGACGGATTCGATCTCGATCGAGTCGAAGATCCGCTTCCACAACCTCGCGCCGCTCTCCACCTATCTCGGCAAGCCCGGCGACCCGGCGAAGGGCGGCCTGCCCTTCGACGAATACATGCGCCGGCAGGAACAGCACCGCGCGGCCGAGATCGCCGCGCTGGCCGACACCCCCCAGTTCATCGCGCGGGCCGAGGAAATCTACGGCTATGCCAATTTCGTCTGCGATTCCGGGGGCTCGATCTGCGAGGTGGTCGATCCCTGGGACCCCGCAGATCCGCTGCTGCGCCTGCTCGAGGACTCGGTCCTGCTGATCTGGATCGAGGGCAGCGACGCGCATACCGAGGAGCTGGTGCGCCGCTTCGACCGGGCGCCGAAGCCCATGTATTACCAACCCGACTTCCTGCGCACGCGCTGGAACGAGTATCTGCAAGAAACCGGTCTCGCGGAGGACCAGGTGGACCCCGACGCCTTCGTGCGCTGGACCTATGCCCGCGCCCTCGCGCACCGCCAGCCGCGCTATGCGGAAATGGCGCGCCGCGGCGTCACCGTGCAGGCCGACGAGGTCGCGCAGGTCGAGGATGCCGCCGGCTTCGAGGCGCTCGTCGCCCGCGCCCTTGAGGCGAAGGGTCAATAGGTCTATCTCCACCCACTCTCACGGAGCCCCTGCCCGCCCCATGCCCATCAAGCTGCCCTCCGACCTGCCCGCCTTCGACGTGCTCACGCGCGAAGGGGTCATGGTGATGTCCGAGGACGCGGCGTCGCGGCAGGACATCCGCCCGCTGCGCATCGGTCTGCTGAACCTGATGCCGAAGAAGATCCAGACGGAGAACCAGTTCGCCCGCCTGATCGGGGCCACGCCGCTGCAGATCGAGCTTGTGCTGATCCGCATGACCGAGCACCGCACGCGCAACACCGCGGCCGAGCACATGGAAAGCTTCTATCGCCCCTTCGCCGAGGTGGAGGCCTCCGGCGAAAAGCTCGACGGGCTCATCATCACCGGCGCCCCGATCGAGCATCTGCCCTTCGAGGACGTCACCTACTGGGACGAGATCTGCCGCGTCTTCGACTGGACGCAGAGCCATGTGCATTCGACCTTCGGGGTCTGCTGGGGCGGCATGGCGATGATCCATCACTTCCACGGCGTCGCGAAGCACATGCTGTCGCAAAAGGCCTTCGGCTGCTTCCGGCATCGCAACCTGGCGCCGGCCTCGCCCTACCTGCGTGGCTTCTCGGACGATCTGCTGATCCCGGTCAGCCGCTGGACCGAGATGCGTCAGGCAGAGATCGACGCGGCGCCGGGGCTCGTCACGCTGCTGGGTTCGGACGAAGTGGGCCCCTGCCTGGTCGAGGACGCGAACCACCGCGCGCTCTACATCTTCAACCACCTCGAATACGACAGCGACACGCTGAAGCAGGAATACGACCGCGACGTGGCGGCGGGCACGCCGGTCGCCGTGCCGGTCAACTACTATCCCGGGGACGATCCCGCGCAGAAGCCGGCGAACCGCTGGCGCAGCCACGCCCATCTGCTCTACGGCAACTGGATCAACGAGATCTATCAGTCCACCCCCTACGACCTGCAGGCGATTGGCGCTTAAGGTGATCTTCTGGACGCTCGCTGCGCTCGCCGTGCTGGCGGCCGTGACGCTCTGGCGCGCGCGCGCGCACGAGGCGCGGGTCGAGGAGCGCTGGCCGCCCTCGGGCCGGATCGTCACGGTCGAGGGGCACCCGGTGCATGTGCGCGAGGCCGGAGAGGGACCGCCCGTGGTGCTGATCCACGGCGCAAGCGGCAACCTGCGCGATTTCACCTTTTCGCTCATGGGCCGGCTGGCGCGCGACTACCGGGTGATCGCGCTGGACCGCCCCGGCCTTGGCTACACGCCGCGGCTGGGCAACGGCGGCGCCTCGATCGTGGAGCAGGCCACGCTGTTGCAACAGGCCGCCGAACAGCTTGGGGCGGAGCGGCCCATCGTGCTGGGCCACAGCTACGGCGGCGCGGTGGCGCTGGCCTGGGCCGTGCACCACCCGGAGAGCCTTTCGGCGCTGGTGCCGGTGGCGGCGGCCTCGAACCCCTGGGACAGCCCGCTGTCGCTTTACTACAGGCTCACCTCGCATCCCTGGCTCGGGCCTGTCGCCGTGGCGCTGATCGCCGCCTGGGTGCCCGACCGCGTCGTCGAGCGCGCGGTGGCAGAGGTCTTCGCCCCCCAGCCGGTGCCGGACGGCTACGGCGCCCACTTCGGCCCGGGCCTGACCCTGCGGCGCGCGACGCTGCGGGAGAACGCGCTGCAGCGCGCCTCGATCAACGCCGAGATCCGCACGCTGCACAGCCGATACGGCGAGATCGACGTGCCCACCGAGATCCTGCACGGCGACGCCGACACCACGGTGGGCCTCTCGATCCATTCCGAGCCGCTCTCGCGGCAGATCGAGGGTGCACGGCTGACCGTGCTGGAGGGGATCGGGCACATGCCGCACCACGCGCGCGAAGGCGCGGTCGTCGCGGCCGTGGACCGGGCGGCGGCGCGCGCCGGATTGCGCTGAACACGACAGGCCCCCATTATCGGCCGAAAAGGATGCAGCGATGCCCCTGCCCTTCGATGGCGCGATCACCACCCATTTCCTGAACGAAACGCCGCAGGAGATCCGCGCCGCGATCGAGGGTGCCGGGAAGAACGACCTGATCGGCGCGCATTTCCCCTATACCGAACGGCTGGGAAAGAAGGCCTACAAGGCCCGCCTGGAGGCGCTGCAGATCGAACTCGCCAAGTTGCAGCGCTGGGCGACGGATGCGGGCGCACGCGTCGCCGTCGTGTTCGAGGGCCGCGACGCGGCCGGCAAGGGCGGCACGATCAAGCGGTTCCGCGCCAACATGAACCCGCGTGTGGCCCGGCTGGTGGCGCTGCCCAAGCCCTCTGACCGCGAAGCGACGGAGTGGTATTTCCAGCGCTACGTCGAGCAACTGCCCGCCGCGGGCGAAATCGTGATGTTCGACCGGTCGTGGTACAACCGCGGCGTGGTCGAGCATGTCTTCGACTTCTGCACGCCCGCGCAGCGCGAGCGGTTCTTCCGGCAGGCGCCGGACTTCGAGAGGATGCTGACCGACGCGGGCATCGTGCTGGTCAAGCTCTGGTTCAACGTCGACCGCGCCGAACAGATGCGCCGCTTCCTCGCGCGCGAGCGCGATCCGCTCAAGCAGTGGAAGGTGTCGTGGATCGACGTCGAGGGGCTGAAGCGCTGGGATGCCTATACCGACGCAATCCGCGAGACGCTGAACCGCACCCACAGCCTTCACGCGCCCTGGACCGTAATCCGGTCCGACGACAAGCGCCGCGCCCGGCTGGAGGCGATCCGCGCGGTTCTGGCGCGGATCGACTACGCGCCGAAGGATGACCGCGCCATCGGCGCGAGCGACCCGGCCATCGCGGGCGGGCCGGAGCTTTGGCGGGATGGCTAAGCGCGGCTATCACCACGGCAACCTGCGGCAGGAACTGGTCGAGGCGGCGCTGCGGCTGATCGAGGCGCAGGGCCCGCAGGGCTTCACCCTGTCGGAGGCGGCCAAGCAGGCCGGCGTGACACCGGCCGCCGTCTATCGCCACTTCGAGGGCCGCGAGGATCTGATCGCCGAGGCCGCGCGGCAGGGCTACGAGATCTTCGCAGACGTGATGCAATACGCCTACGACACCGGGCAGCCCTCGGCGCTGGCCGCCTTCGAGGCGTCGGGGCGCGCCTATCTGGCTTTCGCACGCAGGTATCCCGGCCACTACATCGCGATGTTCGAAAGCGGCATCTCGATCAACCGCACGCCGGAACTGGCCGCCGCGGCCGCGCGGGCCTGGGGCGTGTTGCAGCGCGCGGCAGAGGACCTGTCGCAGCACATCCCGCCCGCCAAACGCCCCCCGCCGGCGATGTTCTCGGCCCATATCTGGGCGATGAGCCACGGGGTGGTGGAGCTATTCGCGCGCAACTCGCCCGGCACGCAGTCGCCCTTTCCGCCGGATGACCTGCTGGAAAGCGGCATCGGCGTCTATCTGCGGGGCCTGGGCCTGATCCCGCCGGACGAGTGAGGGTCAGTCGCCGCACGCCCCAGCCTTCGCCCGGATGCCACCCTGCCCGCATCGGAACCACGCGCTCCGGGGTCACGGGTGCCCTCGGCGGCACAGCCGGCGTCCTGGCACGTTGCCTGCATGCCGCGCAGGGTCACCGGGGGACGAGCGCGCAGACGGTCCCGACCCTCTCGAAGCCGCCGGTCCGGAGCGCGATGGCACCGCCGTCCATGCCCGCGCACTCCCGGCCCCCCGGGCTCTGAAGGGAGCGGCAGAGGCCCGCATGGGGCAGCTTTTCAGTCGCCGGACCGGCCAGCACCCCTGACTTGCGCAAAAATGCAAAAGGCCACCCCGCAGGGTGGCCTTGCCGATGCCGGGATGAACGCCTCAGCGCTTCGAGAACTGGAAGCTGCGGCGCGCCTTGCGCTTGCCGTATTTCTTGCGCTCGACCACGCGGCTGTCGCGGGTGAGGAAGCCCGCGGCCTTGAGCGCCGGGCGCAGGGCCGGGTCGTAATACTGCAGCGCGCGGCTGATGCCGTGCTTGACCGCGCCGGCCTGACCGGACAGGCCGCCGCCCTTGACCGTGCACATCACGTCGAACTGATCCTCGACGCCGGCCACCTGGAAGGGCTGGCGCAGGATCATCTGCAGCACGGGGCGCGCGAAGTATTCCTTGATCGGCTTGCCGTTCACCTGCACCTTGCCGGAGCCCGGCTTGATCCAGACGCGGGCCGTGGCGTCCTTGCGCCGGCCGGTCGCGTAAGCGCGGCCAAGCTCGTCGCGCACCGGCTCGCGGGACACGGCAATCTCTTCGACGGGGGGCGTGCCCGCCACCGCTTCGAGGCCTTCGAGGGATTTGATTTCTTCCGCCATCAGCTCGCCATCCGGGTGTTCTTGGGGTTCATCGCCTTGACGTCCAGCACTTCGGGCTGCTGCGCCTCGTGCGGGTGCTCGGCGCCGGCATAGACGCGCAGGTTGGTCATCTGCTGGCGCGCCAGCCGGTTGCCGGGCAGCATCCGCTTGACGGCCTGCATGACCACGCGCTCGGGGTGTGCGCCGGTCAGGATCTGCTCCTTCGTGCGGGACTTGATCCCGCCGGGATAGCCGGTGTGCCAGTAGTGCTTCTCGGCGCGCTTGCGGCCGGTCAGCTGCACCTTGTCCGCGTTGACGACGATCACGTTGTCGCCGCAGTCCATGTGCGGGGTGAAGCCCGGCTTGTGCTTGCCGCGCAGCCGGGTGGCGACGATCGAGGCGAGGCGGCCGAGCACGACGCCTTCGGCGTCGATCACGATCCACTTCTTCTCGATGTCCGCCGGGGTCGCTGAATAGGTCTTCATCCGGGGGTGTCCTTCATCGTAGCTCGCGCGCGCAGGGGTGCGGCCCCTGCCGTCGGGATTGCGCGGTTATACGGATGCGACGCGCACAGTCAAGGGCGGCTGGGCCGCAATATGCGCTTGAAATCAGTAACTTGTAATCTAGGTATCAGAATACCCCAAAATGCCCTGATTTGGGCCCCCTCATTCCGGCCGGCAGATCTCGCCGCTCAGGGCTGCGCGGGCCGTCCGCCACAGCAGCCCGACCACCACCGCGCCGAGCACCGCCAGCGCCGCCGTCCCGATCCAGACATGGGCTGCCGAGCCCGCCAGCTCCCCGTGCCGGAACGACGCGATCGACAGCGCCGCCACCGGGAAGGACAACGCCCAGAAGGACAGCGCGAAGGGCAGCCTGAAAAGCTGCGGCACCTGCACCGCGACCAGCGCGGTGAAGACATAGGCCGCGTTCAGCATCACCCGCGCGAAGGGATCGAGCCCGCCCACCAGCTGCACCCAGGCCAGATAGGCCACCGCCGGCGGCGCGATCAGGATCACCAGCGTGGGAAAGAGCCGCGCGGGCACCGGATCGTGAAAGACCAGACGGTTGAACACCAGCGTCAGCAGGATGATCCAGAAGACGAGACCGGCGGAGAAGAACAGCCACGACACCTCCGGGTGGCCCAGCGGCACGCCGGCGACAGGCACGATCACGTTGCCCACCGCCGGGATGAACCAGGCCGGCGTCAGATGCCCCACCTCAAAGCTGCGGTGCCCGATCCAGCCGGAGACCACGGCAATTGTCAGCACGGCCTGACCGATCACGCCCACCCACCAGACAGCATGTGCCGCCGCAGGCTGTGACGCCATGAGCCCCGTCGCGATCAGCAGCAGCGAGATCGAGATCGCCGGAAAGAAGGCCAGCCGCACGGGGTGGTTCCATTCCCAGGCCACGGCACCGGGATGACGCAGGGCTTTGAGCGCATAGAGCGCGGCGATCCCCGCAAAGGCCGCCAAGGCGATCCACAGCACCGCCTCGGACGCGTTCGCGAGCGCAGGCCACGGCACGCTGCCCGCGTGCAGCGCCAGGCTCAGTCCCATCAGACCCATCACCATGGCAAAGAAGCTTATGGGGAAGTTCTCCAGCCGGTCGGTCTCTCCGGTGTCCGCAGCCGTGTCCTGCATTGTGCTCGCTCCTCGGATCCTCGTGCCCTCCCTCGCGCGCGGCGCCGGGTGTTGCCTTGACGCAAATCAATACCGCCCATGCGAAAGTTCCTGGCTCATGCGCGACGTCGCCCCTTGTGCGACTCGGTCCGCCCTCATAAGTGCGCGTTACGGAAATCGGGGCCGATCCCAACTTCGGATGTCTTCCGGGGGGGCGCTAAGGTACCGGCCGGATTCAATCTGCTGGCTAGAAGGGGAGCGCCATGAAGGACGCCAACCTCTTCCAACTGGGGATCGGTCTGGAGACAGGCGCCCAAATGGAAGACACCGACCGCGGCACTGATGTGCCGCGCACCACCGTTTCCGCACCGCTCGACGTGTTCGACGAGACGCGCGACGATCATTTCATCCGCCGCGACGGGGCCGTCTTTGCCGGCACGCACCTCATCATCGAGGTGGTGGACGGGCACGGCCTTGACGACGAGGCGCGCATCCAGCAGGCGTTCCGCGACTGCGTGGACCGCTGCGGCGCGACGCTTCTGCACATCCACACGCACAAGTTCAGCCCGCAGGGTGTGAGCGGCGTGGCCGTGCTGGCCGAAAGTCACATCAGCGTGCACACCTGGCCGGAGATCGGCTATGGCGCCTTCGACGTCTTCATGTGCGGCGACGCGCAGCCCTGGCGCGCGGTCGACGTGCTGCGGCATGCCTTCGGCACCGCCGACGTGCGCGTCAAGGAGTTGCGCCGCGGCGAAGACGTGGTGGCTGAAGCGGGCATCGCGGCATGACAGACTGGGTGCAGGAGCGGCTCCACCGCGACTACGCGCAGTCGCTGCGCGTCGATCGCATGCTCTACGACAGCGAGACGGACCATCAGCGCCTGAAGGTGTTCGAGAACGCCACCTTCGGGCGTGTCATGACGCTCGATGACGTGGTGCAGGTGACGGAAGCCGACAACTTCATCTATCACGAGATGCTGACCCATGTGCCGATCCTGGCGCATGGCGCGGCGCGGCGCGTCCTGATCGTGGGCGGTGGCGACGGCGGCATGGCGCGCGAGGCGCTGCGTCACGCGAGCGTCGAGCGCGTCACCATGGTCGAGATCGACGCCGGCGTGGTGGAATTCTCGAAAGAATATCTTCCCGCCATCTCGGCCGGCGCCTTCGACGACCCGCGCCTCGAGCTGGTGATTGCAGACGGGGCCGAGTTCATTCGCCGCGAGGGTGCGGCCTACGACGTCATCATCGTGGACTCCACCGACCCCGTGGGACCGGGCGAGGTGCTCTTCACCGACACCTTCTATGGACAGGCGAAGCGCCGGCTGGCGCCCGACGGCATCCTCGTCACGCAGAACGGCGTTCCCTTCCTGCAGGGCGAGGAACTGGCGAACACGATGCGCGCCTTCCGCACGCTCTTTGCCGACGCCTCCTGCTACCTCGCGACGGTTCCCAGCTACGCCGGCGGGCCGATGGCCTTCGGCTGGGGCACCGACGGCCCGGCGCGCGAGACGCCCGCGGAGGTGCTGCGGGGCCGGTTCGAGGCCTCTGGGATCGAGACCGCCTACTACACGCCAGAGGTGCATGCGGGCGCCTTCGCCCTGCCCGGCTATGTGCAGAAACTGCTGCTGTGAGACAGCGGGGGAACGACGGGGCCTTCCGGCCAGGCGGATGCCCTGCGCGGCAAGTGCGGCAAGCTGCGGATCTCAAGCAAAGTGTTCTCCCGCACGCTGCGATGCGGTTTCGGGAAGACCCCGCACCCGGCGTTTCCGCCGGACCTGCAGACGCCGGGCCGCTCCCGGAACGGTCCCCATGGTCGGAAACGACGGTCGCCCCTACCCTGCCCGGCTGACGGCCGCGGTCGGGGCGTCCTCGTCGGCGCCATTCCGGCCGGTCTTTCCCGTGACCACACCCAGCGACTTCAGCTTGCGGTGCAGCGCGCTGCGCTCCATGCCGACGAAGTTCGCGGTGCGCGAGATGTTGCCGCCGAAGCGGTTGATCTGCGTGAGCAGATATTCGCGCTCGAAGGCCTCGCGCGCCTCGCGCAGCGGCAGCGTCGCCACGTCGCCGGACAGCACCACGCGGCCCTCGCCGGGCTGCGGCTGCGGATCCTGCGGCAGTTCGCGCGCCTCGATGGGCCCGGTCCCGTCGCCGAGGATCAGCACCCGTTCGACGAGGTTGCGCAGCTGGCGCACGTTGCCGGGCCAGAGCATCGTCTGCATCAGCGCCACCGCCTCGTCGGTGAGTTCGCGCAGGGGAAGGCCCTGCGCGCCGTTGGCCTCCTGGATGAAGTGGCGGGCAAGCACGGGAATGTCGTCCCGCCGCTCCTCCAGCGAGGGGACGCGGATCGGCACCACGTTGAGCCTGTGGAACAACTCCTGACGGAAGCGGCCGGCGGCGATCTCGGACGCCAGATCCCGGTTCGTCGACGAGATCACGCGCAGGTCCACGCGCACCTTGTCCGTGCCGCCCACGCGCTGAAAGGTCTGGTCGACCAGCACGCGCAGGATCTTCGACTGCGTGCCGGGAGGCATGTCCGCCACCTCGTCGAAATAGACCACGCCACCATGCGCTTCCTCCAGGAGGCCGGGCTCGATCCCGCGCTCGGAGGTCTCGCGGCCGAAGAGCACCTCTTCCATCCGCTCGGGCGCGATGGCCGCGCAGTTCACGGTGACGAAGGGCGCGCCCGCCCGGTTCGACCGCGCATGGACGTAGCGCGCGGCCACCTCCTTGCCCGCGCCGGCCGGGCCGGTCAGCATGACGCGCCCGTTCGACTTCGTGACCTTGTCGAGTTGCGAGACGAGCGCGCGGAACGCCGCGCTTTCGCCGATCATGGTGGCCGCGCGCGTCTCGCGCCGCTTCAGCGCCTGATTCTCGCGCCGCAGCCGCGAGGTTTCCATCGCGCGGCGGATCACCACCAGAAGCTGGTCGATGTTGAAGGGCTTCTCGATGAAGTCGTAGGCGCCCTGCTTGATCGCGGCGACCGCGATCTCGATGTTGCCGTGCCCCGAGATGATGACGACGGGCACGTCCGGGTTGTCGCGCTTGGTGGTCTTGAGGATGTCGATGCCGTCCATCCGGCTGTCCTTGAGCCAGATGTCGAGGATCAAGAGGCCAGGCGGCTCGGCGTTGATCGCCGCCATCGCCTCGTCGGAGGTGCCGGCAAGGCGCACCGAATACCCCTCGTCCTCCAGAATGTCGCCGATCAGTTCCCGGATGTCCCGTTCGTCGTCCACGATGAGAATGTCGCTCATGCGCCCCCCGCTATCTCTTTCTGTTCAATATCCTGCGTCGTCTCCCGCGCGGGCAGCGGCAGGCGGATCACCGCCATCGCGCCCGCGCGGCTCTGCCCTTCGAAGACCGGCGCATCCTGAAGCGAGAGGGTGCCGCCATGCTCCTCGACGATCTTCTTCACGATGGGCAGGCCCAGCCCGGTGCCCTTCTCGCGCGTCGTGACGTAGGGCTCGAAGAGCCGCGCGCGGTCCTCCGGCAGGCCGATCCCCGAATCCGCGATGCGGATCACCGCCTCGCGGGGGTCCGTCTGCATCGTGACCCGGATCACGGCCGCATGATCCTCGGGCGCGCCGCGCTCCTGCAGGGTCTCGATCGCCTCGCCCGCGTTCTTCATCAGGTTGGTCAGCGCCTGCCCGATCATCGTGGCGTCGAGCTCGGCCATCACCGGCCCCTCCGGGATTTCCGTCTCGAAGCGGACGTCGGGCTGGCCCGCCTCCTGCATCGCGACGGCATCCGACAGCAGCCGCGCCAGATCCTCCGCCTTGCGCACGGGCTCGGGCATGCGTGCGAAGCGCGAGAATTCGTCGACGATGCGGCGCAGGTCGCCGGTCTGGCGCACGATGCGCTCGGTCATGTCCGCAAGCTGCTCGGACTCGGCCTCGTCCAGCCTGCCGCCGAACTTGCGGCGGATGCGCTCGGCCGAAAGCTGGATCGGCGTGAGCGGGTTCTTGATCTCATGCGCGATCCGGCGGGCCACGTCGCCCCAGGCGGCCATGCGCTGCGCCGCGACCAGGTCCGTGACGTCCTCGAAGGCCACGACGTAACCCTCCGTGCCGCCGTCGTCGCGCCGCCGGGGCGCGATCCGCACCAGCAGGTTCTCCATCCGTCCTTCGCGGATCACCTTGACCTCGTCCTGCGCCACCGCCACGCGCCCCGAACGCACGCGCTCGAAAAGCGGGCCGAACTCCGGCACGGCCAGCCCGATGGGCAGCGAGCGGCGGCTTTCCTCCCAGCCCAGCAGACGCTCGGCGGATCGGTTCACGAAGGTCACGCGCCCCGAGGAATCGAGGCCCACCACCCCGGAGGTCACCGAGGACAGAACCGAATCGAAGAGCCGGCGCCGGCGCTCGATCTGGCGGGTGTTCTCCAGCAGCGTCTCGCGCTGGGCGTTCAGCTGCCGCGTCATCTGATTGAAGTAGCGGCCCAGCATCGAGATCTCGTCGTCGCCCTCTTCCTCTGGCACCTGCACGTCCAGATCGCCGGTGCCCACGCGCTGCGCCGCGGCCGTCAGCCGGCCCACCGGTCGCGACAGCCGCTCGGCGAACCACAGCCCCAGCCAGACGGCGGCAAGGATCAGGATGGCGGCGAAACCAAGGTAGAGCAGCCCGAACTCGAAGAGCACGCGCCCGCGCTCGTTCTCGAGTTGCTGATAGAGGCGCACGGTCTCCTGCGTCTCGTCCAGCAGGCTGAGCAGGTCTCCGTCCACCTCGCGGCTGACATAGAGCCAGCGGTCGGCGAAAGCGTCGAGCGGGACCAGGGCGCGGAACTCGTTGTTGTCCCAGTCCTCGACGATGGCCACACCCTCTTCGCGGGCGCGGGGAAAGGCCTCTGCCGGTGGCCGCTCGTAATCGAAGAGATAGGACCGTTCGCCGCGCGCGCGGATCTCGCCCGCCCCGTCGATCACGTAGGCCTCGCGCAGACCGCGCTGGATCTGTCCCTGTCCCTGCCCCAGCAACACCCGCAACTCACCGTCACTCATCAGGAAACTGTTGCGCGCCCCGGCGTCCAGATAGTCCGCCAGCGCGTCCGCATCGGTGGCCAGATCCTCGCGATGCTCTTGCTCGTAGGCCTCAGCGGCAGCGAGGCTGGAGCCCACCACGCTGCGCACCCGGTCGGAAAACCAGCCCTCGAGCCCGATGTTGACCGTGAGACCGGCAAAGACGGCGACCGTCACGGCGGGGATCAGCGCCATCACCGCGAAGACGAAGGTAAGCCGCAGATGCAGCCGCGACCCCGCCGAATGGGCGCGCCGCGCCGCGATCATCCGCGCGATGCGCTGGAACACCAGCGCCGCGACCGCCAGGACGTAGACGAGGTCCGCCAGAAGAACGAGCCGCAGGGTCAGCGCGCCGGCGCCCTGGTCCAGCGGCCCCAGCACGAGAAAGGTTGCCAGCGCCAGTACCGGCCCAAGCAGCACCAGGCCCAGCGTCGCCGCATTCTGAATGCGGCGCTGACGCCGCAGCCGGCTCAGCCGTTCCCACGAAAGACGTTGTGCCCCCAAGGCCACGTCCTGCCCTCGCCTCCATTGGGCGCAGCCTGCGCCCATCCGCCAGATGTTGTGGCTGTCTCATGCACGGCGGCCTGTTCACCGCACGCTCGCCACGGGCCTGTTGCCCTTTTACATCAATTTGCGGCGACGTGTCACGTTAATCTCGAGGTCGGTGATCTTCTTGCGCAATGTATTGCGGTTTATCCCGAGCAGATCGGCACATTTCGCCTGATTTCCGCCGGTGGCCTCGAGCGCGATCTCGATCAGCGGCGCCTCCACCTCGCGCAGGATGCGCTGATACAGGCCCGGCGGCGGCAACGTCGCGCCATGCAGGTCGAAGTAGCGCCGCAGGTGCCGCGCCACGGAGGCGGAGAGCTTTTCGCTCTCGGTACCGCGGCCGCGCAGCACCGGCTCGGTCTCTGGCTGGTCGCCCAGCACCTGCTCGACTTCCGGGCGTGTGATCTCGTCGGCCCGTGAGGTCAGCACCAGCCGCCGCACGGCATTCTCCAGCTGCCGCACGTTGCCCGGCCAGCTGTAGACGCGGAAAAGCTCCTCGGCGTCCTTCGACAGCCGCCGGCGCGAGAGCCCGTCGCGCTCGGCCCGCGCCAGGAAATGCTCGGTCAAGAGCGCGATGTCCTCGACCCGTTCGCGCAGGCTGGGCACATGGAGCGTGGCCCCGGTGAGCCGGTAGTAGAGGTCGCGCCGCACCCGCCCCTCTTCCATCGCGCGCGACAGGTCGCCCTGGCTGGTGGCCATGAATCGCGGCACATGTTCACCCGGCGAGTCGATCATCCGCACGATGCGGGCCTGCACCTCGTCCTCCACGTCGCCGATCTCGTCGATCAGCAGCGTGCCCCCCTTCACCCGCGCCAGCACGCGCTGCGGCGCCTCCAGCTCGCGCAGATCGGCCCCCGTCACCGTCACGAAGGGCAGCGTGCGGCGGTCGGAAAAATCGTGGATGGCCCGCGCGATCAGCGACTTGCCGGTGCCCGATTCGCCGGTGATCAGCACCGGAAGATCCGCGTTCATCACCTTGGCGATCAGCCGGTAGAGCGCCTGCATCGCCGGCGTGCGGCCCACCAGCGGCAACTCTCCGTCCTCGGCCGCGGGCTCGTCCACCGGGACGGAGGGCGCGCGCCGCCTGTTCTCCAGCGCCCTGGCCGTGCGCTTCATCAGGTCCGGCAGGTCGAAGGGCTTGGGCAGGTAGTCGTAGGCCTCTGCCTCGGCCGCCTGGATCGCGGTCATGATGGTGTTCTGCGCGCTGATCACGATGACCGGCAGGCCGGGCCGGTCCTGCGCGATCTTGGGCAGCATCTCCAGCCCGTTGCCGTCCGGCATCATCACGTCCGAGATCACCACGTCGCCCTTGCCCTCGGCCACCCAGCGCATCAGCGTGGTCAGCGACGAGGTCGCGTGCACCTTGCAGCCGGCGCGCGTGAGCGCCTGGGTCAGCACGGTGCGGATCGTGCGGTCGTCGTCGGCGACGAGAACGGTGCCGTCCATCAGCGGGTCTCCTTCGGTTCGCGCGGCGCGCGCGGCAGGGAAATGCGGAACACGGTGCGGCCCGGCGCGGAGGACACGGAGATCCAGCCGCCGTGGTCCGACACGATCTTGGACACCAGCGCGAGGCCAAGGCCGGTGCCGTTCTCGCGCCCCGAGACGAAGGGATCGAAGATGTCGCCCTCGAGATCCGCGGGCAGGCCCGGGCCGTCGTCGATCACTTCGATCTGCAGCGGCAGCGACTGCCCGTCGCCGTCGGCCCGCCGCAGCCGGAAACTGTGCTCGTAGTAGGTGTGCAGCCGAACGGTTCCACCAGCGGGATCAGAGGCTTCCGAGGCGTTCTTCAAGAGGTTCAGGATCACCTGCAACAGCTGGTCCGGATCGCCCTGCGCGAGCGGCAGCGAGGGGTCGTAATCCTCGACGATCTTCATGTGCGCGCCGAAGCCCAGCAGCGCGGAGCGCCGCGCACGGTCGAGAACGTCGTGCACGTTGACGGGCTGCATCGTCGGCGGCCTCGTGTTGCCGAACTGCTCGACCTGTTCGAGCAGCTTCAGGATGCGCCGGGTCTCGGCCACGATGAGGTCGGTCAGTTCCAGATCGTCCTTCGACAGGTTCATCGACAACAGCTGCGCCGCGCCGGTGATGCCGGCGAGCGGGTTCTTGATCTCGTGCGCCAGCATCTCCGCCATGCCGATCGCGGACTTGGCGGCGGATTTCACCGAATGACTCTTGGTCAGCCGCCCGGCCAGTTCGCGCGGCGAGATGACAAGGATCATCGCGCCCGCCGGTCCGCCCAGCGGCGCGATCTGCAGGTTGCACTGCATCGGCGGGCGGTCGCCGGTGCCCACATCCACGTCGTTGACGAAAAGGGGCGTGCCGTTCTCGCGCGCGCGGCGAAAGCTCTCCTCCATCGGCGCGTCAACCATCAGCCGGTCCCAGACCGGGGCGCCGAGCAGCGCGCGCTCGGAGGCGTTGAAGAAATTCTCGGCGGCCGGGTTGGCGCTGGCGATGCGATCCTCCGCATCGAGCACCAGGCCCGGCACCGGCAGGGCGCCCCAGATCGCCGCCTCGTCGATCATGCGGCGGCGGTCAGGCGCGCGGCGCAGGCCTGCGGTATCAGGCGCAGCACCTCGCCCGGATCGGCCGTCAGCACGCGGCGGCGCAGATCGGCTGGCGTGCCCGCACGATCCATGTACCAGCCCAGATGCTTGCGCACGACCCGCGCGCCCAGCGCACTTCCGTAAAAGGTGAGCGCCGCCTCGTAATGCCCTGCTATCATGTCGGAAAACGCGCGTCCCACAGGAACGGCGGGGGCCGGACCACCGGCCAGCGCGGCGGCAATCTCGGCCACCCGCCAGGGCGCGCCCTGCGCGCCGCGGCCCACCATCACGCCCGCCGCGCCCGAGGCCGCGAGCGCCGTGCGCGCCTCTTCCGGCGTGGTGATGTCGCCATTGGCGATCACCGGGATCGAGACCGCATCGACCACCCGCCGGATCGCGCGCCAATCGGCCCGCCCCTTGTAGAACTGGCAGCGGGTGCGCCCGTGAATGGTGATCATCCGCACGCCCGCGGCCTCGGCCTTGCGCGCGATCTCGGGCGCGTTGAGCGCGTCCTCGTCCCAGCCCAGACGTGTCTTCAGCGTGACGGGGACCGACACCGCGCCCACCACCGCCTCGATCAGCCGCAGGGCATGGTCCGGTTCGCGCATCAGCGCCGAGCCCGAAAGGCCGCCCACCACCTTCTTCGCCGGGCACCCCATGTTGATGTCGATGATCGGGGCGCCGTTCGCTTCCGCCATGCGTGCGGCCTCGGCCATCCAGTGCGGGTCGCGGCCGGCCAGTTGCACCGCCGTGTCGGCACGCCCCAGGCCCAGTTCAGCCCGCTCGCGCACGCCGGGCTTGGCCTGCACCATTTCCTGACTCGCCACCATCTCGGACACCACGAGGCCGGCACCGAACCCCGCCACGAGGTCGCGGAAGGGACGGTCGGTGATTCCCGCCATCGGGGCCAGGACCACGGGGGGGTCGAGTCGTCTGTTGCCGAGCGTGATCGTCACCTGCCTAATCCTTGTGCACGCGCTCAGAGCTAGGCTATGCCGGCGCTTGCGGCAAGTTCGCGGGCCGAAAAGCCACCCGGAGACGCGAGTGCTGCACAATTCTTGGGCGTGTGCGCGCGGGCTTTGCCTCCTGCCTCGGGCAGGGTAGACAGAAGCGGACCTGAACGGGATCGCGATGCATACAGCCGCTCTCATCGTTGCCGCGGGCCGCGGTCGCCGCGCAGGCGGCGGTCGGCCCAAGCAATGGCGCGCGCTGGCCGGGCGGCGGGTCGCGGACTGGACGCTGGCGGCCTTCGCCACGCATCCGGCAATCGCCGAGGTGGTCCTGGTCATCCATCCCGACGACGCGACCGAGGTGCCCGAGGGACTGCGCTGGGTCCCCGGTGGCGAGACGCGCGACGCCTCGGTGCGCGCAGGACTGGAAGCCCTGGCAAGCGGCGGCGCGACGCATGTCCTGATCCATGACGTTGCGCGCCCCTGTGTGTCGCGCGCGGTGATCGACTCGGTGGTGGCGGCCCTCCGCAGGCACGACGGCGCGGCGCCCGCCCTGCCCGTGACGGACGCCCTGTGGCGCGGAACCGGCGGCATGGTGACAGGGACGCAGGCGCGCGACGGCCTCTACCGCGCACAGACGCCACAGGGTTTCCGGCTCGACGCCATTCTTGCGGCCCATCGCGCGCATCCGGGCGGTGCGGCCGACGACGTGGAGGTGGGTCGCGCCGCGGGGATCGAGGTGGCGATCGTGGCCGGCGACGAGGCCAATCTGAAGATCACCATTCCGGAGGATTTCGAACGTGCGGAAAGACACTTGCGAGGCGAAATGGATGTAAGGACCGGCAATGGCTTCGACGTGCACGCCTTCGGGTCGGGCGATCATGTGATCCTCTGCGGTGTGCGCATCCCGCACGAGCGGGGCCTCGAGGGGCATTCGGATGCCGACGTGGGCATGCATGCCTTGACCGACGCGCTCTACGGCGCGCTGGCAGAGGGCGACATCGGCCGGCACTTCCCGCCATCCGACCCGCAATGGAAGGGCGCGGATAGCCGCGTGTTCCTGCGCCATGCCGGAGAACTCGTGCGCACCCGCGGCTTCGCCGTCGCCAACGCCGACGTCACGCTGATCTGCGAACGCCCAAAGATCGGGCCGCATGCCACTGAAATGCAGGCGGAACTCGCGCGGGAACTGCAGATCGAGACGTCCCGCATGAGCGTCAAGGCCACCACCAGCGAACGGCTGGGCTTCACCGGGCGCGAGGAAGGCATCGCCGCGCTCGCCACCGTCACCCTGCTCGCGCCATGACCTTCACACGCGCCGTCGCCACGCTCTTCGGCCTGGGCTATCTGCGGCCCGGCCCCGGCACCTGGGCCTCCGCCGCCGCACTGCCCCTGCTATGGGCGCTGCATGTCCTGGGCGGCTTTGCGGCGGTCTTCCTTGCCACCCTTGCGGTGACGGCGATCGGCTGGTGGGCCGTCGCCCGCGCGACCGCGGAGGCCGACGACAAGGACCCCTCCGAGATCGTGATCGACGAACTGGCCGGCCAGTGGCTGGCGCTCTGGCCCGTTTCGGCGGGCGCGGCGGTGTCCGGGGCGCCGGTGCTCGCGCTCTGGCCCGGCTGGGTCGCGGGCTTCGTGCTGTTCCGGCTTTTCGACATCCTCAAGCCCGGTCCGGTGGGCTGGGCCGACCGGCGCCCGGGCGCAACGGGCGTCATGCTGGACGACCTGATCGCGGGACTGATGGCGGCAGCCGGAACCGTCGCGCTCGCCGCCCTGTTCCACCTGTGGCTCATGGCCTGAGGGACGTTTGCGATGACCACGCCGGACATGCTGCTCGTTCGCTACCGCGACGCCGGGCTGCGGATCGCCACCGCCGAAAGCTGCACCGCCGGTCTGCTCGCAGCGCGGATCACCGAGGTGGCGGGATCGTCGACGATCTTCGACCGCGGGGTCGTGACCTACACCAACCGCTCGAAACAGGACCTGCTGGGCGTGGCGGCAGAGACGCTGGACGCGCATGGCGCGGTGTCCGAACCCGTCGCGCGCGAGATGGCCGAGGGGATGCTCGCGCGGTCGGAAGCGGATGTCGCCGCCGCGATCACCGGGATCGCGGGCCCCGGCGGCAGCGACGCGAAGCCCGAAGGCCGCGTCTGTTTCGCAATCGCCCTCCGCGAGGGCGACACTCGGACCGAAACGCAGGAGTTCGGGCCGCTGGGGCGCAAGAACGTGCGCCGCGCGGCCGTGGATCACGCCATGTCGCTGCTCGACGCGGCGGTAGGCGAGCCCTCTCCGTAAAGCGCCTTCGCGCGCGCTTCGAAGGCCCGCACGATCCGCTGCATCGCCTCGTAGAAGAAGAGGCCCGCGGCGCTTTGAAGCAGCCGGTTCCTGAACTCGAAATCCACCGAGAAATGCACCCGGCAGCCGCCATCGGCCTCTTCGAATCGCCAGCGCGACTGCATGTGCCTGAACGGCCCTTCGAGGTATTCGGTATTGATCACCCACTCGCCGGGCCAAAGCTCGACCCGGCTGCCGAAGCGTTCGCGGAACACCTTGAACGAGATCACGAGGTCGGCCTCCATCACCTCGCCATGCTCGCCGCCCGGCCCGGTCACCGGCGTGCGCGAGCGCACGCGCGCGGCCGCCGTCCATGGCAGGAACTCCGGATAGCGGTCCACGTCCGCGACCAGATCGTACATCTGCTGCGGCGTGTAGGGCAGCGTCCGGGTTTCGGAATGGGCGGGCATCGGCTGGGGTCAGTTCCTCCGTGACAGTGGCGCCCGATGTCGTATGCTCCGCCCGCGAATTCAAGGGGGGCGGGATGGGGCAGCGTCCTTATGTCATCGACGAGATGATCTCGGCCAAGTCGATCGCGGCGCGCATCGAGGCGCTGGCGCACGAGATCGAGGCGGAGTTTCAGGGCACCGACAAGCTGGTGGTCGTGGGCCTCTTGCGCGGGTCCTTCGTGTTCATCGCGGATCTCGTGCGCGAGCTCGACCTGCCGGTCGAGGTGGATTTCCTTGAGGCGTCGTCCTACGGCAACGCGATGGAAAGCTCGCGCGAGGTGCGCATCCTCAAGGATCTGCGCGGCGAGATCGAGGGGCGCGACGTGCTGGTCGTCGAGGACATCGTCGATACCGGGCACACGCTGGCGCATGTTCTGACGCTGCTGCGGGCGCGGCGGCCCCGAAGGCTCAAATGCATCGCCCTGCTCGACAAGCCTGCGCGGCGCGAGGTCGAGGTGCACGCGGACTGGACCGGCTTCGAGATTCCGGACGAGTTCGTCGTGGGCTACGGCATCGACTACGCCCAGCGGAACCGGAACCTGCCCTATATCGGCAAGGTTCGATTCACCTGATGCTGCCGATGCACTGGTTCCTGCGGATGTATCGCTGGGTGCGGCATCCGCCGTCCAAGGCCTTTCGCTGGACCGTGGGCGTCGTGGTTCTGGCCGCGGTCGCCATCACGGGGCTCGAGGCGCTGTTTGGCACCCCCGACTGGATGGAGCTGAACCCGCGGCCGCGCCATATCCCCGCCCTGCGCTGACGTGCGCGCGGGGCCTGCCTGTTCCGGACAAGATTCTTTCGCATTGTGTCGTGCAATTGCTACGATCTTGCGGCACCCTGCATGCTCCGATGTACGTCCTGAAAGGGAGACGACAAAATGACGTTCAAGACCGGGATTATCAGCCTCGCCACAACCGTCGCGCTGGTCGCGCCCGCCGCCATGGCGCAGGACGATTTCGAGGCCCAGCTCAAGGCGCGGCAGGGCCAGTTCCGCATCATGGCGCTCAATCTGGGCGTGCTGGGGGGCATGGCGCAGGGCAAGATCGATTACGACGCCGAGCGCGCGCAGGCGGCGGCGGATACGCTGGTGGCGGTGTCGAACATCGACCAGTCGCTGCACTGGCCCGAGGGCAGCGATTCGATGACGCTGGACGGCACGCGCGCCGAACCCTCGATCTGGGACGACAATGCAGACTTGTTGGCGAAATGGTCGGATTTCGGCGAGGCCGCGCAGGAGATGCAGGCCGCGGCCGGCGGCGGGGTCGAGGCGATCGGACCGGCGCTGCAGCAGGTGGGCGGCACCTGCAAGGCCTGCCACGATGCGCACCGCACCCCGGAAGACTGATCCGGCAGCATGCGCCGGCTGTTCACCATCCTGATCGGGCTCGCCGTCGTCCTTGCGGCGGCGGGCTGGTTCCTGAGCGCGCCCGCCCGCCTGCCGGCTTCGGCGACCGAAGGGCTGGAGGGCGACGCCGACCGGGGCGAGGCGGTCTTTCTCGCCGGCGGCTGCGCCTCCTGCCACGCGGCGGAGGATGCCGAGGACGAGGATCGGCGCGTGCTGGCCGGCGGGGTCCGGCTGGAGTCCGATTTCGGCACCTTCGTGGCGCCCAATATCTCGCCCGACCCCGAGGCCGGGATCGGGGACTGGACGCTTGCGCAGTTCGCCGACGCGATGATGCGCGGCGTTTCGCCCGACGGGCAGCACTATTACCCCGCCTTCCCCTACACGGCCTACGCGAAGATGCAGACGCAGGACGTGGCCGACCTCTGGGCCTTCCTGCAGACGCTGCCGCCCTCGGACGTGCAGAGCGCGGCGCAGGAGGTGGAATTTCCCTATACCCTGCGGCGCGGGATCGGGCTGTGGAAGCGGCTCTATCTCGAAGAGGAGTTCGTGATGTCGCATGCCGGCACCGATGAGCTGGAGCGCGGGCGCTACCTTGTCGAGGCGCTGGCGCATTGCGCCGAGTGCCACACGCCGCGCGACCGCTTCGGCGGGCTCGACCCGGCGCGCTGGATGGAAGGCGCGCCCAACCCCTCCGGCCGCGGCCGGATTCCGGCGATCACGCCTGACGAACTGGACTGGAGCGCGTCGGACATCGCCTGGTACCTCGAATCGGGCTTCACGCCGGATTACGATTCGGCCGGCGGGACGATGGCGGACGTCGTCACCAACCTGGCGCAACTGCCCGCCGCCGACCGGGAGGCGATCGCCGCCTACCTGCTGGCACTTGACTGAGGCGCCGCGGGCAACCCCCTGACGCCGGGAAAGAAAAACGGGGGGCCGATGGCCCCCCAGTCTCGCCGTTCAGGCTCTTCCATTGACCGCTCGGTAGTGTTCTTGCCTGCGGCCTGAACGTCGTCGGGGGCGGGCGCACCCGCCCCGTGACC
>NZ_JBKHAQ010000083.1:0-12911 GCF_046542825.1 Rhodosalinus sp. | reverse complement strand
GCCGCCTCACCCCCCGAGGGTATTTCCCGCAAGAGGAAGCACCTCTTGCAGGGCGGCACGGCGGTTTCCGGCGGGCGGGTCGCTGTCGCTGGAGCCGCCAGCGCGCGTTCCCGGTCGCGGCTGACGCTCAGGAAGCTGCGCGATCAGCTGTCTTCCGTCCCGGCCCGCAGGACGGCGAGCGTCGTGTCGCCGTAGCGGCGTGTTTCGAGAAGCTGCAGCCCGGCGGGCGGCGCGATCCGCGCGCTTTCCTCCCAGATCACGAGCGCGCCGGGGGCGATCCAGCCGCCGGCGAGGGCCGCCTCCAGCGCGGTCTCGCCCAGCCCCCGCCCGTATGGCGGGTCCAGAAAGACGAGGTCGAAGGGCGCGCCCTCGTTGGGGCCCAGGCGGGTCGCGTCGCGGCGCAGGTGGCGCGCGCGGTCGCCGGCGCCGCAGGCGCGGATGTTCTGCGCGATGAGCCGGGCAGCCGGGCGGCCGTTGTCCACCAGGATCGCCTCCGCCGCGCCGCGCGACAGCGCCTCGAGCGCCAGCGCGCCGGTGCCGGCGAAGAGGTCGAGCACGCGGGCACCGGTCAGCGGGTCGCCCAAGCGGCCGCCGCCCAGCACGTTGAAGAGGCTTTCGCGCACGCGGTCCTGGGTGGGGCGTAGCCCGCCGGCCGCGCCGGGGCCTGTCAGCGCGCGACCGCGCCAGGCGCCGCCCACGATCCTCACGCCGCGAGGAGCGCCTTGAGGTCGGTTGCGGGATCGGCCAGCGCGGCGGGATCGGGGGATTTGCCCGCCTCGATCAGGCGCTTGCCCACCATGTAGTCGCGCGGCGCGTTCATCGCGTCGACGGCGATCAGCCGGTCGCCGGCGAAATACCAGTGCGAGGCGGATGTTTCGGTCGCGCCGGGGCGGCGCAGGACGTGGGTGTAGCCGGCGTTCAGCCCCGCGATCTGCAGCTTGACGTCGTACTGGTCCGACCAGAACCACGGGTGGGGGTCGTAGGGCGCCTCTGCCCCCAGCATGTTGCGGGCGACCGCTTCGGCCTGGTCGATGGCGTTCTGCACGCTTTCGAGCCGGATGCGTTCGCCACGCCAGGGGAAGCTCGCGCAGTCGCCCGCGGCCCAGATCGCGGGGTCGGCGGTGCGCCCGAAGGTGTCCGTTGCGATGCCGTTGTCTATGGTAAGGCCGGCCGCCTCGGCCAGGGCGGTGCAGGGGCTGATGCCGATGCCGACGATCACCAGATCGAGGTCCAGACGCGTGCCGTCGGCGAGGATTGCGCCGGTCACATGTTCCTCGCCGGTCAGCCGGTCGAGGCCCGTGCCCTCGCGCAGGTCGACGCCGTGGCGCTTGTGCAGCGCGCGGAACCAGTCGGCTGTCTCCGGGGCGGCGACGCGGCCGAGGATGCGGGGCGCGGCCTCGATCAGCGTCACCTCCATGCCGGCGGAGCGGCAGACCGCCGCGGCCTCGAGCCCGATGTAGCCGCCGCCCACCACGAGCGCGCGCGCACCCGGCCGGATCGCGGGGGCCATTTCGTTCACATCGGCAAGATTGCGGACCACATGGACACCGCGCAACTCGCCGCCCAGCGACCCCGGCAGGCGGCGCGGCACGGCGCCGGTGCAGAGCGCGAGCGCGTCGTAGGGCAGGGCGTGGCCGCCGGCGATGATCTGCCGGTCCTTGCGGTCGATGGCGACGACGGTCTCGTCGAGCCGCAGGTCGATCCCGTTGTCGGCGTAGAAGCTTTCGGGGCGCAGGTAGAGGCGGTCCAGTGCCATCTCGCCCATCAGGTATTTCTTCGAGAGCGGCGGACGCTGGTAGGGCGGCGCGTGCTCCTCGCCGATCAGCGTGAGGCGGCCGGTATAGCCCTCTGCCCGGAGCTTCGCCACCAGCGATGCGCCGGCCTGACCCGCGCCCACGACCACGATGCTGTCCATCCCCGCTCTCCCGGCTTTTTGCAGTGGCCCCCGTGTCGGGCGGAGCCTATATCCCGTCCTTGGTGAATGGCAATTCCGCGAGGGAGAGGAAGATGATCTCAGTCGGCGACAGGCTGCCCGATGCGACGCTCATGGCGATGGGGGCCGAGGGGCCCGCGCCGGTGCAGATCGGCGACAAGGTAAAGGGGCGCAAGGTGGTGATCTTCGCCGTTCCGGGCGCCTATACGCCCACCTGCCACTCGGCCCATGTGCCCAGCTTCGTGCGGACGAAGGAACAGTTCGACGACAAGGGCGTGGACGAGATCATCTGCGTGTCGGTCAACGATCCCTTCGTGATGAGCGCCTGGGGCGAGGCCACGGGCGCAGACGCCGCCGGGATCACCATGCTGGGCGACCCGCTGTCGGAGTTCACCAGGGCGATCGGCATGGATTTCGACGCCCCGCCCGCCGGGCTGATGGGGCGGTCGCAGCGCTACGCGATGCTGGTCGAGGACGGCAAGGTGACGCTTCTGCACCTTGAAGAGAACCCCGGCGCCTGCGAGGCGACGGCGGGCGAGGCGCTGCTGGCCGCGATGTGAACGAGGCGCTCGGTCGCCCCCTGGCGGGGCTCCTCGCGAGGAGCGCCCGCAGGGGCGGCGACCGAGCATCCCCGCTCAGCCGGCGAGCTGGTCCATCTTGCGCGCAAGCTTTGCGTCGAGTGCGCTGAGCCCGCCCACGTCGTGGGTCGAAAGCGTCACCTCGACGGTCTTGTAGACGTTGAACCACTCCGGGTGGTGGTCCCATTTCTCGGCCCAGAGCGCGCAGCGGGTCATGAAGCCGAAAGCCTCGACGAAATTGGCGAACTGATAGGTCTTGGCGATCGCGTCGCGCCCCTCGACCATCTTCCAGCCGGACTCGAAGAGCGGCGCCAGCATGGTCTCGCGGCCCGTGTCGCTGAGAAGCTCCGTCATTCCCGTTCCTCCACCTGTGCTTTCCTGAAGGGCCCGTAGGCGGTGAGTACCTCGATGTCCTGCGCGATCGCGCGCCGTTCGGCCTTGAGGTAGCGGCCGACGGCCTCGGCGAAGCCGGGCTCGGCGATCCAGTGCAGCGAATGGACCTCTGCCGGCAGATAGCCGCGGGCGAGCTTGTGCTCGCCCTGCGCGCCGGCCTCGACGCGCGCAAGGCCGTGTTCGATGGCATAGTCGATGGCGCGGTAATAGCAGGCCTCGAAGTGCAGGCAGGGGTGGTGCTCGGTGCAGCCCCAGTAGCGGCCATAGAGCGTGTCGCGTCCGATCAGGTTCATCGCGCCGGCGATCCAGTCGCCGTCACGCTCGGCCATGATCAGCAGGATGTCGTCGCGGAGCCGCTCCTGCGCTATGTCGAAGAAGGCGCGGGTCAGGTAGGGGCGCCCCCATTTCCGCGCGCCGGTGTCCTGGTAGAAGGTCCAGAAGGCATCCCAGTGCGCGGGGCGCAGGTCGTCGCCGGTGAGCATCCGGATCGCGCCGCCGAAATCGTTGGCGACCCGACGTTCCTTTCGGATCGTCTTGCGCTTGCGCGAGGAAAGATCGGCAAGGAAGCCGTCGAAATCGGCATAGCCGCGGTTGACCCAGTGAAACTGCTCGGTGACGCGATGCATCAGGCCCATCGCCTCGCCCGCCTTGGCGTCTTCGGCGGTGCAGAAGGTGATGTGCACGGAACTGACGCCCGCGTCCGAGGCGATCTGCACCGCGCCCTGCACCAGCGCGGCCCGCCCTGCGGCCTCGTGCCCCGGCCGGACCAGCAGGCGCCGCCCGGTGGCGGGGGTGAAGGGGACGGCGATCTGCAGCTTGGGATAGTAGCGGCCGCCGGCGCGTTCGTAGGCATGCGCCCAGTTGTGGTCGAAGATGTATTCGCCCTGGCTGTGGCCCTTGGCGTAAAGGGGCGCGACGGCGATCACCTGTCCGCCCTGCCGGACGGTCAGGTAATGCGGCTCCCATCCCGTGCCGGGGCCGACCGAGCCGCTGTCCTCCAGCGCCTTGAGGAAGCGGTGCGTGGTGAAGGGATCATACGGGCGGCCACCATTGTCGGCCTCCGGACAGGCGCAGGCATCCCAGTCCTCGGCCGCGATCCGGTCCAGGCTGGTCAGCGTTTGGACTTCCACCGTGTCGTCGCGCATCGCGTCCCCTTCGATCTCTCAATCTGGGCCGGGCGCGGGGCGGTTCAAGCCGGGATTGCGGCGGCATAGCCTTCGAAGGTGATGTTGTCGGCCAGGCGCCGCGCGGCATGCTCATCCTCTTCCGAGCGGATCGTCCAGCACAGGACGGGCATCTCGCGCGCCTTGAGTTCGGCGATGCGCGGGCGGCCAAGGTCGCTGGCCTGGTGGCTGACGAAGGTCGCGCCGCTTCGGGCCAGTTCCGGCATCTCGCGAAGATGCGCCCGCAGGCTCTCGGGAAAATGCGGCCAGAGGGTCGCGTCATAGGCGCTGGTCGTCAGGCCACGTGGCAGATGCGGCGCCAACTCGCCCATGCGCCGGACCGAATGCCCGTTGAAGGACATCACCGCCACGGGGCCGGCGTAGTCCGCCAGCGCCCGCGCCGCGGCCTCTTCCAGCGCGCCCACGTCGGGGCCCATGCGCCCGTCCTGGTCCTTGAGCTCGACGAGCAGCGGCACGCGGCCTGCCACGATCGCCAGGATGTCGCGAAGCGTCGGGATGCCCTCGCCGTCGCCGCCCGACAGCGCGATCTGCGAAAGCTCGTGCGCGCTGCGCGCGCCAACCGCGCCGCGCTCGCCGGTGAGCCGGCCAAGGTCGTAGTCGTGAAAGACCATCGCCTGCCCGTCCGCCGACAGTTGCAGGTCGATCTCGATGCCGTAGCCGGCCCGGACCGCCGCGCGCACCGCTGCGCGGCTGTTCTCGGGTCGCCCCGGCCCATGCAGTGCACGATGTGCAACGGGCCGGCGCAGGAAGTCCGCAGGAAGCGCCGTCATTCGATTTCGAAGATCCCCTCGATCTCGACCGCGACGCCGAGCGGCAGGGCGCCCGCCGAGACGGCCGAGCGCGCGTGCCGCCCCGCGTCGCCCAGCGCCTCGACGAGGAAGTCGGAGGCGCCGTTCACCACCTTGGGCTGCTCCGTGAAATCCGGCGTGGAGTTGACGAAGCCGGTGAGCTTCACCACCCGCTTCAGCCGGTCCAGATCGCCGTCGCAGGCCGCCCGGACCTGCGCGAGCAGCATCAGCGCGCAGCGCTTTGCCGCCGCTGCGCCATCGGCGGTGTCGAGTTCCGCGCCAAGCTTGCCGGTGATCAGGCGTCCGGTTTCGTCCATCGAGATCTGACCCGAGACATGAAGCAATCCGCCCGCCTTCACGAACGGCACATAGTTCGCCGCCGGTGCGCTGGCCTCCGGCAGGTCGATTCCCAGCTCCTTCAATCGCGCTTCGTGTCCGGCCATGACTGCCTCCTTGCTCGGGTTCGTGGCGCGACGCTACAGGCAGCGCGGCACGGGGGAAAGCGCGATTCCGGACCCTCAGCTTTCGCGGAACGCCTTGGCGAAATAGTCGGTGAGCGGTTTGACCAGGTAGGTCACCGGCGTGCGCGCCTCGGTCTGGATGAAGGATTCGACCGGCATGCCCGGCACCAGCGTCACGGTGTCGGGCAGCCGCGCCTGTTGTTCTTCCGGAAGCATGATCTCGATGCGGTAGTAGCTCTGGCGCGTGTCGTCGTCGGTGAAGGCGTCCGGAGACACAAGGCGGACGGTGCCGAAAAGCTCCGGCGTCGTCCGCTGGTTGAGCGCGGAAAAGCGCAGCGTCACCTCCTGGCCCACGCGGATCTGATCGATGTCGATCGGATCGACCTGCGCGACGATCACCAGGGGGCGGTCCTGCGGGATGATGAACATGACCGGGTCGGCCGCCTTGAGGACCGAACGTGGCGTGGTGACCTGCATGCCGTAGACGATGCCGCCGACCGGCGCGCGAAGCTCCATCCGCGCGAGCTGTTTGCGCAGCGCAAGCCGCTGCTCGGCCAGTTCCAGTTCCCGGAACCGCAGGTCGCGCAGGCGCGTGATGGCATCCTCGCGGCGCTGCGTGTCGAGCTTCAGGATCTCCAGATCGATTTCCGTGATCCGACCTTCGGACTGCGCCATCTGCGCGGTCAGCTCGCCCATCTGGCCGGACAGGCGCGCCTGCTCGCGTTCCAGCGACAGCACGCGGCTCGACTGTGCAAGGCCGCGGTCCAGCAGGCTTTGCTGTCCCACCAGTTCCCGCTCGATGAGTTCGAGCTGTCGTGACAGCGCGGATTGCTGCGCCTCGATCCCTTCGATCTGGTTGCTGATCTGGGCCGCACGGCGCTGAAGCTGTTCGGTTTCGCGCTCGATCGATTCCCCGCGAGCCTCGAACAGACGCTCCTGCCCCTCGACAAGGTCGCGAATATCGTCGTGCCCGGCCGCGCGGTCCAGCAACTCGGGGTCGAAGCTGATCTCGTCGCTGCCAAGGCGCTCCGCCTCAAGCCGGCCCCGTCGCGCCATCAGTTCGAAAATCTGGTTCTCGACGATGGTGAGTTCGGTGCGCAGATCGCTGGGGTCGAGCCGGAGCAGAAGCTGGTCCTGCGCCACGCTGTCGCCCTCGTCGACCAGGATCTCTTCGACGATACCGCCATCGCGATGCTGCACGATCTGCCTGTTGCGCTCGACCTCGATCTGACCGGGCGCGATGATGGCGCCGGAGACTTCCGTCAGCGCGGCCCAGCTTCCGAACCCGCCGACCAGCAGCAGCGTTGCCAGGGCGCCGACCGCAACCGGCGTGCGCATCCGCAGCCGCGTGCCCGTCGGGGCGGTGCTGCCGCGAGCGGCACGTTCCGCAGTGCCGCGCCGCGTTGCTGCGCCTTTGCCGGCCCCGGCGCCGCCGCGTGACGTGGCCGGATCCACCGTGCCCGTCATGCCATGCCCGTAGGCGCGATTGGCCGGTGACGGGGCCCCGCCCGTCGCGGTCGCATCGGATGCGCCGGCCACTGGCAGAGGCCTGCCGTCCACGCCGGGGGCGGGGGCCGATCCGGTGGGCGCGGCCCTGCTCGCGTCATCGAGCGGTGCCCTTCCGACCACAGGCCTTGCCGGGGGCGGCGTGTCCGTCGCAGGCGCCCGGGCCGCCGGTTTCTTGCCGTCTTTGGAGCTTTCGGTCATGCAACGCCTCCGGTTCCCGGCGCTTCGAGGATCTCGCGGTGGTTCTTGACCGCCTGCCGCAAGACCTCGTCCCGAGGGCCGAAGGCCGCCCGCGCGCCGTGATCGAGAATCAGAAGCTGGTCGCACTCGCGGATCGCGGCCGGCCGATGCGCCATGATCAGGACCGCCTTGCCGTCCGCCTTCATCGCCCGGATCGCGGCGTTCAGGGCCGCGCTGCCTTCGTTGTCCAGATTGGAGTTCGGCTCGTCCAGCACAAGGATCACCGGGTTGCCGAAGAGGGCGCGCGCCAGCCCGATGCGCTGGATCTGGCCGCCCGACAGGCGTGCTCCCGCGCCGCGCACCCGCGTGTCGTAGGCCTCGGGCAGTTGCAGGATCATCTCGTGCGCGTCGGCCTTCACGGCGGCCTCGACCACCCTTGCCGCGTCAGGCGTCATCGACAGGCGTGCGATGTTCTCGGCGATGGTGCCGTCGAAGAGTTCCACCTTCTGTGGCAGGTAGCCGATGTATTCGCCCAGCACGTCCGGCGGGTAGCGGTCGAGCGTCGCCCCGTCGAGCCGGATGCGCCCGCCCGCGGGCCGCCAGACGCCCGTGAGGGCGCGCGCCAGCGTCGACTTGCCCGCCCCGGAGGGGCCGATGACCCCCAGTGCCTGTCCCGGCTGAACGGAAAAGGTCACCATGCGAAGCGAGGCCTGCGAGCCCCCCGGCGGCACCACGGTCAGTTGCTGCACGTCGAGCCGGGCGCGCGGCCGCGGCAGCGCCGTCAGCGCCCGCTCGGGGGGCACCTCGGACAGCAGCCGCGCCAGCGAGTCCCACCCCTGGCGCGCCGCCTGGAAGAGTTGCCAGCTGTTTATTGCCAGTTCGACCGGCGCCAGCGCCCGTCCCAGCAGGATCGAGGCCGCGATCATCGCCCCGGGCGTGAGGTCGCCGCGCAGCACGAGAAAAGCGCCAAGGCCCAGCATTGCAGACTGCAGGAACAGGCGGAAGCTCTTGGTGATCGCGGCAAAGGTTCCCGACACATCGGCCGACTCCAGCATGTCGTCCAGCGCCTCGTCCCGGCCGCGTTTCCAGCGGGCGAAGGCATTGCCGCGCATCCCCAGACTCTGCACCGTCTCGGCCTCGTCCCGGATCTGCCCGGCCATGACGTCGGACCTGAAGACCCCCTGGTTGCCGCGCGTCGACGACCGCCGGCTCATCAGCTGGTTCAGCACGGCGAAGACGATCAGTATCATGCCGCCGCCCACCGCCAGATAGCCCAGCCAGGGATGGAAAAGCGCGATGCCGACGAGAAAGAAGGGCGTCCAGGGAATGTCGAAGAACGACATCAGGGCCGGCGAGGCGGTCAGGCGCTGCACGGCGTCCAGATCGCGAAGCCCGGTCGCGGCGCTGTCGTCCGGCAACACGGCCGACTTTCGGATCACCGCGTCGAAGACACGCTGGTCGAGCCGCGCGCGCATCCGCGCCCCGACACGCGCCATGATCCGCCCGCGCGCGTAGTCCAGCAGCGCCATGATGCCATACAGGAAGGCGACGAGGAGGGAGAGCGCCAGCAGCGTTTCGACCGAGCGGCTGCCCAGCACGCGGTCGTAGATCTGCAGCATGTAGATCGGGCCGGTCAGCATCAGCAGATTGGCGAAAAAGCTGAAGATCCCGATAAGCCAGAAGTAGCCACGATTCTCACGACGCGCGGCGCGCAGTTCGTCGAGCCCGGGCTGAGCGTCCTTTGGTTTCATTGCGCCGTTCCCGCGGTTTCTGGCCCCATTGCGGCGCCGGCCTTGAGGCGACGGGATCACATCCTGGACGACCGGAATTCAGAAAACCTTACCCGCATCCTTCGGCAGAGTTTTGCAGTGCACGCATCGGGTGACAAGGTTATAGAAGAACTCGTGCCAGCTGCGCGTCGGGGGCGCGACGGTCAGCCGGTCGGAAAAGGGTGGCCTGATGACAGCGTCGACGGATCGATCTGCAATGCGTGTGTTCCGGCCGATCGTGTGTCTCGTTGGCCTTGTCGTGCTGAGCCTGACGGCGGGATGCGCGCGCGCGCCCGGCGGCGAGGGGCAGGGCGTGCACGATCCCTACGAGGCCGCGAACCGCAGGGTGCACGCCTTCAACGTGGGCTTCGACCGAGCCGTCACCCGGCCGGTCGCGCGCGGGATGAGCGCAGAGGGCGAACCCTCCGACCTCGCGCTTGCGCTGGTCAACTTCGCCGACAACCTGGGCGCGCCGCAGATGGCGGTCAATCGACTGCTGCAGGGCGAACTGGGCCTCGCGTCCCGCAACGTCTATCGCTTCGTCGTCAACTCGACGCTTGGCTTCGGCGGGCTCTTCGACGTGGCGGCGGATTTCGGCGTGCCGGCGGACGACACCGACTTCGGACAGACGCTCCATGTATGGGGCGTGCCGGAGGGCGCCTATCAGGAGTTGCCGATCCTGGGGCCCTCGACCGAACGGCGGACGGCCGGCCGCATCGTCGATGTCTTCACCAACCCGCTGGGCACGGCACTGACCCCGGCCGAGCGTCGGGGCGTCCTTGCCGTGCGGCTGGCGGGACGCGTGGCCAAGCGGGGCCGCTTCGGCGGGGCGGTCGATTCGGTGCTGCACGAAAGCGCCGACAGCTATGCGCAAAGCCGACTCATCTATCTTCAGAACCGGCGTTTCGAACTCTCCGGCGGCGAGGTCTCGCCGTCCGGGGCGGATTTCACCGATCCCTACGAGGAACTCTATGCGGAATGACATGACCCGGCGCGGCGCGCTGGCGCTGACCGGCGGCGCGCTGTTCGCGCTGGCGCCGCTTTCCGCGCTCGCGCTGACCGAGGCGCGCGCCCGCGCGCTCGTGCAGTCGCTGGTGGACGAGATCAACGCGGTGATCGCCTCCGGCAAGTCCGAAGCGGCGATGTACCGCGACTTCGAACGCATCTTCAATCGCTACGCCGACGTGCCGACCGTTGCGCTCTACACCTTGGGCGTCGACGGGCGCAGCGCCACCGCCGCCCAGAAACGCGCCTACATCGACGCGTTCCGCGGCTACATCGCGCGCAAGTACGGCTCGCGCTTCCGCGAGTTCATCGGCGGCCGGCTCGAGGTGCAGGGTGTCACGCAGATCAAGAACTACTATCAGGTCCGGACCACCGCCTATCTGCGCGGCGAGGACCCGTTCTTCGTCGATTTCCATGTCTCCGACCGCTCGGGGGAGGACCGTTTCTTCAACATGTTCATCGAGGGGGTGAACCTGCTGCTGTCCGAGCGGGAAGAGATCGGTGCGATGCTGGACCGTCGGGGCCGGAACCTCGACCGGCTGATCGCCGACCTGCGCACCATGGGCTGAGCGCTAGCGGGTGCCGCCGCCGAAGATATCCTGCAGCACCTGTTCCAGCACCGTCTGCCCCACGTCGCGCGGCGCCTCTTGCCCTGCCGTCCGGGGCTGCGGCTCGGGCCGCGGGGCGGGGCGCAGCATCGGCAGCGGGCGGGGTTCCGTTCCCTCGTGTACACGCAGCATCGTCTCGCGCCAGATCTCGGCGGGCAGCCCGCCGCCGGTGACGCCGGTGAGCGGCGTGTTGTCGTCGTAACCCATCCACACGCCGGCGACATAGTCCGCGGTGAATCCCACGAACCACGCGTCGCGCGCGGCCTGCGTGGTGCCCGTCTTGCCCGCAGCCTCGCGCCCCTCCAGCCGGGCGCGGCCGCCGGTGCCCTCGCTCACCACCTTCTCCATCATGTAGATCAGTTCGCGCGCGGCCTCCTCGCGGATCACCCGCTCGCGGATGCCGCCGCCCAGATTGTCGATCAATGCCTCGTCCTCGCCCCTGAGGCGCAGGTCGACGATGCCGTAGGGCGTGACCGCCGAGCCGCCGTTGAGGATGCCGGCATAGGCGCCCGTCATCTCCAGCAGGGTGGATTCGGAGGCGCCCAGCGCCAGCGCCGGCCCGTCCGCGAGATCGCTGACCAGCCCGAACTCGGCCGCGACACTGCGGACGTTCTCGCGCCCGACCTCTTCGGAAATCTTCACCGCGGGGATGTTGAGCGAGCGCGCCAGCGCCTCGGTCAGCGTGACCGGGCCGTAGAAATCGTCACTGTAGTTCTCGGGGCTCCACGGGCGCGAACCGGGCACCTCGATCGTGATCGGCTCGTCCGTGACGATGTCGTCGTGGCGCCAGCCCAGTTCCAGCGCGGTGGCGTAGACGAAGGGCTTGAAGGCCGAGCCTGTCTGCCGGTTGGCCTGCGTCGCACGGTTGAACACGCCCGACACGCGCTGTTTGCGCCCGCCGACCATGCCGCGCACCGCGCCGTCGGCGCTCATCACGACGATCGCGGCCTGCGCCTCGGACCCTTCGCGCACCCTGGTCTCGAAGACGTCCGCCAGCGCCGCTTCCGCGGCCTTCTGGATGCGCTGGTCGAGCGTGGTGCGGATCACCACGTCCTCGGTCGTGTCGCGGGTCAGGTATTCGGGCGTCGAGGACATCAGCCAGTCGGCGAAATAGCCGCCCGCGCGCGCTTCTGCCGCGCCGGACAGGACCGCGGGTTCCGCCAGTGCCTCCTGCGCCTGCGCGGAGGTCAGATATCCCTGATCCTCCATCAGCCGCACGACCACCGCGGCCCGGTCCTGCGAGCGTTGCAGGTTGGTGGTGGGGGCCAGCGCGGTGGGCGCGGTCAGCAGTCCTGCAAGCATCGCCGCCTCGCCCGGGTCCACCGCCGCGGCGGGCTTGCCGAAGAAGCGCTGTGCTGCGGCCTCGGCGCCGTAGGCGCCGCCGCCCATGTAGGCGCGGTTCAGGTAGATCGACAGGATGTCGTCCTTGGAATACCTGGCCTCCATCGCCATCGCGTAGAGTGCCTCGCGCAGCTTCCGCCAGAGCGTCGTCTCGCGACACGAGGCCTCGTAGGCGGCCTCGCTTTCGTGGACGGCCGAGTCGTAACGGTTGCCGAGGCAGAGCAGCTTCGCGGCCTGTTGCGTGATGGTCGAGCCGCCGTGCCCCTCGAGCGGGCCGCGCCCTTCGCTCAGGTTGATGCGGATCGCGCCGGCGATGCCGATGGGATCGACCCCGGGATGCCGGTAGAATCGCTTGTCCTCGGTCGCGATCACCGCGTGCTTGAGGTGGGGCGAGACGCTGTCGGCCGTCACCGCGCCGCCGAACTGCGCGCCGCGCCAGGCGAACACCGCACCGTCGCGGTCCAGCATGGTGACCGAGCCGCGCGGGCGGCCGTCGAGAAGCTCGTCCATCGCCTGGAGCGTCGAATAATAATAGATCACGCCGCCGCCGATCAGCAGGGCGACGATCAGGCTGACCCGCCAGGTGAAGCCCCAGACGATCCGCCAGAGGAAGGCGAAGAGATTGCCGACGAACCCCCGGCGCCGCGCTGGCCGCCGGGCGCGCTGCGCCGGCCTGCGTGCGGCGGGCTTCGCCGCGGCGGGCTTTTTGCCCGTGCCGGCCGCGCCGCCCTTGGCAGTGCCCCGGCGGTCAGCGCGCCCGTTGCCGCTGGTGCCGCGTGTGGCCCGCAGACGCGGAGGTTTCCGGCCTGAATCGCTCATGTCCTGCTCGTCCCGAACCTGCTTTTTCGGCGCAGATTACCGGCTTTGCGGCAGGATGTAGAGCATCGGTTCGGCAAACGGGAGTTCATCGGGCGGTCAAAAAATAGGCAAAATTTGCCGAGCGCCCAAAAAAACGGCGCCGCGCCCTTCTTGCCCGGCCGGTTCCGCCCAGCGCGCTTTCCCCGAAGCCGGCCGGTCGATTTTCCTGCATCTGCACAGACGCAGGCCGCGCGCCTGCCCAAGCGAAGGGGATGCAGGTGAAACTCATCATAGCGACGATCAAGCCGTTCAAGCTGGAGGAGGTCCGGGAAGCCCTGACCGCCATCGGCGTGCGCGGCATGATGGT
>NZ_JBKHAQ010000082.1:0-12965 GCF_046542825.1 Rhodosalinus sp. | reverse complement strand
TCGGCATCGTCACGGTCACCGATTGCGAGGTGCTCCGGGCCGAGCGGTTCTGACGATGGGGCGCGCTCAGCCGCGGGCGCGGCTCGCGAGCCAGGCCTCGATGTCGCGCTCGAGCCAGCCGACGAGGCGTTCCGCCAGCCGGATCGGCCTTGGAGCATTGCCCGCGCGCAGGTGTCGGTAGATCGTCGCCCGGCCGAGCCCGGTGAGCGCCTCCACGTCGCGGCGGCGCAAAACCCTGTTCGTCATCTGAGAATCTCCGGGTTGAATGACGAATTGTTTGAATCACGCCGCGCCGCCGAGCGCAGGCCGATCAGGATCAGCATCCGCAGCGCGAGCTGGGTTGGATCGTCGTCCGCGAGCGAGGAGTGGAACGCCGGCACCTCGCCGTAAGGCATCTCCTCGATCTGTCGCGCTTTCTTTCGGTTCCGGGCCCTTCAGGCCCTCGGGGACCTCGTCGAATCCTGTGGGCTTGCAGGGCTGCACGACGCCTTCTTCCCTGTCCTTGCCCGGGGCCCGGGGCGCGCCCTCGCCGCGAGCGCCCGGCGTGCCGGCGCTGGACCCGGGCGCCGGATCAGGAGGCGAAGAGGCTCGCGTGGCTCCTGCGAAGTTCGGCTTTCTGCACCTTGCCCATGGTGTTGCGCGGCAAGCCGTCCACGAGGATCAGCCTGCGGGGCTGCTTGAAGCCTGCAAGCGTGTCGCGCAGCGCGCGCTCGACCTGCGAAAGGTCGGGGCCGGCGCCCTGGGGCACGATCAGCGCCACGGGCGTTTCGCCGAAATCCGGGTGGGGCACGCCGATCACCGCGCTTTCCAGCACGCCTGGCTGCGCGTCGATCGCCTCCTCGAGCTCCTTGGGGTAGATGTTGAATCCGCCGGAGATGATCAGGTCCCTGGCCCGGCCGACGATGGTGATGTAGCCATCGGCGTCCTGCCGCGCGAGGTCGCCGGTGATGAAGAAGCCGTCGTCGCGGAATTCCTCCGCGGTCTTTTCGGGCATCTGCCAGTAGCCGTGGAAGACGTTGGGGCCGCGCACCTCGATCACGCCGGTCTCGCCCTGCGGCACCTCCCGGCCTTTGGCGTCGCAGATGCGCACCGCGACCCCCGGCAGCGGTAGTCCCACGGTGCCTGCGCGGCGCTCGCCGTCACAGGGGTTGGAGGTGATCATGTTCGTCTCTGTCATGCCGTAGCGTTCGAGGATGCGGTGCCCGGTGCGCTCCTCGAAGCGGCGGTGCGTCTCCGCCGGAAGCGGCGCGGAGCCGGAGACGAAGAGGCGCATGTTGGCGCAGGTCTCGCGCGTGAAATCCGGGCTGTCGAGCAGCCGGGTGTAGAAGGTGGGCACGCCCATCATCGCGGTGGCGCGCGGCAGGTCGCGGATCGCGGCGGCGGCGTCGAACCTCGGGTGGAAGATCATCGCGCCGCCCGCCAGCAGCATGACGTTGGTCGCTACGAAAAGCCCGTGCGTGTGGAAGATGGGCAGCGCGTGCAGCAGCACGTCATCGGCGGTGAAGCGCCAGGCCCTGGTCAGCACCTCGGCGTTCGACAGCAGGTTGCGCGCGGTCAGCATCGCGCCCTTCGACCGCCCCGTGGTGCCCGAGGTGTAGAGGAAGGCCGCGAGGTCGTCCTCGGCGCGGGGGACGGGGGCGAAGTGCTCGGGCCTGTCCCCGGCCAGCGCGGCGAAGCTGCCGGTGCCGTCGGCGGCGAGCGTTTCCAGCCGCGTGCCATGCGCCTCGGCCACGGGGCGCAGCGCCTCTGCCTTCGCGGGGTCGCAGAGGAACAGTTTCGCGCCCGAATTGCCGATGAAATGGTCGAGTTCCGCGGGCGTATAGGCCGTGTTCAGCGGAAGGAAGATCACGCCAGCGGCCGCGCAGGCGGCATAGACGGCGAGCCCCTCGGGCGATTTCTCGACCTGAAGCGCCAGCCGGTCGCCGGGGGCGAGGCCGCAATCGCCAAGCGTGTGGGCGAAGCGCGCCGACAGCCGCAAAAAGGCGTCGTGGGTGAGCGTCCTGCCGTCCGGCAGGTGCAGGAAGGGCGTCTCGCGTCCCAGGTGCACGCCGAAGAGCCGGTCCCAGAGCGGGTTGGTCATGGATTCAGCTCCGCGAAGGATTTGCCCTCCGCCGCGAGTCGCCGCAGGAGCCCCGGCACCTGCCAGTAGTGCGCGTCCTCCTGCGCGTAGGTCTCGATCCGCCGGATCACTTCAGCAAGGCCGAGCTGGTCGGCGTAATGCAGCGGCCCGCCCCGGAAGCGCGGGAAGCCGTAGCCGAAGAGCAGCACGGCATCCACGTCGATCGGGCGCTGGGCGATGCCTTCCTCGACCACGCGCGCGGCCTCGGTGATCATCGCGGTCATGTAGCGCGCCACGACCTCTTCGTCGGAGAAGCTGCGCGGGGTGACGCCGGCGGCCGCGCGCTCGCTTTCCACGATGGCCTCGGCGGCGGGGTTCGGCCCGCTCTCGCCCTCGCCGTAGAGGTAGAAGCCGCGCCCCGTCTTGCGGCCGAACATCCCCTCTTCGCAGATGCGGTCGGCGATGCGGACATAGCGCTCCTCCTCGGGCCGCGTGTCGGCGTGGCGCTTGCGGTAGGTCCAGCCGATGTCGAGCCCGGCAAGGTCGGAGACGCGGAAGGGACCCATGGCAAAGCCGAAATCCTCCAGCGCGCGGTCGACCTGTTCGAAATGCGCGCCGTCGAGCAGCATGTAGTCCGCCGCCTTGCGGTAATGCTGCATGATGCGGTTGCCGATGAAGCCGTCGCAGACGCCGCTGCGCACGCCGATCTTCTTCAACTTCTTCGCCAGCGCGAAGCCGGTGGCGACCGCCTCTGGCGCCGTGCGGTCGGCGACCACGATCTCCACCAGCTTCATGACGTGGGCGGGCGAAAAGAAGTGCAGCCCCAGCACCGCCTCGGGGCGCGAGGTGGCCGCGGCGATCTCGTTCACGTCCAGATAGGAGGTGTTGGTCGCCATGATCGCGCCCGGCGCGAGGGTGGCGTCGAGCTTGGCGAAGATCTCCTTCTTCACGCCCATGTCCTCGAAGACCGCCTCGATCACCAGGTCGGCTTCGCCCAGCGCCTCGATCTGCGTGGCGCTGTCGAGCCGGGCGAGGGTGGCTTCGCGCCCCGCCGCGTCGAGTTTGCCGCGCTTGACCGCGCCGTCGAGATTCTTCGTCACGGTGGCAAGACCGCGTTCCAGCGCGTCCGGCGAGACCTCGACCAGCGTGACGGCGTAGCCGGCGAGCAGGCAGGCGGTGGCGATGCCCGACCCCATCGTGCCGCCGCCGATCACGCCGATCTTCTGCAAGTCGCGTGGCTCCGCGTCCTTCTCGGGGAATTTCGCGACCGCCCGCTCGGCGAAGAAGGCGTGCACCAGGCCTGCGCGCTGCGGGCTGTCCTGACATTCGCGGAAAAGCGCGCGCTCGTGCGCCATGCCCTCGGCGATGGGCATGGTCGCGCCTTCGACCGCGTCGACGCATTTGTGCGGCGAGAAGAGCAGGGGGGCCTGTTTCGCCATCCTCTCGCGATACTCGTCGAGCGCCGCCTCGTCCCGCTCGGCCGCGATCTGGCCCGTCCGGCGCGTCTCGATCCGGCCCGCCAGCGCATCGCGCGCGGCGGCGAGCGCGATCTCGCGCGGCTCGCCCTCGCGGATCTCGTCGATGAGCCCCGCCTCCAGCGCCTCCTGTGCCGGAACGTGGCGGCCGGAGGTGATCATGTCGAGCGCCATCCGCATGCCGGCAAGGCGCGGCGCGCGCTGGGTGCCGCCCGCGCCGGGAATGATGCCGAGGTTGACCTCCGGCAGGCCGACGCGCAGCCCGGGTGCGCCGACGCGATAGTGCGCGGCCAGCGCCACCTCGAAGCCGCCGCCCAGGGCAGTGCCGTGCAGCGCCACGACCACGGGCTTGGCGCAGCCCTCGATCCGGTTCACCACGTCGGGCAGCCAGGGCTCGACCGGCGGCTTGCCGAATTCGCGGATATCGGCGCCGGCGACAAAGGTGCGCCCGGCCGCGTAGAGGCCGATGGCCTTGACCTCCATGTCCGCTTCCAGCGCGTCGATCGCCGCGACCAGCCCCTCGCGCACCTTGAGGCCCGCGGCATTCACCGGCGGGTTGTCGATGCGGATCAGGGCGATGTCGCCCGCGCGCTCGACCTCGATGACCTCGTTGATCGTCTCCGTGGCGGCCATGGCCCGGCTCCCCCTCGCTCCTGCCTCGCGTGGCGTGGGTGGTAGCCAAGCGCCGGGCCATGGTCAACGCGGGCGCGGGGTGCGCGGATGGGGCAACAGATCGGAGGCTGCGCGGGCGGCGGATGGTTTCCGCTCAGACCGCGATCCGCTCCAGCGCCGCGCGCACCGCCTCGCCCAGCGGCTCGGGCCGGCCGCTCCGCGACCCCACCTGCACCTGCGCGAAGAATCCCTCGGCAAAGGCGGTGCCGTCGTCGTTGGCGAAAAGCCCCACCTCGGTCGTCCAGGAACTGCGCCCCAGCCGGCCCAGACGCAGGCCGGCACGGATCTGGTCGGGGAAGGCCGCCTCGGCGTGGTAGCGACAGCCGCTCTCGACCACCAGCAGGCGCACTGTCGCGCCGGTCAAGTCGAAACAGCCCTGTTCCATCTGCCACAGCGTGACGGCGGTATCGAAGAGCGCATAGTGCACGACGTTGTTCAGGTGCCCGTAGGCGTCGTTGTCCGCCCAGCGCGTGGGCAGGGTGTGGAAGGCGGCATAATCGGCGCGGGTGCCGGGCGGGGCGCGGTCGGGCATCGGGCTCTCCTTTCCGGGGGGCGAGAGTGGCGGGGGCGGGGTCGCTTGGCAAGCGCCGGTTGACGCCGCTGCGCGGACGGCGGACAACACGCCGCGACAGGCCGAGGGAGGAAAGACATGCAGATCACGGCAGGGACGGTCGCGGCGGTCACCGGCGGGGCCTCGGGCCTTGGCGGCGCGGTGGTGCGGATGCTGGCGGGGCAGGGCGCGCGCGTCGCGATCCTCGACATGAACGAAGCGACCGGCGCGGCGATGGCCGAAGAGACTGGCGGATTTTTCCAGAAGACCGACGTGAGCGACCCCGAGAGCGTGACGGCGGCGCTGGACGCCGTGGAAGCGCGCCTGGGCACACCGCGCATCTGCGTGAGTTGCGCAGGCATCGGCCCGGCGGCCAAGACCGTCTCGAAGGGCGCGCCGCACGACCCGGCCGTCTTCGCGAAGGTGATCGCGGTGAACCAGTTGGGCACCTTCTACATGGCAAGCCAGACGGCGGCGCGCATGGCCGCGCTCGAGCCGCTGGGCACGGACGGCGAGCGCGGCGTGATCGTCAACACCGCGTCGGTCGCGGCCTACGAGGGGCAGATCGGGCAGGTGGCCTATGCCGCCTCGAAGGGCGGCGTGGTCGGCATGACGCTGCCGATGGCGCGCGATCTGGCGAGCCTCGGCATCCGCGTCTGCACCATCGCACCGGGGCTTTTCCTGACGCCCCTGCTCAAGGGCCTGCCGCAGGAGGTGCAGGACAGTCTGGGTGCACAGGTGCCCTTCCCCTCGCGTCTTGGCGACCCGTCGGAGTTCGCGGCGCTCGCGCGCCACATCGTCGAGAACACGATGCTGAACGGCGAGGTCATCCGCCTCGACGGCGCGATCCGCATGGCGCCGCGCTGAGCGCTCCCGAGGGGCGCGCGGCGGCCTCGCCGTGGCCGCCCCGCGAGGCGCGCCCGGCCGGGCGCGACCGAGCGCCTGCCGGGCGCCTGCCCCGCGCTTGCGCCCTTCGCCCTGCTGCGCCATGATCGTCACCCGGAGAGGGGGTGCCATGCGCAAGTTTCTCGTCGTGCTCGACGACAGCCGCGAATGTCTCAACGCCATGCGTTTCGCGGCGATGCGCGCAGCGCACACGGGCGGCGGCGTGTGCATCCTGGCCGTCATCCCGCCGGACGAATTCCAGCACTGGATCGGCGTTGGCGAGGTGATGCGCGAGGAGGCGCGCGAACGCATCCACGCCCATTTCGAAGTTTTCGCGAAATGGATGCGCGACCGTCACAAGATCGACCCGGAACTGGTGATCCGCGAGGGCGAGCCGGTGCCGGAGATCCTTGCCCAGGTCAAGGAGGACACCGAGATCGGCGTCCTCGTGCTGGGCGCGGCCTCCGACGGAAAGGGGCCGGGGCCGCTGGTCTCGCAGCTCACGCGCAACGCGGGCAGCCTGCCGGTGCCCTTCACCATCGTGCCGGGCGACCTGTCGAAGGAGCGACTGGAGGCGATTACCTGAGCCTCGCCTGCGTGCTGCGCCGGTGCAGTCTTGAACAGGTTGCCACAGGTCCGTGACGGAGCATGCACCCCCGCAACCTGTCGCGTCCGCCTCCGTAGGCTGCGTGCTCGTCACGCACCTGCTGCCATGCCGACGCGCCGGACCATACCTTAGAACCGTTCCAAGTCTTGACGCAGTGCCCGGCAAAGCGCATATCGAGAGACAACAGAAAGGGCTGTGCGATGTTCATCCAGACCGAACCCACGCCGAACCCGGCGACGCTGAAGTTCCTGCCGGGACAGACGGTGCTTGAAACCGGAACGGCCGATTTCCCGACGCCCGAGGGGGCCGAAACCTCCCCGCTCGCCAGCCGGATCTTCGCGGTCGAGGGGGTTCGCGCCGTGTTTTTCGGCACCGATTTCGTGACCGTCACGAAGGACGAGGGCGTGGAGTGGGACCACATCAAGCCCGCGATCCTGGGCGCTATCATGGACCACTACCAGTCCGGGCAGCCGGTCATGGCGGGCGATGCCGCGCAGCCGTCGGGCCATGCCGAGCATGACGGCGAAGATGCCGAGGTGGTGGGCCAGATCAAGGAACTGCTGGACAGCCGCGTGCGCCCCGCGGTGGCGCAGGACGGCGGCGACATCACCTTTCACGGCTTCGAGCGCGGCGTCGTCTATCTGCACATGCAGGGGGCCTGCGCCGGCTGCCCCTCCTCGACCCTCACCCTCAAGATGGGGATCGAGAACCTGCTGCGGCACTATATCCCCGAGGTGACGGAGGTGCGCCCTGTCGGCGTCTGACCCGCTGGTTCTTGGCTTCGACACGTCGGCCGCGCATTGCGCGGCCGCCTTGCTGTCGGGCGACCGGCTGATCGCGGCGCGCGCCGAAGAGATGGGGCGCGGGCAGGCCGAGCGCCTGATGCCGATGCTGGAGGAGATGCTCGCAGAGGCAGGCGTCGGGTGGTCCGACCTCGACGTTCTGGGCGTGGGCACGGGACCCGGCAACTTCACCGGGCTGCGTATCGCCGTGGCGGCGGCGCGTGGGCTGGCGCTGGCGCTGGACGTGCCGGCGGTGGGCGTCTCGGGGTTCGAGGTGATCCATTCCGCGACCGACGGCCCGCACTTGGCCGTTATCCCCGCGCCGCAGGGCCGGGTCTATGCCGAGGCGCCGGGGCAAGCGCCCATCCTTCTGAGCGCAGGGAAGGCAGAGGCGACGGGGCTGCCGCCCGCCGCGCTCCCCGCCCCCGCCGCGCTGGCCGAGGCCATCGCGCGCCTTGCCGCCGCGCGGGGCGGCGCCTCGGATCCGCCGGCGCCGCTCTATCTGCGCCCGCCGGATGCGGCACCGGCGCGCGAGGCGCCGCCTGTCATCCTCGATGACGCCTGAGGCGCTCGCGGCGCTGCACGCCTGCGCCTTGGCCCCCGAGCGCGGCTGGAGCGCGGCGGAATTCGCCGATCTGCTGGACAGCGCGCATGTCTTTGCGCTGGGCGATGCGCGGGCCTTCGCGCTGGGCCGCGCCGCGGCGGGCGAGGCGGAACTGCTGATGCTGGCCACGGACCCGGCGCACCGGCGGAAGGGTCTGGCGCGCGCCTGCCTTGCCGCCTTCGAGGCCGAGGCGCGGGCGCGGGGCGCGACCATGGCCTTTCTCGAGGTCGCCGCCGACAACACCGCGGCGCGCGCTCTCTACACCGCTGCCGGTTGGGCCGAGCATGCCCGCAGGTCCTGCTACTATTCCCGAAACGGCGGTCCGGCGGCGGACGCGCTGATCATGGCGCGGGCATTGGCCTGAGCCCGCTCGGGCCGACGCCGCGTTCCCTTGCTGCGCGACGGAAAAACATGTTGACCCTCCACGACGCCTGCGGCCTAAATCGGGGCGATCGGACCCGATCCGCATACCGACCGGGCACTGCGCGGGACACGCGCCGCGATCCGGCCCATCTGACTGGGAGAGCCAAATGACGCTGATGAAATCCCTCTCCGGCGCGGCCGCCGCCCTTGCCCTTGCGGCAGGTGCCGCGCTGGCGGAGCCGGCGCTGATCTACGACCTGGGCGGCAAGTTCGACAAGAGCTTCAACGAAGCCGCCTTCAACGGTGCGCAGCGCTGGTCGGAAGAGACGGGCGGCGAGTTCCGCGACATCGAGCTGCAGTCGGAGGCCCAGCGCGAGCAGGCGCTGCGCCGCTTCGCCGAGGCCGGGCTGAACCCGGTCGTCACCACAGGCTTCTCGATGGCAACGCCGATTGCCGAGGTCGCGCCCGATTACCCCGACACCAGGTTCGTCACCATCGACGGCTACGTCGACCCCGAAGAGCACCCGAACGTCCTGTCGATCCTGTTCTCCGAACACGAGGGCAGCTTTCTGGTCGGCATGCTGGCCGCGATGGCCTCCGAGACGGGCACCGTGGGCTTCGTGGGCGGCATGGACATCCCGCTGATCCGCAAGTTCGCCTGCGGCTACGCGCAGGGGGTCAAGGCGGTGGACGCCGACGCCGAGATCGTCGCCAACATGACCGGCACGACGCCGGCCGCCTGGAACGATCCGGTGAAGGGCTCCGAACTCGCCCAGTCGCAGATCAGCCAGGGCGCCGACGTGATCTTTGCCGCCGCCGGCGGCACCGGACTGGGCGTGCTGCAGACGGCCGCGGACGAGGGCGTCTTCTCGATCGGCGTGGACAGCAACCAGAACTACCTGCATCCCGGCTCGGTGCTGACCTCGATGCTCAAGCGCGTCGATGTGGCCGTCTACGACGCGATGATGGCGGGCGAGGACCTGGAAACCGGGGTGCAGGTGCTTGGCCTTGCCGAGAACGGCGTGGGCTACGCCATCGACGAGCACAACGCCGAGCTGATCTCGGACGAGATGACGGCACAGCTGGAAGAGGCCAGGCAGCGCATCATCGACGGCGAGATCACGGTGCACGACTATTCGTCCGACGACAGCTGCCCGGCGCTGACCTTCTGAGCCCCGGCAGGCACCACAGGCAGGGGCCGCGCGCGCGAGCGTCGCGGCCCCTCGCGCTCAGGGGAGCCGCATGACCGACACCGCCGCAACGCCCGCGATCGAGCTTCGCGGCATCTCCAAGGCCTTCGGCCCGGTGCAGGCCAACAAGGACATAAGCCTTGCCGTGCAGCCCGGCACGATCCACGGCATCATCGGCGAGAACGGGGCCGGCAAATCCACGCTGATGTCGATCCTCTACGGTTTCTACAAGGCCGATGCGGGCGAGATCTTCGTCCGCGGCCAGCGGACCGAGATCCCCGACAGCCAGGCCGCCATCGCCGCCGGTATCGGCATGGTCTTCCAGCACTTCAAGCTGGTTCCCAACTTCACCGTGCTGGAAAACGTGATCCTGGGCGTCGAGGACGGCGGGCTGCTACGGCCGTCGCTTGCCAAGGCGCGGCGCGCGCTGACCGGGCTTGCCCGCGAATACGAGCTCAACGTGGACCCGGACGCGGTGGTAGAAACGCTCAGCCTGGGCCACCAGCAGCGGGTCGAGATCCTCAAGGCGCTCTACCGGCAGGCCGACATCCTGATCCTCGACGAGCCCACCGGCGTGCTGACCCCGGCAGAGGCGGATCACCTCTTCCGCATCCTCGCCGGGCTCAGGCGCGAGGGAAAGACCATCGTGCTCATCACCCACAAGCTGCGGGAGATCATGGAGATCACCGATACGGTCAGCGTCATGCGCCGCGGCGAGATGACGGCGACGGTCCGCACTGCCGAAACCAGCCCCGAACGGCTGGCCGAGCTGATGGTGGGCCGCAAGGTGCTGCTGCGGGTGGACAAGAAGCCGGCGCAGCCGGGCCAGACCGTGCTGGAGGTGGAAAAGCTGCGCGTCACCGACGCGCATGGCGTCGACCGGCTGAAGGGCATCGACCTGAGCGTGCGCGCGGGCGAGATCCTGGGCATCGCGGGCGTCGCCGGCAACGGTCAGTCCGAACTGCTGGAGGTGCTGGGCGGCACGATGCCCGCAGAGGGCCGCATCCGCATCAACGGGCAGGAGATGGCGCTGACCGGCCGTCACGCCGACGGGCAGGCGCGCCGCGCCCAGGGCATCGCCCATGTCCCCGAGGACCGGCAGCGCGCGGGCCTCATCATGCGCTTCGCCGCCTGGGAAAACGCGGTCTTCGGCTATCACGGCGATCCCGCCTGGACCCGCGGCCCTTTCATGGACAACGAGGCGATCCGCCGCGACGCCGACAGCAAGATCGAACGCTTCGACATCCGCCCGCCCGACTGCCGGCTGGAGGCGCGCAGCTTTTCGGGCGGCAACCAGCAGAAGATCGTGCTGGCGCGCGAGATCGACCGCGACCCCGACCTGCTTCTGGTGGGCCAGCCCACCCGCGGCGTGGACATCGGCGCCATCGAGTTCATCCATCAGGAAATCGTGCGCCTGCGCGACGCGGGCAAGGCGATCCTGCTGGTCTCGGTCGAGCTTGACGAGATCTTCGCGCTGGCCGACCGGATCGTGGTGATGTTCGACGGGCGCGTGATGGGCGAGCGCGATCCGGCGCGGACGGACGAGCGCGAGCTTGGCCTGCTGATGGCCGGGATCGAGGGCGAGCCCGACAAGCCCGACTGGAAGGCCGTCGAGGAGCAGATGAAAAAGGTCGAGGCAGAGGAGGAGGCCGCGCGCCATGGATAGGATGCCCGCCTGGGCCGATGCCGTCCTCGTGCCGCTGATCTCGCTGCTGCTGGCCGCGATCCTGTCGGCGCTGGTGATCCTTGCCATCGGCGAAAGCCCGGTCGAGGCGTTCCGGCTGATGGTGGACGGCGCGCTGATGCGCTCCTCGGGCTGGGGCTACACGCTCTATTACGCCACCAACTTCATCTTCACCGGCCTCGCCGTCGCCGTGGCCTTTCACGCGCGGCTCTTCAACATCGGCGGCGAGGGGCAGGCGATGCTGGGGGGCCTCGGCGTCGCGCTCGTCTGTCTCTACATCCCCTGGCCGCACTGGTCCGTGGCGCTGATCGCGGCCTCCGCGAGCGCCGCACTCTTCGGCGCGCTCTGGGCCTTGATACCGGCCTACCTGCAGGCCAAGCGCGGCAGCCACATCGTGATCACCACGATCATGTTCAACTTCATCGCCGCGGCGCTGCTGAACTACCTGCTGGTGAACGCGATGAAGCCAGCAGGACAGATGGAACCCGCGACCGCCGGCTTTCCGGCGGCGGTGCATCTGCCCAGCTTCCAGGACATGTTCTCCACCGCAGCGGCGCCGCTCTTCCGCGGCTCGCCCGCCAATGTCACCTTCTTCTTGGCGCTGCTCGCCTGCCTCTTCGTCTGGGCGCTGATCTGGCGCACGCGGCTGGGCTACGAGATCCGCGCGCAGGGCTTTTCCGAAACCGGCGCGCGCTACGCCGGCATCCGTCCCGTGCGCATCGTCGTGGTGGCGATGCTGATTTCCGGCGCGCTTGCGGGCCTCATGGGCATCAACACGACCATGGGAGAGGCCGAGCGGCTGATCCTCAATTCCACCGAGGGCGCGGGCTTCATCGGAATCGCGGTGGCGCTGATGGGGCGCAACCACCCGGTGGGCGTGCTGCTGGCCGCGGTCCTCTTCGGCTTCCTCTACCAGGGCGGCGCGGAACTCGCGCTCTGGACGAACATCCCCCGCGAGCTGATCGTGGTGATCCAGGCGCTGGTGATCCTCTTCACCGGCGCGCTCGACAACATGGTGCGGATGCCGCTGGAGCGCGCCTTCATGGCCGCGCGCCGGCGGCGCGCGCGACGCGCCGCGCCGGCGGAATAGGGGGCGCGCGCAGATGGATTTTCTCACCGTCCTGCAGGTGCTCGACTCGACCGTGCGGCTCGCCACGCCGCTGCTGCTGGCCTGTCTCGCCGGCCTCTTCTCGGAACGCTCCGGCATCTTCGACATCGGGCTCGAGGGCAAGATGCTGGCCGCCGCCTTTCTCTCGGCGGCGGTGGCCTTCACCACCGGCTCGGTCTGGTTGGGGCTGCTGGCCGGCACGCTGGCCTCGATCGCGCTCTCGGCGATCCATGGGCTCGCCTCGATCACCTTCCGCGGCAACCAGCTGATCTCGGGCGTGGCGATCAACTTCCTCGCCGCCGGCACCACGGTCGTCGTCGCACAAAGCTGGTTCGCGCAGGGCGGCCGCACCCCCTCGCTGCCGCCGGAGGGCCGGTTCCAGTCCATCACGCTGCCCTTCGCCGAGACGCTGCAGGGCGTGCCGGTCTTCGGCCCCATCTACCACGAGCTGATCTCGGGGCACTCGATCCTCGTCTACGCGGGCCTCCTGGCCGTCCCGCTCACCTGGTGGGTGCTCTTCCGCACCCGCTTCGGCCTGCGCCTGCGCGCCGTGGGCGAGGCGCCAGAGGCGGTGGATACCGCCGGCATCTCCGTCGTCGGCCTGCGCTTCGCCGCGGTGGCCATCGCGGGCCTGCTCTGCGGCCTCGCCGGCGCCTATCTCGCCACCGGCCTGCAGGCGGGCTTCGTCAAGGACATGACGGCAGGCCGCGGCTTCATCGCGCTGGCCGCGCTCATCTTCGCCAAGTGGCGGCCGTGGCACGCGCTGGGCGCCTGCCTGCTCTTCGGCTTCCTGCAGGCGATCGCGCTCCGCTATCAGAACATCGACCTCGGCGTCTTCACCCTGCCTGTGCAGGTGATGGACGCGGCCCCCTACATCCTGACGGTGGTCATCCTCGCGGGCTTCGTGGGCCGCGCCATTCCGCCCCGCGCGGGCGGCGAGCCTTACGTCAAGGAGCGGTGAAACGAGGGAAAAGGCCGCCCGTCGC
>NZ_JBKHAQ010000005.1:0-46888 GCF_046542825.1 Rhodosalinus sp. | reverse complement strand
TCTGGGCGCTGATCTTCATCTACATCTGGGCCGGTCCGCACCACCTGCACTACACGGCGCTGCCCGACTGGGCCTCGACGCTGGGGATGGTGTTCTCGATCGTGCTGTGGATGCCCAGCTGGGGCGGCATGATCAACGGGCTGATGACCCTCTCGGGGGCCTGGGACAAGCTGCGCACGGACCCGGTGATCCGGATGATGGTGATCTCCGTGGGCTTCTACGGCATGTCGACCTTCGAGGGGCCGATGATGTCCATCAAGGCGGTCAACTCGCTTTCCCACTACACCGACTGGACCATCGGGCACGTGCACTCCGGCGCGCTTGGCTGGAACGGCATGATCACCTTCGGCGCGCTCTATTTCCTCGTGCCGCGCCTGTGGAACCGCGAGCGGCTCTACTCGCTCGGCCTCGTGTCCTGGCACTTCTGGCTCGCGACCATCGGGATCGTGCTCTACGCCGCCTCGATGTGGGTCACCGGCATCATGGAAGGCCTGATGTGGCGCGAGGTGGACGCCAACGGCTTCCTCGTGAACAGCTTTGCAGACACGGTTGCCGCGAAGTTCCCGATGTATGTGGTCCGTGGCCTGGGCGGGGTGCTCTACCTCACCGGTGCGATCATCATGTGCTACAATCTCTGGATGACCGTCCGGCGGTCCCCGGCCAAGCAGGCCGCGGGCGCCCCGGCCGCCGTCCCGGCCGAATAAGGAGGGCCGCAAGATGGCAATTCTCGACAAGCACAAGATCCTCGAGACCAACGCGACGCTGCTGCTGATCTTCAGTTTCCTGGTGGTGACGGTGGGCGGGCTGGTCCAGATCGTGCCCCTCTTCTACCTCGAGAACACGATCGAGGAGGTGGACGGGATGCGGCCCTACAGCCCTCTGGAGCTGACCGGGCGCGACATCTACGTCCGCGAAGGCTGCTACGTCTGCCACAGCCAGATGATCCGCCCCATGCGCGACGAGGTCGAGCGCTACGGTCACTACAGCCTTGCGGCGGAGTCGATGTACGATCATCCGTTCCAGTGGGGCTCGAAGCGGACGGGGCCGGACCTTGCCCGCGTCGGCGGGCGCTACTCGGATGCCTGGCACGTCGATCACTTCCGCGACCCGCAGTCGGTGGTGCCCGAGTCGGTGATGCCGAAATACGACTATCTCGAGCGGACGCTGATCAGCCCCGAATACATCGAGGATCTGCTCCGCACGCATCGGTTCGTGGGCGTGCCCTATACCGACGAGATGATCGAGAACGCGGCCGCGGACTTCCGCGCGCAGGCCGATCCGGACGCCGATCACGAGGGACTCCTGGCGCGCTATCCCAAGGCGCAGGCGCGCAACTTCGACGGCCAGCCGGGCATCTCGGAGGCGGACGCGCTGATCGCCTACATGCAGATGCTGGGCACGCTGGTGGATTTCTCCACCTTCGAGCCGGACCCGAGCCGCTGAGGAGGCAGAGATGGAAGAATACACCTTTCTGAGGGCCTTCGCGGACATGTGGGGCCTTCTGGCGATGTTCCTCTTCTTCATCGGCGTCGTGGTCTGGGTCTTTCTCCCCAGCCGCCGCGAGGTCCACGAAGAGAGCAAGACGATCCCGTTCCGCCACGAGGACGCCCCGGCACCCGACGACGGCGAGGACGACAGCGCAGAGCGCGAGGAGGCGCGGACATGAGCGACGACCGCAAGAGCCGCAAGCCGGGCGAGCCCGAAACCACGGGGCACGAGTGGGACGGCATCCAGGAATACAACAACCCCCTGCCGCGCTGGTGGCTCTGGATCTTCTACGCGACGATCGTCTGGGGCATCGGCTATACCATCGCCTACCCGGCCTGGCCGGGGATCAAGCAGGCGACCCCGGGCCTGCTGGGCTATTCCAGCCGCGCCGAGGTGGCCGAAGAGATCGCCGAGGCGGAAGGCCGGCTCGGCGGGACAAACGAGCGCCTCGCCTCGGTCGAGCTGACGGAGGTGATCGAGGATCCCGAACTGCGCACCTACGCCACGCAGGCGGGTGCCGCGGTGTTCCGCACCTGGTGCGCCCAGTGCCACGGCTCGGGCGCGGCAGGGGTGCAGGCAGCGGGGTATCCCAACCTGCTTGACGACGCCTGGCTCTGGGGCGGCTCGATCGAGGATATCACCTATACCGTGCGCCACGGCATCCGGAACGAGGACGATCCCGATGCGCGCTGGTCGCAGATGCCCGCCTATGGCACCGACGGGATCCTGTCCGAGGAAGAGATCCACCAGGTCGTCAACCACGTCATGACCCTGTCCGGCGGCACGCCGCAGGACGCCGAGGCCGCCGAGGCCGGCGCCGAGATCTTCGAGATCCAATGCGCCGCCTGTCACGGTGCGGACGGCGGCGGCGACCCCATGCAGGGCGCCCCCGCGCTCAACGATGCGATCTGGCTCTATGGCGGCGACTACGACACGCTGATCGAGACGGTGACCTATTCGCGCTTCGGCATCATGCCGCCCTGGGGGAACCGCCTGGAAGAGCATCAGATCCGCGCGGTCTCGGCCTATGTTCACCAGCTTGGCGGCGGCGAGGCCAGCCCCGAGTAGGCGATTGCAGAGACACCCGGGGGGATGATCCCTGCTCCCCGGGGAAAGCGCCGGTGTCCCGTCCTGTTCGCGCGTTTCCAGGGGCACCGGCGCGATTTTTTTTGCTCAAATCGATTGCGGCAGCCGTTGCCCGCCCTCCACCGAAGACTGCTCTCCGCCTCTGCCGACGCGGCGTCAGGACAAGCGACCTGCGATGGACAGCAATGCAAGTGTCCGGCCCAGGGCAGACACCCTTTGCGCCGTCGAATGAGGCAGATATCCTGCCCGATGGCGCAAGGCTCGGGCGAGGCTTTCGCAATATCCGCCTCCGGTCCCGCCACGGGCGGCGGGCTGCAGCCCGCCCGCGGGGGGGTGAACTGCAGCGCACAGCCGGTGACGCGATCCCTGACGTGCCGCGGCGCAAGGTCTTTCCGGACATGCCTTCGCTCTGTCGGATCGCCGCTTGCCTCGTCCTTGGCATCGTGGGCCGGATGATCCCGTGGCCGCGGGAACGGGCGGGACCGGTCGGTCACGCGCCGGACCCTGCGCCTGTCAGGACCGTCACTGGATCAGGCGCAGCTGGTTGATCTGGCGCGCGATGGCGCTGAAGGCGTCCGAAATCTCGATGCCGTCCACATCGAAGAAATGGGCGGGCGAGGATGCACAGTTGCTCATCTCGCGCCGTGCACCCGAAGGCGCCTCGAAGGCGATCGTGTAGATCGTCACGCCGTTCCGCTTGGCCAGATCGCACTGCTCGTAGAAACTGCGCACGTTGGTGCCCCCGGACGTGATCTCGGTGCGATGTTCGCTATCGCGTCGTTGCAACTCGGTCACGGCATTTTCCGGATCGAGCGGATCGACCGGCCGGATCTGCTCGGTGATCTGTCCGTCGGTCATCAGCACGATGACCTTCGACCATCCCTCGGCATTCCAGGCAGACGGGCGGTCCGAGAACCGATCCGGAACCTGCCCCACACCGCTCAGATGTTCGAACGCAGGCCGCGTGTCGGGGTCAAGCAGCGCAAGCGCCCATTTTATCGCGTAATGCGTGCCGGTGCCGTCGTGCATCCGCATGTTCTCGATGAAATCCTCGAGGACGCCCGCCTCGTTCTGGGCATACTGGATGCGGGTGTCGTCCTCGGGGCACCAACCCCAGTCCATGACGTTCGACGCGATGGGCCAGTACATGAAGTGAGGCACCTGGTCACGGCCGCGCGGGACCAGTCCGACGGTATCGAAGTCACGCTCATCCATCTCGAGACAGGAAGAGACCTGCGGCATGCCGCCCGGCTCCGCATCGGGTCTGTTCTTGAAGAAGTGAGAGTAGTTCCACTTGCGATCGGGCCCCTTGCCGGTGTTCTGGGTCGGCCCGGAATCCGCAGCCGGACCGTTGGTGTTCCCGGCATAGCGAAAGAATGACGTCTTCTGCTTGCCATCCTTGATCGAGGCGCCGATGACCGGCGTATCGGCATCCAGCCGGTTATCGCGTCCGGTGATGTAGGCGTTGATCTGATGGAAGAAATCGTCGAGGTCGTTGCTTATGTGGGTATCGCCGCCTTCACTCGGGAACCCCTTGATCTTCACCGAATGGTCGATCTCGCCGTCTTTGTCCCTGTCGTAATAGAACACGACGTTCGAGATGTCGTGTTCCCATCGGGGGAAGTGATCGCCGCCACCACTGCCATATCGCACGCCCTCCAGATAGCTGAACATCTCGCGGCCCGGGTTGGTCTGACCGGCATAGGGGACGAGATTTATCGAGGTCGTGCGCCCCGCATCTCCACGCAGCACCGTTCGGACGAACTCTCGCGCTGCGGGCTTGAGGTTATCCATGCGATTGCTGCGCCGCATCGACCCCGAGATATCGAGCACCAGCGAGATCTCGGTGTTCGGGATCACTTCCTCCGCCGTGCCGGACGCTGCCAGCAGCAGGTCGTCGGTGCCCAGCATCTTCAGCAGCAAGGTATCCTGCTTCATGCTCAGATCGGCCGACACGCGGCGGTAGTTCAGGCCACTCTCGACCTTGACGTCGCCGAGATAATCCTCGAGCCCGGCGACCTCCATGTAGCTTTGCACGACCGCTTCGGGATCCTGCATCTGGTCGAGATCGGCCGCGGCCAGAACGGCTCTGTCGAGAATGGACTGAAGCTGGGCGCGGCGCATCTCGGCCAGCATGAAGTCGATGCCGGCCGACCCGGCCATCAGCATCATCATCAGCATGAAAATGGCCCAGATCGCCATGGATCCGGATTCGTCGCGCCGGAACCGGCGTGCCCGACCGAAAAGCCCTGTTCGAACCGTGACGCGTGGCTTGCCCATGTGTCCCCGTAACCGTTTGCCTCGGCCGCCCGCGTGGCGCCCCACCGGGTCGGAAACACAGGGAATTCGCGTCAAATTTTGGGCAATCCGCTGACCTTCTCCGGGAAGCCTACCCCTTCGCCAGCAACCGTGGCGCCACCACATCGAGGCCGAGCGTCCGGCCGACGGCGTAGTTGGTGAGCTTGCCCTCGTGCACGTTGAGCCCGTTCAGCAGATGCGAATCCTCGGCGCAGGCTGCCATCCATCCCTTGTCGGCGAGCGCCAGCAGGAAGGGCATCGTGGCGTTGCCGAGCGCAATGGTCGAGGTGCGCGGCACCGCGCCGGGCATGTTGGCCACGCAGTAGTGCATGATGCCGTCCACCTCGTAGATCGGATCGTCGTGGGTGGTCGGGCGCGAGGTCTCGAAGCAGCCGCCCTGGTCGATCGCCACATCCACCACCGCCGCGCCGGGCTTCATCGTGGCAAGCTGCGCGCGCGTGACCAGCTTGGGCGCGGCGGCCCCGGGGATCAGCACCGCGCCGATCACCAGATCGGCCTCAGCCACCATCTCGGCGGTGTTGCCCGCGCTGGCATAGCGCGTGCGAAAGAGCGCCCCGAAGGTGTCGTCGAGATAGCGCAAGCGGGGCAGCGAGCGGTCCAGCACGGTCACCGCCGCCCCCATCCCGGCGGCCACGCGCGCGGCATGGGTGCCCACCACGCCGCCGCCGATCACCGCCACGGTGGCCGGCCCCACACCGGGCACGCCGCCCATCAGCACGCCGCGCCCGCCGTTCGCCTTCTGCAGGGTCCAGGAACCTGTCTGCGGCGCCAGCTTGCCCGCCACTTCGGACATCGGCGCCAGAAGGGGCAGGCCGCCGCGGTCGTCGGTCACGGTCTCATAGGCGATCGCGGTCACGCCGGAGTCGAGCAGGTCGCGGGTCTGCTCGGGATCGGGGGCGAGATGCAGATAGGTGAAAAGCACCTGGCCCGCGCGCAGCCGCTTCCGCTCGGGCGCCTGCGGTTCCTTGACCTTCACGATGAGTTCGCCCTCGGCGAACACCTCTTCGGCCGTCTGGGCAAGCCGCGCGCCGGCGGCGAGGTAGTCCATGTCCTCGAACCCCGCGCCCTGGCCGGCGCCGGCCTCGACGATCACCTCGTGACCGTGGGCGACAGCCTCGCGGGCGGCATGGGGCGTGAGGCCCACGCGGTATTCCTGCGGCTTGATCTCTTTCGGGCAGCCGATCTTCATGGCGTCTCCTCCTCGTCCGCCCCGAGCATGGCCGAGTCGCCGTGCAAAATCCCGCGGGATTCCTCTCGCAGATCCCTCCGTTCGGCGGATATTCTCCCGCAGGATTCGGCATTCTTCGGAGGGGCTGCGAAAATGCTGCTCGACGACACCGACCGCCGCCTGCTGCGCGTGCTGCAGCGCGAGGGGCGCATCTCGAACGCCGAACTGGCCGAGCGGGTGCACATGTCCGCTTCGGCCTGCCACCGGCGGGTGCAGCGGCTGGAGGCTGCGGGCATGATCCGCGGCTACGTCGCGCTTCTGGATGCGCGCAAGCTGGGCGTGCCCGCCACGGTCTTCGTCGAGATCACGCTGCAGACCCAGGCCGACGAGGTGCTGGAGGCTTTCGAGCAGGCGGTGCGCCGGGTGCCCGATGTGCTGGAGTGTCACCTGATGGCCGGCACGGCGGACTATATTCTCAAGGTCGTGGCCGAGGACACGGAGGATTTCGCCCGCATCCACCGGCAATACCTGACCCGCCTGCCGGGCGTGGCGCAGATGAAGTCGAGCTTTGCGCTCAGGACCGTCTCGGCCACCACGTCGCTGCCGATCTGAGCAAGCCGAATTTTCGATCGAAAATTCGGCCTGGCCCAGGGCCCGCTCCCGAAGAATTTTCGATCGAAAATTCTTCTGCGCTCAGGCGGCTGCAACTTGCAGAACGGCGTCTTCCATCGCGGCAAGGAAGCGGGCGACTTCGGCCTCGGTGTTGTAGTGGCAGACCGAGACGCGGATGCAGTCCTCGCGCCCAAGAGGGTCGAGGATGTTGCCGCAGTAGTGGTCGTTCCTGCGGATGTGCACCCGCACGCCGCGCGCGCCCAGGTGATCGACCAGATCGGCAGACGCCATCCCTTCGAGCCAGAGGGAAACGACACCCTCGCGTCCCTCCGCAGACGCCGGTCCGATGACCCGCACGCCCGGCATCCCGGCCAGGCCGCGCAGGTTGCCGGTGCCGTGCAGCATCGACCCGAGCAGGTGCGCTTCGTGCGCGGCGACGGCGGCACCGGCTGCCTCGAGACGTCCGCGGCGGTCATCGGGTTCGGCGAAGTGCCCGCCCAGCCAGTCGAGATAGTCCACGACGTCCGAGAAGGTGGCGTAGGCGCCGGCATCGCGCGTGCCGAGTTCCCAGGCGCGCGCCGGACCGCCGGCCAACTGTTCGTGCGGCAGCGCCGTCAGCCGTTCGGAGGCCCAGCCGACGCCGTAGCCGTGGCGCGCAAACATCTTGTAGGGCGAGACGGCGTAGCCGTCCGCGCCCGCGACGGAGACCGCGCCGTGGCTCGCGTGCTGGATGCCGTCCACGATGACGAAGGCCTCCGGCGCCACGGCGCGCACCGCGGCGATCACCGCCGGCACGTCCACCGCCATGCCGGTCACGGGCGAGGTGTGCACGATGCTGACCACGCGCGTCTCCGGCGTGACGCGGGCCGCGTAGGCCTCCGCCGTGACGGTGGCGGCGGCATCGTCATGCGGCACGGCGACGAGCCGGCGGCCCGTCGCCTCCGCCCAGTGCGCCATGGCGCTGCGGCTCGCCGGATGCTCGAGCGTCGAGCAAAGCATCGTGCCGCCCGCCTCCGCCCCCGTCGCCGCGGTGCGGATCAGGCGGAAGAGGATCTCGGTCCCGCTTTCGCCCACGAAGACCTCGCCATCCCTGGCGCCGAAGAAGGCGCGCATGTCGGCGCGGCCCCTGGCGATCACCTCCATCAGCGCGCGCGAGGCGGCGTTGGCGCGGCCCTGGTTGTCGGGCAGCGCGGCGTAGAAGCCGGACGTTTCGGCGACTTTCTTCAGGTGCAGCGCCCCGCCCGCGTTCTCGAAGAAGACGCGCGGCCCGTCGAAGGGGCACGCCTCGACATGGGCGAAGCGGGTTCTGACGGCCTCCATCAGGCCGGGGGTCTCTGCGATCACTGCGCGGGCTCCATTTCCGCGGCCCTGTCCCTCAGCCGCAGGCCCCCCGGGTCGAAGGGCGGCTCCGCGAGGACGCGGGCGGCATGCGGGCGGCCAAGGATCGCGACATGCACCGCGTCCCCCGGCCCGGCCAGTTCGGGCCGCAGATAGGCCAGCGCCAGCGACTTGTCCACGTGATAGCCGTAGGCGCCCGAACTGACCTGCCCGGCAGGCGTGCCGTCGGGCAGGAAGACGGGCTCGCCGCCGCTGGCGTCGGCCTCGGTGGCCTCGATCTCCAGCAGACGCATGACCTCTCTCGGGGGATCGCCGGCCACCGCCTCCCAGGCCGGCTTGTTGAGGAAATCCTTGTCGCGGCGGATCAGCCCGTCGAGCCCCGATTCCTGCGGGCGGTACTCGAGGCTGTAGTCCCGGCCCCAGGAGCCATAGCCCTTCTCCATCCGAAGCGACATCAGCGCGCGGCTTCCCGCAGGCCCTGCGCCGACCTCGCGCCCGGCGCCAAGCAACGCGGTGTAGAGCGTCAGCTGATCCTTTGCCGCGCAGTGCAGCTCCCAGCCGAGCTCGCCGGTGAAGGAGACGCGGATCGCCACGCAGTCCACGCCCGCCACCGTGATCCGGCGCGAGCGGAAGAAGGGGAAAGCCGCGTTCGAGAGATCGGCGTCGGTGAGCAGCGCGAGCAGGTCGCGCGCCCGCGGCCCGGCCACGTTGAAGCCACAGACTACCTCGGTCAGGCTCTCGACCGTGGTGCCGGCGGGCAGCGGCACCTGCGCGAAGACGCGCTGGTGGAAGCGTTCGGCCGCGCCCGCGCCGATCACCCAGAGCTCTTCCTCCCCCAGCCGCGTGACGGTGAAATCGCCGGCCACGCCGCCGCGCGCGCCGATCAGCGGCGCGAGGCAGGAGCGGCCCACCTCGCGCGGCATCCGGTTGGCGAGCAGCGCGTTCAGCCAGTCCTCGGCGCCCGGCCCGGCGACGCGGTATTTCGCGAAATTGGAGATGTCGAGGATGCCCGCCCGTTCGCGCACCATGCGCGCCTCGCGCCCCACGCTCTCCCACCAGGGCTGGCGGGTGAAACCGGCGCTGTCCGGCGTCTGGGCGTCGAAGTAGAGCGGATGCTCCCAGCCGTAGTTGAGGCCGAATCTCGCGCCCATCTCCTGCTGCATGGCAAAGGCCGGGCGGGTGCGGACGGGGCGCCCCGCCGCGCGCTCCTCTCCGGGGAAGTGGATGGCGAAGCGGTGGGCATACTGGTCGCGCACCCGCGCCTTCGTGAAACCCTTCGTCGCCCAGTGCCCGAAGCGCGCGAGATCCCAGCCGAAGAGGTCGAGCGAGGGCTCGCCCTCCACCATCCATTCGGCGGCGAGGCGGCCCAGGCCGCCATTCTGCGAAAACCCCGGAATGATCCCGCAGCAGCAGAAATAGCCGCGCCTCTCCGGCACCGGCCCGAAGAGCGCCGAGGCGTCGGGCGACCAGATCATCGGCCCGTTGATGACCCGCTTGATGCCCGCGGAGGCCAGCGCCGGGACGCGGTCGATGGCGCGCATCATGTTCTCCTCGATCCTTTCCAGATCGTCGGCGAAAAGCTCGTGCCCGAAGTCCGGCGGCGTGCCGTCCTCCGCCCAGAAGCGCATGTCGCGCTCATAGGCGCCGACCAGCAGGCCCTTGCCCTCCTGGCGCAGGTAGTATTCGCCGTCCCGATCCGCGATCGAGGGCAGGCGGCGGTCCATCGCCGCGATCTGTGCGATCGTCTCGGTGACGAAATACTGATGTTCGGTCGGCAGGAGCGGCAGCGTGATGCCCGCCATCGCCGCCACCTCGCGCGCCCAGAGCCCGGCGGCGTTCACGACCCAGGGGGTGCGGATCTCGCCCTTCGCCGTGCGCACGATCCAGGTGCCGTCGGGCTGCTGCTCTGTCCCCGTCACCGGCGTGAAGCGGTGGATCTCGGCGCCGCGCTGCCGCGCGCCCAGCGCATAGGCGTTGGTCACGCCCGAGGGGTCGACGTTGCCGCCGTCGGGCTCGAACATGATGCAGCGGACGCCCGCGAAATCCGCAAGCGGATGCAGCCGCTCGGCCTCGTCGCGGCTGATCTCGTGGAAGTTCATGCCGTAGCGCCGGGCCTTGGCCTCCTGCAGGCGCAGCTGGTGCTCGCGCGCCTCCGTCTGCGCGAGGTAGAGCGAGCCCGGCTGGAACACCCCGCAGCTCTGGCCCGTCTCCTCCTCCAGCTCCTTGTAGAGCTGCATGGTGTAGTGCTGCAGGCGCGAGATGTTGGTGACGTCATGCAGCCCGTGGATGTTGGCCGCCGCGTGCCAGGTGGAGCCGCTGGTGAGTTCGTCGCGCTCCAGCAGCACCACCTCGGTCCAGCCGAGTTTCGCCAGATGGTAGAGGATCGAGCAGCCGACGACGCCGCCCCCGATCACGACGGCCTGGGCATGGGTGCGCATGGGCTCTCCTTCGCTGCGCCGCCCGGGACCACAGGCGGCGTCAGCGGCAGACTAGAGGCCCGCGCGCCCATGCTTCGGGCCTGCCGCCGTCAAAGACAGGCCCGAAGGCGACATGCGCTGTCGCGCGCGCTCAGGCCGCTTCACGCGCGCCCAGCATACGCGCCACGGTCTCGCCCATGGCCGAGGGGTGCGGCGCGACGGCGATGCCTGCGGCGGACAGGATTTCAACCTTTTCCTGCGCACTCTCGCCGAAGGCCGAGATGATCGCGCCCGCGTGCCCCATCTTGCGCCCCCTGGGCGCCGAAAGCCCCGCGATGTAGGCGGCGACCGGTTTCGTCATGTGCTCTGCCGCCCAGTCCGCCGCCGCGGCCTCCTGCGGGCCGCCGATCTCGCCGATCATCAGCACCGCGTCGGTCTCGGGGTCGGCCTCGAACAGTTCCAGGATGTCGCGGAAGCTTGACCCGTTGATCGGGTCGCCGCCGATGCCCACGGAGGTGGAGACGCCGATGCCCAGCGCCTGCATCTGGCTGGCCGCCTCGTAGCCCAGGGTGCCGGAGCGGCCGACGATCCCCACCCGGCCGGGCAGGTAGATGTGGGGCGGCATGATCCCCATGAAACCCTTGCCGGGCGAGATCACGCCCGCGCAGTTCGGGCCGATCAGTCGCATCTTGCGTGCGCGGGGGTAGCGGCGGAGAAAGCGCTTCACCTCCATCATGTCCTGCGCCGGGATGCCGTCGGTGACGCAGACGGCGGTGCGGATGCCGGCATCCGCCGCCTCCATGATCGCGTCGGCGGCGAAGGGGGGCGGCACGAAGACCAGGCTCGCCTCGGCGCCGGTCGCCTCGACCGCCTGGCGCACGGTGTCGAACACCGGGCGATCCAGCACCGTCTCGCCGCCCTTGCCGGGGGTGACGCCGGCGACGACGTTGGTGCCGTGCGCGATCATTTCCTCGGCATGGAAGCGGCCGATGCGGCCGGACATGCCCTGCACGAGGACCTTCGTTTCGGAGTCGATCAGGATCGCCATGGTTCCCTCCTTCAGGCGGCAAGCTGCGAGCGCGCGGCGACGGCGGCCTCTGCCGCCTCTGCCAGCGTGTCCGCGGTGATCAGCGGCAGGCCCGAATCGCGCAGGATGCGCCGCCCCTCATCGACGTTGGTGCCGGAGAGGCGCACCACGACGGGCAGCGAAAGCCCAAGCTCGCGATAGGCCTGCACCACCCCTTCGGCCACCCAGTCGCAGCGGTTTATGCCGGCGAAGATGTTCACGAGGATCACGCTCACGTTGCGGTCGGCCAGCACGGTGCGGAAGGCCTGGGTCACGCGGTCGGGGCTTGCGCCCCCGCCAATGTCGAGGAAGTTGGCGGGGGCGCCCCCGGCGAGCTGGATCATGTCCATCGTCGCCATGGCGAGGCCGGCACCGTTGATGATGCAGCCGATGTCGCCCTCGAGCCCCACGTAAGCCAGGCCATGATCCGCCGCCATGCTTTCGCGCGGGTCCTCCTGGCTCGCGTCGCGCAACTCGGCGATCTGCGGGCGGCGGAAGAGTGCGTTGGTGTCGAAGCTCATCTTGGCGTCGAGCGCCACGATCTCGCCCGAGTGGGTCACGACCAGCGGGTTGATTTCCACCATCATCGCGTCGAGTTCTCGGTACGCGCGGTAGCAGGCGCGCAGCATCGTCACCATCTGCGCCACCAGCCCGCCGCGCAGGCCAAGGGCAAAGGCCAGCTCGCGCGCCTGGAACTCGCAAAGGCCCGTGGCCGGGTCGATCACCATGCGGCGCAGCGCGCCTGGGTCGCGTTCGGCCAGGTCCTCGATCTCCATGCCGCCCTGTGCAGAGGCCACGATCATGATCCGCTCGGACGTGCGGTCCAGCACGAAGCCCAGGTAAAGCTCCTGCGCGATGTCGGAGGCCGCCTCGACCCAGACGCGATAGACTTCCTTGCCGGCCGCACCCGTCTGCTTCGTCACCAGCCGCTTGCCGAAGAGCGTGGCGGCGAAGTCGCGCACCTCCTCCTCCGAGCGGCACAGCCTGACGCCGCCCGCTTCGCCGCGACCGCCGGAATGGATCTGCGCCTTGACGACCCAGGCCGCCCCGCCCAGCGCGCGGGCGCGGTAGCCCGCCTGTTCCGGGCTGTAAGCGAGCCCGCCGCGCGGCACCGGCACGCCGAAGCCGCGCAGGATTTCCTTGGCCTGATACTCGTGAATGTCCATCTCGATCCTCCCGGGGTTCGGGCAAGGGGGAGGGTCCGGCACGGGCCGACCCGCGCCGCCGCGTCGTCCCCCTGTTGCCTGCGTTACTCCGCCGCGACGCGCAGCGCGGGGCTTTCGGCCGGCCCGGTGAACCAGGCCATCGCGGCAGCGGGACCGCGGCCGAATTCCACCTTCATCCCGGCATCGGCCAGCGCCATTTCCGCCACCGAGAGCGCGGTCAGGCACATGCCCTCGTTCAGGTCGCCCAGGTGGCCGATGCGGAACACCTTTCCGTTGAGCTTCGCAAGGCCCGAGCCGAAGGAGGTGCGATAGCGCTCGTAGGCGATTCGCAGCACCTCGCGCGCGTCCACCTCCGCCGGAACGCGGATCGCGGTCACCGTGTCGGAGTAGAGCGAGGGATGCTCTGCCACCAGATCGAGCCCCATGGCGTTCACGCCGCGGCGCACACCCTCGGCCAGCCGGCGATGGCGCGCGACGACATTGTCCAGCCCCTCTTCGAAGATCAGCTCGAGCGAGGCGCGCAGCCCGTGCAAAAGCTGCGTGGGCGGCGTGTAGGGGAAATAGCCGCCCTCGTTCATCTTCACCATGTCGGAGAATTCGAAGTAGGCGCGGCGCATTTGGGCTGTCTTCGACGCCTCCATCGCCTTGTCGCTGACGCCCAGTATGCCAAGGCCCGCGGGCAGCATCAGCCCCTTCTGCGAGCCCGTCACGGCAAGGTCCACGCCCCAGTCGTCCATGCGGAAGTCGATCGAGCCGATGGAGGAGACACCGTCCACGAACAGCAGCGCGTCATGGAAGCATTCGTCGAGCGCCCGGCGCACCGCCGCCACGTTCGAGGTCACGCCGGTCGCCGTCTCGTTGTGGGTGACGAAGACCGCCTTGATCCGGCCGTCCCGGTCGGCGCCCAGCCGGCGCGCGAACTCCTTGACCGGCGCGCCCGCGCCCCAGGGCACATCCACCACCTCGACATCGAGGCCCAGGCGCCGGGCCATCTCGACCCAGAGGGTCGAGAACTGCCCGTGCCGGGCCATCAGCACCCGGTCGCCGGGATCTAGCGTGTTGGTGATCGCCGCCTCCCAGGCGCCGGTGCCCGAGCCGGGGAACATGAAGACGCGCCCCGTTTCGGTGCGCAGGACGCGCTTCAGACCGTCGAAGAGGCCCAGCGTCAGGTCGCCGAAATCCGGCGCGCGCATGTCCTGCATCGGCACGTTCATTGCCTGCCGGACGCGCTCGGGGACATTGGTAGGGCCGGGGATGAAGAGGTGGGATTGTCCGGTGCGCATGGGGCCGATCCTTGGGCTGAGTCCGTGTCTGACCCCTCTGTGCCATTGCCTTTCATTTGTGCAAAAGCAAAACGGGTTCTGCTGTGAACGCGAGAATTTACAGATCGCCAGAACTGTGAAATTGTAAACCACACATCAGTCAACCGTGTGCAAAGGCATGCAGAAGACCTTCATCGGCCCCCACCTGCGCCGCCTGCGGCAGGAGCGCGGCGAGACGCAGGCGCAGATGGCCCGCGCGCTGGGCATCTCCACCTCCTACGTCAACCTGCTGGAAAACAACGAGCGCTCCGTCTCGGTCCCCGTCATGCTGCGGCTCTTCGAGGTCTACGGCGTGGACTGGCGCGCCATCGCCGAGGACGACGGCGCCACGCGGCTCGCCGACCTGCGGACGGCGCTGCAGGATCCGCTCTTCGAACAGGGGCGCCCGGACCTGCCGCAGCTGCGCGCGGCGCTCGTTCATGCGCCGGGCCTCGTGGAGAGCTTTCTCGCGCTCTACCGCGCCTTCCAGGCCGCGACCGACCAGATCACCGCCGCCGACCCCAGCGCCGAGCCGCTGCTCGCCGCCTCGCCCGAGGCCCTCGTGCATGATTTCTTCCGCCGCAACCGCAACCATTTTCCGGAACTCGAAGCGGCGGCCGAGGCCTTCTGGAACGGGCCGCCGCCGATCGACGAGGTCTATTCCCACGCCAAGGCGCGGCTGCGCGAGCGGCTTGGAATCGCCACCCGCGTCGTCCCGGTCGAGGAGCTGCCCAACGCGCTGCGCACCTTCGACGAGGCGCGGGGCGAGATCCTGCTTTCCCAGGCGCTCGATCACCCCAACAGGGTGTTCCAGCTGATCCACATCGCCGGGCTCGTGGAACAGCGCGATCTGCTCGACGCGCTGCTCGACCGCTCGGGCATCACCGATCCGCAGGGTGCGGCGCGCTGCCGGGTGGAGCTTGCCAACTACTTCGCCGCCGCTGTGCTGATGCCCTATGCGCCCTTTCTCGAAGAGGCGCGGGGATCGAAATACGACATGGACCATATCGCCACGCGCTTCGGTGTCAGCTTCGAACAGGCCTGCCACCGGGCCACGACGCTGCAGCGCGACGGCGCGCAGGGAGTGCCCTTCTTCTTCCTGCGGGTGGACAAGGCCGGCAACGTCACCAAGCGCTTCAACTCGACCAGCTTCCACCTTGCGGAGCGCGGCGGCGCCTGCCCGCGGCTCGACGTGCACACCTCGTTCCGCACCCCGGGGCGGATCGTGCCGCAGTTCGTCGAGATGCCGGACCGCAGCCAGTTCTTCGTCGTCTCGCGCACGGTGGACCGCCCGACCTTTGCCCGGCACACGCAGGACATCCGCCTCGCCGTGGCGATGGGCTGCGCGATCGAGCACGCGGCCGAGATCGGCTATGCCGAGGGGTTCCGCGTGGCCGGCGCGCAGATGACGCCGGTGGGCATCAACTGCCGCATCTGCCCGCGCGCCAACTGCGACCAGCGCGCCCACCACGCCGCCATCCTCGCCCGTCCGGTGGACGCCCGGCGGCGGGGCGCGACGCGATATGACGGGTGACTGGGCGCTCTTCGCCCCTGTCGGGGCTCATCGCTGCGCGGGGCGAGGACGCCCGTCAGGGCGGAGGAGCGCGCCCTCACTCCGGCGCCACGATCTCCAGCGCCACCGCCTGGTCCGAGAAGGCGAGGAAGTCGCAGCCGCCCGCGCCCAGCACCTCGCAAAGCGCGCGGTATTCGTGCTCGCGCCAGCCGGGGTAGCCATAGAGCTCGTCGAAGACCAGCACGCTGCCCGGCACCAGCCGCGGGCGCAGCGCGTCCAGCACGAAGCGCGTGGGGGTGTAGGTGTCGAGGTCGAGATGGGCGAAGGCCACCGGCCCCTCGTTCGTCGCCAGCCAGCCGGGCACCGTGTCCTGCACCCGGCCCTTCACCAGCCGCACGCCCGGCCGGACCTCGGGCAGCTTGCCGTCCAGAGCGAAGCGGCCCTTCCGCCCACCGCGCGCGTGGCCGGTCCAGTCCTCTTCCAGCCCCTCGAAGCTGTCGAATCTCCAGACGGTGACGCCCGTGCCTTTCAGCACCCGCGCAAACAGGTTCACCCCCATGCCCGCGCCACACGCAGGATCGGCAGAAGGAGCGGACACCGATGCCAGTCGCGTGCCCGCGCGCAGGCCCGGCGGCGCAGGTCGGCTTGCGCGGAAAGAGCCTGGCGCGCGCCAGCTGCGCGCGGAAGGTCTTGAAACTGTCGCGCAGCGCCCAGTCGTGCAGAAGGTCGAGGGGCCTGGCGCGCGCGGGCGGCACGTCGTCCTCCTCGCCGCTCATCCGCCCGACGCGCGCAGCACGATCTTGCCGATGTGGGCGGAACTTTCCATGCGCGCGTGGGCCTCTGCCGCATCCTCCAGCGCGAATTCGGAGTCCATCACGGGCCCGATGCGGCCGGCATCGAGCAGAGGCCAGACAGTCTCCCGCAGGCTGGCGGCGATGCGCGCCTTGGCAAGGTCGGACTGCGGGCGAAGGGTGGTGCCTGTGATGGTCTGCCGCTTCAGCATCACCGGCGCGAAGTTGATCTCTGCCTTCGATCCCTGCAGGAAGGCGATCTGCACCAGCCGCCCCTCTTCCGCCAGCGCCCTGAGATTGCGCGCGATGTAGTCGCCGCCCACCATGTCGAGGATCAGGTTGGCGCCGCCCTCTGCCTTGAGAACCTCGACGAAATCCTCCGATCGGTAGTTGATCGCCCGCTCCGCTCCGAGGTTCAGGCAGGCCACGCATTTCTCGTCCGACCCGGCGGTGGCGAAGACCCGCGCGCCGAAGGCATGGCCCAGCTGGATCGCGGTGGTGCCGATGCCGGACGAGCCGCCATGCACCAGGAACCGCTCGCCCGCCTCCAGCCCGCCGCGCATGAAGACGTTGGACCAGACGGTGAAGAAGGTCTCCGGCAGACAGGCGGCCTCCTTCAGCGCCATGCCCTGGGGCACCGGCAGGCAATGGACGGCGGGCGTCACCACATACTCTGCATAGCCGCCACCCGGCAGCAGGGCGCAGACCCGGTCGCCCACCGCCCGGTCGTCCACGCCCGGTCCCACCGCCACGATCTCGCCCGACGCCTCCAGCCCCGGCAGGTCCGAGGCGCCGGGCGGCGGGGCGTAGGCGCCCGCCCGCTGCAGGGCGTCGGGCCGGTTCACGCCGGCATAGGCCACGCGGATCAGAACCTGCCCCTGCCCCGGGTCGGGCACCGGCCGCTCGACCGGGCGCAGCACCTCGGGGCCGCCGGGTTCGCTGATCTCGACGGCGCGCATGGTGGTCCGGGTCATCGGCTCACTCCTGCGGGGTCGGGCGGGACCAGCGGCCCGGCATGTCGGAGGCATCGCGCGGCGTGCGGCTGCGCAGGCGGTCGAAGACCCACTCGGGGCCGGCAAGGACCCCCTTCATCACCGGGTTCTGCCTTGCCTTCTCGAAGCGCATCACGTCCTCGATCCGCCGGTCGAGAAAGGCCCAGGTGGCCGAGCTGTCCGGCGTGTCGTCGCCCAGCCAGAAAAGCACGGTCGAGGAATAGACCCCCGCCAGCGTCGCGCGCTTGGTGTAGTAGCTGAAGTCGCGTTCGGTGTCGCCCAGCGCGGTCCAGATCGCATCCGCCGTGCCCCAGATCAGGCGCGCGCCCTCCGGCGCGTAGGGCGGCAGGGAAAACAGCGTGGCGCCGCGGCGCACCGCCTCCTTGTCGCCCGCGACCTCCAGCCGCACGCGCACGGCGAAGGCGATGCGCTCGCGCATCCGCATCCCCAGCAGGTCGGCGCGTGCCAGCCGCTCCAGCATCGCGGCATCCCCGCGCTTGTGGAAGGCCACGGCCAGATCGACGGCGCCGCGGGGAAAGAGCGCGCGCGCCAGCGCCATGTCCACGCCGGCGTCACGCACCGCGGCACGAAAGGCGGCCTCCGACCATCCGTCGAAGGGCACATGCATCAGCGCCGCGTCGAGCAGCGCCTCTCGGGTCGGATCGGGCGGCATCTGATCGGGCATAGGCACTCTCCTCGCGCGGCTGAAGGGGCAGCTAGTCGGGCAGCCGGTGTCGGCCAGCCCCTTTGTCATTCAAGCAGGCGGCTGCCGGGAATGTCCAGCACCAGCCCCTTGCCGAACGCCTGGGACGGCGTTCGGTAGCCGCGAGGGGCCGGACCTGCAAGGACACGGCGCGCGATCTCGACCGCCGACCGCGCGGTGAAGGCATAGGGCTCGCAGACTTCCAGGCGCGCCTCTGCCACGGCGCCGCCCGGCCCCTCGGCGCGCGCGAAGAGCCGGGCGCGCGCGGTCCGACGCGTCGCGGCATCCGGCCCCTCGGGCAGACGCGCGAGCGCGCGTTCCGAGAGCGCAAGTCGCGCGGCGATCCGGCGCAGCGGGCCGGGGAGCCGCATCAGCGCCGCGGTCGCGGGCGCGGGGGCCATGAAGACCTCGATGTCCGGGATGCCCGTGCTGTCCCAGGCGGTTTCCAGATCGCCCCAGGTCGTGGCGATCACGCGCCTTGGGCCGTCGCCGAAATCCAGCCGTGTCGAAAGCCTGCCGCTGCGCGGCTCCAGTCGCCCCGCGCGACGCACCAGCGGGGCCGCGTCGAGATTGCGCGCCGCCGTGCGCAGCGTCCCGCGCGAGGGGGTGTCGATCCCGGCGAAGGCCAGCGTGAGCCGCTCCGCTTCCGGGCAGCGAGCCGCCACCATCGCGGCGAGGCAGTCGGTTGGCACCACGTCGAAACCGCAGCCGGGCAGCAGGGCGACACCCGCCGCCACCGCGCGCGGTCCCGCCGCGCGCAGGGCGGCGAAGACGGCGGGCTCCCCGGTGATGTCGAGGTAATGCGTTCGGCTCGCGATGCAGGCCTCGGCCATCGCCGCCGAGGTTTCGGCGAAGGGGCCTGCGGCATGGATTACCGCGCCGCAGCCCTCGAGCGCCCCACGCAGGCCCGCCGCATCGTCCAGCGCCACGGCCCGATGCGACAGCCCCAGCCGGTCGGCCACTTCGGCGAGCCTCACGGCGTCCCGCCCGGCAAGGACCGGCCGCAGGCCGCGCGCCACCGCCTCCTCGGCGATCAGCCGGCCGGTGAAGCCGTAGGCCCCGTAGATCATCGGTCCGGGTCTCGTTCCCTGGCTGGACATCATGGCGCAACCCTGTTAAACAACTGCCTTCGATCTATATGGCCAACTTCAGACGGAAAGGTGGTGACCCCTACATGCAGGTCAGCGTTCGCGACAACAATGTCGATCAGGCGCTCCGCGCGCTGAAGAAGAAGCTCCAGCGCGAGGGCGTGTTTCGCGAGATGAAGCTCCGGCAACATTTCGAGAAGCCGTCCGAGAAGCGCGCGCGCGAGAAGGCCGAAGCCATCCGCCGTGCCCGCAAGCTGGCGCGGAAGAAGGCGCAGCGCGAAGGACTGCTCTGAACGGCAGCGAAGCTGAATCCCTGCGGCCCTGACCGGGCGGTAGCGGTTTCTGAGGCCCTGGCACCGGTGCCGGGGCCTTTTCATCTCTGGTGTCCTTTTCATGTCCGGTATCCTTTTCATGTCCGGTTGACGGCGCTCAGGCCACGGCGGCCCAGGCCAGCCGCACCGCGATCACCACCAGCAGCGCCATGACGATCCGGTCGAAGGTCTCGCGCGCCATGTAGCGGGCCAGGACATTGCCCACCGGCATGCCCCCGAAGAGCGGCACGCAGGCGGCAAGGCTGAGCATCAGCCGGTCCGGCGTCAGGATGCCCAGCGACCAGAGCGCCGGGATCTGAACCATCGACATAGCCAGGAACAGGACAGAGATCGTCGCGATGAAGGCCTCGCGCGGCAGCCGCATCGCGCTGATGAAGGTGATCGAGACCGGGGCCGAGATGCCGGCCGCCCCCTGCATCACCCCCGCAACCAGCCCTGCGGGCATCACCAGCCGATCTGCGACATGCCGTTCGAGCACCCAGTGCGGACGGGCGAAGCGGAAGGCCACATAGGCCAGCGTCATGCCCGCGACGGTTCCCATCAGCACCGGCCCGGAAAGCGCCGCAAGCAGGACCGATCCGATGGCCGCGCCCAGACCGGCGCCGAGCGTCAGCAGGATCAGGAACCGCGCCGGCAGCAGATGCGCGCGATAGTGCCAGCCCTGCCAGCCGTTCGACAGCAGCGAGGGCAGCGCGAAGACCGCAACCGCGAAGGGCACCCCGTGATAGAGCGCCATGATCGGCACAACGATCACCGGGACGCCCGCGCCGATCGCGCCCTTGAGCACGCCACCCGCCGCGAAGGCGAGCGCGATCAGCAGCAGCCCCTCCTCCATGCTTTCGCGCGCCTCCTGCCGGTTGCCGTTCGGGCCAGCAGTAGTGCGCCACCGTGCGGGATGCCAGCGGGTCGGCCGGACTGTGCGGCACAGGCTTCAGAGGCCGAAGGGATAGGTGTCTGGCACGCCGGGTCGCAGATGCTCTGCCCGCAGGGGCGTGACCGCCTGCGTCTCGTCGAACCAGATCCAGGCGTCGAACTGCCGCGCCAGCGCCGCGTCCGCATAGTGGCTCAGCGCCTCGGTCTCGGGGCGGTAGATCACGCCTATGAAGCGCTCCTGCCGCGGCTCGCTCAGGCGTTCGGCAAGTTCGGGATCGCGGGCGAGATCCAGCAGGAACGACGAAATGCCGGTATCGTGGCAGAGCTGCTCGACGCTGTCGGGCATTGAGGGGCGGACGCGCTTCACCTCCATCGGGCTGCCCCAGTCGCTGGCGGCGGCCACGGTGCCGGTGTGCGTGCCGAAGCCGATCAGCGCCGCCGCATCGCCCCAGCGTTCGCGGCAGAGCTGGCCGATGTTCAACTCGCCCCGCCGCGTGCCCATCTCGGTCGCGCGCGCGTCCCCGATATGCGAGTTGTGCGCCCAGACGACGGCCTTCGCCTGCGGCCCGCCCGCCTCCAGCAGGTTCGTCAGGGTCTCGAACATATGCGTGTCGCGCAGGTTCCAGCTGTCCGCGCCGCCGTAATACATGATGCGGTAATAGCGCTCGGCCGACCGGATCAGCCGCGCGTTCTGCGCCGCGTCGAGAAAGCTGGCGCCGTCCTTCGCCTCGTAGTCCAGCCGGTGCGCCAGGATGTCCCGCAACTGCGCCACGACATGCGCCTCGCATTCGCCATACCCCCGGCTCAGCGCGGCCCGGCCATAGACCGCCGGATCCTTCTGCCAGGGCGTGAGGCAGCCGTAGCGTTCGCGCGCGATGGCCGCCGCCCTGGGGTCCACCTCGTCGAGATACGCCAGCACCGCGGCGATGGAGCCGCGCATGTTGTAAAGGTCGAGCCCGTAGAAACCCGCGCGCCGGTCGGGGTCCGCGATGCTTTCGTTGTGCGCGCGCAGCCAGTGGACGAAGTCGTCCACATCCGTGTTGCGCCACATCCAGTCGGGAAACCGATGAAAGGCACGTTCTTCCACATCGCGGAGCGCATGGTGGCGGACGTAGCGGTCCACGGCCGCGGCATCCGGCCAGTCGGCCTCGACCGCGACGATGTCGAAGCCGTGCCGCTCGATCAGACGGCGGGTGATCGCGGCGCGGGCGCGGTAAAACTCGGATGTCCCGTGGCTCGCCTCGCCCAGCAGGACAACGCGACGGTCCGCGTATCTGTCCGCGAAACCCGCGAAATCGCGCGAGTCGATCGCGGGCAGCGGTTCGGCGGCGCGCGCGATGCACGCGACGAGCGCGGCGCCGGTGGCCCCGCTGGCCAAGCGGTCCGGCGGGGACATGAGACGCTGACGTGCAAACTGACGCGGCATCGCTGACCCTCTTTGAGCATCAGCCGCCCGGCGCTCAGGCGACAGCTTCCTTGTTGACACCGCTCTTCGCAATCTCGCTGAGCCGTTCGTCGGCGGCCCGTTCCTCGTCGAGAATGGCGAGGAGGCGCTCGAGATCCGCCATCCCCAGTTCCTTCGCCCAGGCGGCGAGGCTGCCGTAGAGCGCGATCTCGTAGTGCTGCACGCGCTGGGCAGAGGCCACCAGCGCCGCATCGCGCGCGCCCGCGTCCTCGATCGAGCGCGCCCATTTGTCCGCTTCGGCAAGAATCGCGCGCATCGCCTGATCGTCGTGCGCCCGCGGTTCCTCGCCGTGCCCGGCGATCAGCTCGCCGATGCGGTCGCGGTGCTGCGCGGCCTCCTGCACTTCGCCGTGCAGAAGCTCCTTCAGGCGGGGTTCGCTGGCCCTGGCGCCGAGCGCGTCGAAGGCATCCGCGATCTGCGCCTCGACCGAGCGCGCCTCCTGCAGTTCTGCCACGTAGAGCGATCTGAGGTCGGTGATTTCCATGATGGGACTCCCATGGTCTGATGAGGGCCGGCACCCGGCCGGCGCCGTCACGCCATCAACCATACAAGGCGGCGCGCGTTCCCGCCGCCCTGTCCCCTTCGGTCAGATCCCGCTGAGTGCGTCCACCAGGCGCCCGGCTCCGTGGCGGAAGGGATCGACCGTCGGCAGACCCATCCGCGCCTCGACCCCGGCGCAATAGCTCTTCGCCTCGTCGTCCGACAGGTGCTGCGTGTTGACCGAGATGCCGACCACCTCGCTTTGCGCGTTCGCCACCCGCGCCATGGTCAGCGAGAGCTCGCGCAGCGCCTCCAGGCTGGGCACGGGGTGATCGGGCAACCCGCGCAGATGCGGCCGGGTCGGCTCATGACAAAGCACCAGCGCATCTGGTGCGCCGCCGTGGATCAGCGCCAGCGTCACGCCGGAATAGGAGATGTGGAAGAGGCTGCCCTGTCCCTCGATCACGTCCCAGTGGTCTGGCTCGTTTTCGGGCGTGAGCCACTCGATGGAGCCCGCCATGAAATCCGCCACCACGGCATCGAGCGGGACGCCGTCACCCGTGATCAGGATGCCGGTCTGCCCGGTGGCGCGGAACTTCGACTTCATGCCGCGGCGCTTCATTTCCGCGTCCATGGCAAGGGTGGTATACATCTTGCCCACCGAGCAGTCGGTGCCCACTGCCAGCAGGCGCTTGCCGGCGCGCGGCTTGCCGTCCGCGATGGGGTATTTCACCGAGGGCACGCGCACGTCGTGCAGGGTCCGCCCCGTGGCGCGCGCCACGGCGGCCAGATCCTCCTCGTCGCGCAGAAGGTTGTGCAGGCCCGAGGCCAGGTCGAAGCCCTCTTCGAGCGCGGCCACCAGCACCTTCTTCCAGGCCGCCGAGATCACGCCGCCGCGGTTCGCGACGCCAATCACCAGCGTCTTCGCCCCGGCGGCCTTCGCCTCGGCCAGCGACATGTCGGGCAGGCCGAGGTCGGCCTTGCAGCCCTCCATCCGGAACTGGCCCACGGCATTGTCGGGGCGCCAGTCCTTGATCCCCTGCGCGACCTTCGCGGCCAGCGGGTCGGGCGCGTCGCCCAGGAACAGCAGATAGGGTGTCTCGATCATCAGGAACTCCGGTGATTTGGCGCGATCCTAACCGATGCGGCGGGAAATGCATCGCGATGCGCGCGCGCAGCGGCGCGGGCGCGCAAGAATCTCCCGCCACGCGCGTCTGCGCGGCGCTTCTTTCGGCCTTCTTTCCGCGGGTGCGCGCGGGGTCGTTGCGAGCGCCCCGCAGGAAAGCTGCGCCCGGCAGGTCCCGGACGAAACTCTCTTGCGCGGCAGCAGCCGATCCTCTAGCCCGCTCGGCAAACGTCCGCACCGATTTCACACGAGGGATACCCGCATGAGCTTCACCGTCCCGCCCAGCCCGCCGGCCCGGCCCAACCGTTGCCAGCTGTTCGGCCCGGGCTCGCGCCCCGAGCTTTTCGAGAAGATGGCGGCGAGCGCCGCGGATGTCATCAACCTGGACCTCGAGGATTCGGTCGCGCCCGACGACAAGGACGCGGCGCGCAAGAACGTCGTGGCCGCGATCAACGAGGTGGACTGGGGCAAGAAGACGCTCTCGGTTCGGATCAACGGGCTCGACACGCCCTACTGGTATCGCGATGTCGTGGACCTGCTGGAGGGCACGAAGGGCCGGCTCGACGCGATCATGATCCCCAAGGCGGGCTGCGCGGGCGACATCTATGCCGTGGATGCCCTGGTCTCGGCCATTGAGGCTGCCACGGGCAAGGACAGGCGCATCGGCTTCGAGGCGATCATCGAGACGGCGGCGGGCCTCGCCCACGTCGAGCAGATCGCGGCCGCGAGCCCGCGGATGGAATCCCTGCACCTGGGCCCGGCGGACTATGCCGCCTACATGGGCATGGCGACGACGCACATCGGCGGCACGCAGTCGAACTACTACATGCTCTCGCCGAAAGAGGCCGAGGGCGAGCGTCAGGTGCACTACGCCGACCCGTGGCACTACCCGATCGTGGCCATCGTCGCCGCCTGTCGGACCCATGGCCTGCTGCCGGTGGACGGACCCTTCGGCGACTTTTCGGACCCCGACGGCTTCCGGGCGCAGGCGCTGCGCTCGGCCACGCTGGGCTGCGTCGGCAAATGGGCGATCCACCCCAGCCAGGTGACGCAGTCGAACGAGGTCTTCACGCCCACCGAGGCCGCCGTCGAGGACGCCCGCGCCATCATCGCCGCGATGGAGCAGGCCAAGGCGGAGGGCAAGGGCGCTGTGACCTACAAGGGCAAGCTGATCGACATCGCCTCGATCAAGCAGGCCGAGGTGATCGTGAAACAGGCCGAGATGATCGCGGCACAGTGAACGGCCGGGCGGCGCGCTCTATTCGAGCCGGCGCGCGTCGCCCGTGCAGGGTCCGGCGGCCGGGCGTCCGCTGACCTTCCTGCAGGCCGCAGCCGTCCAGTGGGTCACCCCCGGAGCCTGGACCATGGCGCTCTGGGCTGCGACGCTCTGCGCGCGGGACCGCTCCCTTGCCGCCATGCTCTCGGTGGCCGCCGTGATTGGTGCGGTGGCCCTGCCCGGCGCCGGCCTTTGGGCGGTGCCCGGCCTGCATGTCGGACACCGGCTTGACGCGCGCGGCCGCCTGCGGGCCTTCAACCTGACGATGGCGGCGCTGCTGCCGGCCCCGCTCTGGCCAGTGCTGGCGGGATAAGGAGACGACCGCGCCCGCGCATGGCGCGGCCCGTCCGGCCCCGCGTGCAGCCTGTTGCATCCGCGGGGTGCCGCCGTCATATACCCGCGGGGAAACGACGGGCGGCCATGACCATCTATCTCGATTTCGAAAAGCCGCTGGCCGAGCTTGAGGGCAAGGCCGAGGAACTGCGCGCGCTCGCCCGGTCGGGCGAGGGCGTGGACCTGCAGGACGAGGCCGCCGCGCTCGATCGCAAGGCGGCAACGATGCTGGCCCAGCTCTACAAGGAGCTCACGCCCTGGCGAAAGACGCAGGTCGCGCGCCACCCGCAGCGGCCGCACTGCCTCGATTACGTCGAGGCGCTTTTTGCCGAGTTCACGCCGCTCGCCGGCGATCGCAACTTCGCGGAGGATCAGGCGGTGATCGGCGGGCTCGCCCGTTTCGACGACCGCCCCGTCATGGTGATCGGGCACGAAAAGGGGCACGACACGCGCACCCGGCTCGAGCGCAACTTCGGCATGGCCCGCCCCGAGGGCTACCGCAAGGCGATCCGCCTGATGCAGATGGCCGACCGCTTCGGCCTGCCGGTCGTCACGCTGGTGGACACCCCCGGCGCCTACCCCGGCAAGGGCGCGGAGGAGCGTGGCCAGTCCGAGGCGATCGCGCGCGCGACCGAGACCTGCCTCGGCCTCGGCGTGCCGCTGGTGTCCGTGGTGGTCGGCGAGGGCGGCTCCGGCGGTGCGGTGGCCTTCGCCACGGCGAACCGGGTGGCGATGCTGGAGCACTCGATATACTCGGTGATCTCGCCCGAGGGCTGCGCCTCGATCCTGTGGAAGGACGCCGAGAAGATGCGCGAGGCGGCAGAGGCGCTGCGCCTCACGGCCCAGGACCTTCGGAAACTGGGCGTAATCGACCGGATCGTGCCCGAACCGCTGGGCGGCGCGCATCGCGACGCGGACGCGGCCATTGCCGCGGTCGGCGATGCCCTGCGGGGCATGCTTGGCGACCTCGATGGGCAGGCGCGCGACAGGCTGCGCGCGGACCGCCGGCAGAAGTTCCTCGATATGGGGACCAAGGGCCTTGCCGCCTGACCGGCAAGGCCGGCCGCATCCCGTCCTGCTCAGCCCCGGCCGAATCCCATGCGGCGCATGATCCCGTCGCGGCGCACCGCCTGGTGATAGATGGCCGCGCCGATGTGCCCGGCGATCAGCAAGGCCAGCGCCAGCGCGAGCAACCCGTGCCCCGCCCGCGGGCGCAGCGTGTCAAGCTCCGGCACCGGCCCGGGCGCGCCGCCGAAGACGATATCGCCCAGGCCCGCCTCGACCGACATGAGGATCCCCGACGCGGCCAGGCCGAAGACCAGCGCGTAGAACATCCAGTGCAGCCAGGGCGCGACCTGGTTCAGCGCCTCGTTGCCGATGTCCGCAGGCGCGGGGTGCGGTGTGCGCAGGCGCACGACGAGCCGGACCACCATGAGCGCAAGGATCGACAGGCCGAAGATCATGTGCAGGCGCAGGACGCCGATCTTGTCCGGCGAGTCCTCCGGGATCGGATCGAGGCTGAAGGCCCCGCCGATCAGCGCGCCAAGGACCATCAGCGCAAGCAGCCAGTGCAGCACGACAAGGATGGGATGGTAACGGGTCATGGCTGTGTTGTCCCCTCATAACATGGCGGACTCCATCGCTCGCACCGCCGGTTCGGTCCTGCCCGGCCGCCATGCCCCATCAGCCGGCGAGCATCTTGAGTCCCTGCGTCACGTCCGACCGCACCGCGAGTCGCAGGCCCGGCTCGTCGCCCGCCTTCAGCGCTGCGATGATCAGGCGGTGGTAATGCGGCGCTTCGCGCCGCTTCAGCCGGGTATAGAGGCGGCGAATGGTCGGCCCCATCTGCAGCCAGACGGTTTCCGCCATCGCCAGCATCGCGGGCGCCTGCGCCCGCAGGTAGAGCGTGCGGTGGAATTCGAGGTTCGACCGGATATAGGCCACGGCATCGCGCCGCTGCGCCGCCTCGCCGACGGAGGCGTTGATGGTCTGCAAGCGGTCGATCAGCGCCATGTGCGCGCGCGGCAACGCGCGGCTGGCAAGCTCGACCTCGAGCAGCGCACGCAGCGCGGCCAGTTCCTCGATCCGCTCGTTGGACAGCTCCGGCGTGCTGACGCGGCCGGAGCTTGACATCGACAGCGCACCCTCGGCCACCAGCCGACGCAGCGCCTCTCGCGCGGGCGTCATCGAGACGCCGAACTCGCGGCCGATGCCGCGCAGGGTCAGCGCCTCGCCCGGCTCGATCTGGCCGTGCATGACGCGCGACCTGAGGCCGCGATAGACACGGTCGTGCGCGGCGGGCAACGCGTCGGAGGGGCGGGGGTTGAGGAGCATGTCGGCATATGTGATCACAAAAATGCGCGCCGTCAATCGCCCCGCGTCAGAAACGGTAGCGGTGCAGGCCCGACCCCTCGTCGCGCAGCCACCGTCGCTGCGCCTCGCACGGCCCGTAGAGACGCCGCACGACGGCCCAGAAGGCGGGCGAATGGTTCATCTCGGCCAGGTGGGCCACCTCGTGCGCGGCGACGTAGTCCAGCACCTCGGGCGGGGCCATGATCAGCCGCCAGGAAAAGCTGAGCGCGCCGGCCGACGAGCAGGAGCCCCAGCGCGAGCGGGTGTCGCGCAGCGTGACCCGCGCGTAGGGACGACCCAGAGAGGCGGCGTGCCGGTCCGCCGCCGCCGCCAGACGCTCGCGCGCCAGCGCCTTGAGCCAGCCCTCGACGCGCGCGCCGGCTTGCGCCGGCTCTCCGGGCACAAGAAGCCGCGCGCCCTCGGTCCGCACGGCGCGGCCGGTGCCGGGTTCGAGCGTCAAGAGACGACCCTCCACTGGCAGCGTGGCACCATGCCCGACCGCCACCGCCGCGGGGCGCGCGCCAGCCTGCGCGCGCAGCCACCGCTCTTTCGACCGGGCAAAGGCCATCGCCTCCGCTTCGGCCACGCCGCGTGGCAGCGTCAGGGTGATTCGGCCGTCCAGCGACGAAACCCTCAGGCTGATCCGCCGCGCCCGCGCCGAGTGGCGCAGCGTGAGCGGCAGAGGGGGGTTGCCCGGCAGGACGCGATGGCCCATATGCGCAGTCTCCGGCGGCGTCGCGGCAAAGGCTTTGACAAGGGTTGCGCCCTTATGTCAGGAGCGCCGAGTCGCCGGCAAGAGCGAATGCGAGAAGAGGATGCCATGCCCAAGGAAGAATGGGGCACGAAGCGACTGTGCCCGACGACCGGCAAGCGCTTCTACGACCTGAACCGCAGCCCGGTGGTCAGCCCCTACACGGGCGAGGTCGTCGATATCGAGACCGGTCGCAGCCGGATGATTTCCGCGGACGCGGCGGACAGCCGTGCAAGCCCGGCCAAGAAGTCCGGGGAGGACGACGAGTCCGTGATCGAGGATGATGTGGACGTCGACCTTGAGGACGAGGTGCTCGAGGACGATGACGACGACAGCAACGTCTCGCTCGACGACATCGCCGACGTGTCCTCGGACGAGGACGAAAGCTGACGTTGCGCCGCCGCGCGGTGCCGGGATTTTTCGCTTGATCCCACCCGGCGCTGCGTCTAGGTAGCGGCGCACCATCAGGGGGCCTTAGCTCAGCTGGGAGAGCGCTTGCATGGCATGCAAGAGGTCACCGGTTCGATCCCGGTAGGCTCCACCAATCCCCCTTTTGAATTCCGGAAGCTTGGCGAATTCGGAAAGCTTCACGAATTCCGGAAGCCTTGCGAATTACGCAATCCGGCCCCGAACCGCCGGCACAGGCCTTGCGCCACGCAGGACCATCGGGCCGCGCCTGGCCGGGCACGGCCCGCAGACCGCTCGCTCAGAGCAGCAGTTGCCAGACCAGGTAGTTGGGCGCCAGCATCGCGAAGGCGATGAGGAACAACTTCGAATAGTGAACAATTCGGCCCAGTCCCCTGGCGTCCTCGAACGCGGGGCCAAGGCTCATCGCGCCGGCGATCGTCGCGTAGCCAACGGCCTCCTGCCGCATGCGTCTTCTGCGAATCGAGTCCATCGCAGCCGCGCGCCGCGCTGCGAGTTCCGGCGGCAGATCCGCCTGTGTCTGCTCGATCCGTCTCTGGCTGCTTCCGTCCATCTTGTCCCTCCTGCGCTCCGACGGCGTAACAAATAGCGGACGTGTCTGCGCTGTCGAGGCGCCATCCGGCCGCACCTTGGCGTTGGCACGGGCGGGACGTGGCGTTAGCCTTGTCGGGGACGGCACAAAGGAAAGAGCGATGGAGCACAAGGCCTTCGTTGCCGCACTGCCCCCCGCGACGCGCCAGGCGCTCACCGAGCGTTCGGATGCGGCGGGCCTTCGGCATCTGGCGCTGCACGGCGGCGCGATCCTCGCCCTCGGCATTGCGATTGCGGCCCGCGTCCCGGGCTGGCCGCTCCTGCTGCCGGTGCAGGGCGTGTGTCTCGCCTTTCTCTTCACGCTGCAGCACGAGGCGACGCACAAGACGCCCTTCGCCAGCGCGCGGCTGAACGAATGGGTGGGGCATGTCACGGGGCTGCTGATCGTGCAGCCCTTCGAATGGTTCCGCTACTTCCACCTGGCCCACCACAGGCACACCAACGACCCCGACCATGACCCGGAGCTTGCCGCGCCGAAGCCGGGCGACTGGCCCGCCCTGCTGTGGCATCTTTCGACGCCGGGCTACTGGCGCGACAAGGCGGCGGTGCTCAGGACGAACGCCTTCGGCCGGATCGAGGCGCCGTATCTTCCGGCCCGCGTGCATCCCCGGCTGCGGCGCGAAGCACGCGCGATGCTCGCGGCCTATGCGCTGGCGGCGGTCCTGATGGCGACCGTCGCGCCCTGGCTTTTCACCGCCTGGCTTCTGCCACTGGCGCTGGGGTTTCCGGTGCTGCGCCTCTACCTGCTGGCCGAACACGGCCGCTGCCCCGCGGTCGCGGACATGTTCGCCAACAGCCGCACCACGACCACCACGCGCCTCGTCCGGTTCCTGGCCTGGAACATGCCGTATCATGCAGAGCATCATGCCATGCCCTCTGTCCCGTTTCACAGGCTGCCGGCACTGCACGCGCTCGCGCGCCCGCACCTGCAGGAGACAGAGGACGGCTACGCGCGCTTCGCGGCACGCTACGCGGCCTCCCTGCGCTGAGGGCACACGGAACCGGCCCACGCACCCCGCGGTTAAGCCGGCGGATCAATCGTGGAGGCCAGATGCGCGACCAGATCGCCGCCTTTCTCTCGCAACCCGCCGTGCTGATCGGCTGGCTCGGGGTGTCGTTCGCCTGCGTCGGGGTCCTGCTGTGGGACTTCCGCCGCGCCAATCCCGAGATCGGCAGGCTGATGAAGGTCGTCTGGGCGCTGACCGTGCTCTATTCCGGGCCCGTCGGCCTGCTGGTCTACTGGATGACGGGGCGCAAGCAGATCGCGCGCGACACGATCTGGCGGCGCGGCTGGCGGTCCACCGCGCACTGCTATTCCGGCTGCGGCATGGGCGAGATCGTGGGCCTCGTGCTGGCTGTCGGCATCCTTGCGCTGGGCACCGTGCCCACCGCGCTTGTCACCTTCGCCTTCGCTTTCACCTTCGGCATCCTGCTCACGCTGGGACCGCTGATGCACGATGGCGTGCCCTTCGGCGAGGCGATGCAGGATTCGCTGGTGAGCGAGACCGCCTCGATCGTGATGATGGAGGTCGTGGCGATTGGCGTGGACCTTTGGCTTGCGGGTGGCGCGGGCCTTGGCGACGTGCTGTTCTGGACCGCGATGATGACCTCGCTGACGCTGGGCCTCTTTGCCGCCTGGCCGGTCAACGTGGCGCTGGTGCGCTTCGGCGTGAAGGAGGGAATGCATGACCCCCGCGAGATGGCGAAAGCCTGAGCGGTGCCGCGCCGCGCGCAACGGTCCCGCGGCCGCCTCACAGAAGCCAGGCGGCCAGGATCACGAGGATCAGCGCGATGCCCGCGATGACGCCCGCCCGGCGCGGCAGAGGCCCGCGGGAGGCACGCTGGCGGGCCGCCTCGGGCGAACGCTCTTCCGTCGCCGTGTTGGCCGAGGGGCTGGCGCCCGTCGTATCCTCGGGGATGCTGTCGGTGCCCATCGGCCGGGGGCGGCTGCCCTTGTCGAAGGGCACGACGCCGGAGCGTACCGGCGTCGCCGGGCCCGAGGTTCCGCGCGGGACATGGACGGAGCTGGTCCCCTGGCCGGTCCTGCGCGGGTCGTGGTCGGGCTGGCTGCGGGCCGCGGTCGTGCTCTGACGTGCCATGATCGCCTCTCCGGGACTGATGCTGCGACTGATTCTGCGGGTCAAGCGCGACACTCCCGGGTTGTTCCCTGCACCACGCAAGCACAGCGGGCACCTGCGCGACGCCGGGCGTGCGATGCGACCTGCCCAGGCCTGTTTGCAGGATGACCAGCCCCGGGGCCAACCTGCCCGACCGGCCGCCCGAGGCACGGTTTCCCGTCCTGCCGGACCTTCCCGAGGGCGCGGGAGCGCCGCGCGCGGTGGGGCTGGAGCTGGAATTCGGGGCTCTGCCGCCCGACCGGGCCGCCGCGATCTGCCAGGCAGAGGCGGGCGGGCGCCTGCGCCAGCTTTCGGCCAGCGAATGGGTGCTGGAAGACAGCCGTTTCGGCACCCTGAAAATCTATCTCGACAGCGCGTGGCGTCCCGGGGGGCGGCACACCGCGGCCGAGATGGGTGTTGCCGTCGCGCGACAGGTGGTGCCCATCGAGGTGGTGACCGACCCTCTGGCGCAGGACCGCCTGCCGGAGATCGACGCGCTTTTCGGCGCGCTGGACCGGGCGGGCGCGGCAGGCTCGCGCGCGCATCTGCTGCACGGCTTCGGCCTGCACCTCAACGTGGCGCTGGCCGACCCGGAGAAGGGGCGCGACCTGACGCGCGTGGCCCGCGCCTTCGCGCTTCTGGAGGGCTGGCTGCGCGCGCGCGACCCGCTCGACATGAGCCGCCGCGTGCTGCCCTTCACCCAGCCCTTTCCGCCGGATTTCGTGGAAGAGGTGGCGGCGCTCGAGCCCGCGGCCCCGCCCGACCGGCTCTTCGACCTGATCGACGCGCATCTGACCTCGCGCAATCACGGGCTGGACCTGATGCCGGCCTACGCGCAGATCGCGCCCGACCGCTTCGCCCGGCACCCGGCCGCCTCGGGCGCCGTGGCCGCGCGGCCGGCCTATCACTTCCGCATGCCGGAAAGCCGGATCGGCGAGGCGGGATGGAGCCTTGCCTACGACTGGCGGCGCTGGTGGCTGGTCGAGCGCGTGGCGGCGGACGACGCGCTGGCGATGCGCGTGGCCGCGGCCCAAAGGGAAACGGCGGCGCTGCCCATGCTGACAGAGGCCGAGGCGGTGACCGCGCCGATCGCCCGTGCCCTTGGCCCCTTCGCGTCGATGGCGCCGCAGGGCGGCGCGGGGTGCCGGCCATGAGCGCGCCAGCACCCGTGATCGCGGTGACGACCTCCGCGCGCTCGGGCTGGCGCATCTTTCCGCTGGTCGCGCTCAACGTCTGGCTCGCGGGTGGGCGGGCGCGGCGCTGGGGCACCGGGCGTGCCGCGGATCTCGACGCGGTGGACGGTCTGGTGATCGGCGGGGGCGACGACATCTCGCCCGCGCTCTACGGCGGCGAGGTCCGCGCCGAGGTGCGCCTTGACCCCGCACGCGATGCGCTCGAGCGCCGACTGGCGGAAGAAGCGCTGTCGCGGGGCCTGCCGGTGCTGGGCATCTGTCGCGGCGCGCAGATGCTGAACGTGGCACTCGGCGGCACCCTGCACGCCGACGCCTATGCCGCCTATCCCGGATCGCGCCGCTACCGCACGATCCTGCCGCGGCGCATTGTGCGCGCCTGCCCCGGCACGCTGCTTGCAGAACTCACGCGCCGCGAGAAGATGTGGGTGAATGCCTTGCACACGCAGTCGGTCGACCGGCTGGGGGCAGGCCTGCGGATCGCGGCCTTCGATTCGGGCGGCATGGTGCAGGCGATCGAACGGCCGGCGCCGCCGCTGGCACTGGGCGTGCAGTGGCACCCCGAGCATCTGTTCTACAAGCGCCAGCAGCGGCGCATCTTCGGCGCGCTCGTGCAGGCCGCGCGCGCCCATGCCTCGGGCGCGCCGGCCACAGCCTGACGCTGAAGAAGCGTCGCCGCGCCGGAACCGCACCGGTTCACGCACGTTTTATCCCTGCTTTCACGGCGGAAGCGGCGCAAGCTCCTGTCGCGCCCAGAGTGGAGAACCGGATGCACCTGTACATCCCGCAACAGCATACGACAGCGTCATGACCCCGCCGCTTGTCATGCTCCACGGGCTGCTCGAAAGCCCCGCGGTGTGGCAGCCGCTGCGCGCGGCGCTCGACGACCCGCCGTGCGACGCGCCGCCCTTGCCGGGCCATCGCGGCGATGCGCCGATCCTGCCGGAGGCGGAGGGCCTGCTGCAGCCGGATGCCGCGCTCGCGCAGCACATGGCGGACCGGATCGCGGAACGCTCTGGGGGACGGCCCGTGCAGCTGATCGGGCATTCGCTGGGCGGCTACCTCGCCCTGATGATCGCGCGCGAACATCCCGAACTGGTCGAACGCGTGCTGGTGGTCGGCGCGATCCATGCCGGCGACTGCCGCAAGCCCGTGGCGCTGCGCACCCGGCTCGTGACCGGGACACCGCTGGTCGGGCCGATCTCGGCCAAGGTGCTGATGCGGCGCTGGCTCGCGGACACGGACCGCTTCGCCGCCTGGATGACCGCGTCCATCGCACCGGGCGAACGCCTGCGCGCGGTGCCCGATGCGATGCGCCGCGAGCTGGCCACCGGGTGCCCCCGCACCGCGCGCGCGCTTGCCATCTGGGTGCGGGCACAGAGCGCGCTGGAACGCTTCGGAGACATTGAAGTGCCCGTGACCGTGGTCGTCTGCGCCCGCGATCCGGTCGTGCCCTATGCACACCAGATGGCGCTGGCGCGGGCGCTTCCCTTCGGCGTGGCGCGAATCGTCGACAGCGGGCATCTGCCCATGCTCACGGCACCCGACCGCTTTGCGCGCACCGTTCGGGCCTGGCTGGAGGACGGGCAGAGTGCTCCCTCGGCTGGCGCCGAAGCGGGGTGGGCGCTGCCAGCCGATCGGGCGGTGCCGGCCGATCGGGCGTTGCCGGTCTGATCCAGCTTGCCCGACGCCCCGGCCGGGCCGGGCCCGTGCCGGGCGGTTCACGCGCCCTGCCCCGATCGACTTGCACGCAACCGGGCAGGGCGCGTGGCGATTTCCTGCCTGCGGGAACATCCGCCTGCAGATGCGGATTGTCCAAGGGGCGGATTACCTGCCCGGCAAAACGAGAGGCCTTTTCATGCAGACATCCTTCGCCACGCGACCGGCACGCGGCAGTGCTGTAGCGCTCGCCGCGCTGCTCGTCGCCACGCAACCGCTCGGGGCGCAACAGTCGGCGGACGGCACGGCGCCGCAGGCAAGCTACGACACGCCCCCGGGGTTCCAGGAGATGGCGGCCGACAAGCTGCCCGCCGTCGTCGGCGTCCTGTCCACCGCCCCCCCGCGCGAGACAGGGCCGGTACCCGGCCCCAGCCTTCCCCCCGGGTTCGAGGAGTTCTTCGGCGACCGGATGCCGCAGCCGCCGCGCGGCCCGATGCGCGCGCAGGGCTCGGGGTTCTTCGTGTCGGCCGACGGCTACGCGGTGACCAACAACCATGTCGTGCAAGGTGCGCAAAGCGTCGAGGTGGTGCTGCGGGACGAGACGCGCCTCGAGGCAGAGGTGGTGGGCACGGACCCGGCGACCGATCTCGCCCTTATCAAGGTCGAGACCGACGAGACGCATCCCTTCGTCGACTGGGGCGCCTCCGACGACCTGCAGATCGGCGAATGGGTCGTCGCCATCGGCAACCCCTTCGGCCTGCGCACCACCGTGACGGCGGGCATCCTCTCGGCCCGGTCGCGCGACATCCGCTCGGGTCCCTACGACGACTTCCTGCAGACCGACGCCGCGATCAACAGCGGCAATTCGGGCGGGCCGCTCTTCAACGCAGAGGGCGAGGTCGTCGGCGTCAACACGGCGATCTTCTCGCCCTCGGGCGGCAACGTGGGCATCGGCTTCGCCATTCCGTCCCGCGTGGCGCAGGACGTGGTGGCCGACCTGCAGGACGAGGGACAGGTCGATCGCGGCTATCTGGGCGTGCGCCTGCAGCCGGTCGACGCGGACCTCGCCGATGCGCTGGACCTGCCGGAGGAGGCGACGGACGGCGCGCTGGTGGCCGAGGTGACCGATGACAGCCCCGCGGCAGAGGCCGGCCTGCGGCCCGGCGACGTGATCACCGGCATCGAGGGCGAAGAGATCGAGGACGCCCGCGCGCTGAGCTTCGCCGTCGCCGAGCTGGAAAGCGGCAGCGAAGTGCCCGTGACCCTGCTGCGAGAGGGCGAGACGCGCGAGTTGAGCGTGACCATCGGCCAGCAGCCGGCCACGTTGTTCGCCGCTGCACCCCCTCCGCCGCAGGATCCCGAACCGGAGCCCAACGAAGCGCGCCTGGGCGTCTCCGTCGCGCCGGTGGACCGCGAGTTGCGCGCGCGCGCCGATCTGCCCGACGATGTCTCGGGGCTTTTCGTCGCGGCGATCGATGCCGGCACGCCCGCCGCGCGCGCGGGCCTTCGGCAGGGCGACGTGCTGACCTCGGCCGACGGTGCGGACCTGACGGACGTGGGCGGGCTGCGGGATGCCGCTGAATCCGCGCTCGACGCCGGCGACCCCCTGCTGCTCAGGGTGTTCCGCAACGGCAGCCACAGCTTCGTTGCCGTGCGGCTTGGCGAGGGCACGGAGGACTGAGCGCCCAGACCTCCGCGCAGGCGAAGGCCCCGCCGGATCGCTCCGGCGGGGCCTTTTCGCTGCGTCGTGGTCGGGGAGTCAGTTCTGTTCTGACGCCCACTTGTCGACTTCCTCGCGCGCCTGTTCCTTGGTCTTGCCGTAACGCTGCTGGATCAGGCCCTCCAGCTGCTCGCGGTTGCCGGCGGCCTGCTGCACCTCGTCCTCGGTGAGTTCGCCCCAGCGTTCGCGGACCCGCCCGGTCATTTCCTTCCAGCGGCCCTTGATCTGGTCCCAGTTCATCGTGTCCTCCTTTCGTGTCGCGGATCACAGTGCTGAAAGTCCGGGCGCCGCCGCGAAGTTCCACCCATGGGCACGGGACCCAGCGACGGAACCCGCGACCGCGCGATCCGTTGATGACCGGATGGCAGGCACGAGACGCGCCTGCGACCGGATTTCAGAAGAAGGAGATCGCTGCCATGGCGACCGACGATCTGAGAGACCTCTACCTCGAACAAGTGCAGGAGATGTACAGCGCCTGCCGCCAGTCCGAGGAGATCACAGCCAAGATGGCCGAAGTGGCCCACGCGAAGGACCTCAGGGACGCGCTGGAACGCGGCGTCCAGGGGATTGCGCGCGGTCGCGACACGATGGCCCAGCTTGCCCGTGCCCACGGCGCGGAACCGGGTGGGGACCACAGCAAGGGGATGGAGGGCCTTGTCAGCGAGGCACGCAAGGACGTCCTCGAAGAGCGCTTCAGCGATCCCGACGCGCGCGATGCGGCGATCATCGCACAGTATCAGCGCATGGCGCATTTCGCCATAGCGGGCTACGGCACGATCCGCGCCTTCGCCAAGCGCCTGAAGCTCGATGCCGAAGCGGAAGCCGCGCAGGAGTGCCTCGACAAGTCCTACGACGGCGACCGCGTCTTCACCGATATCGCGACGGGCCACGTCAACCGCGACGCGGCCTGACGCGCCGGCCGACCCGTTCGCGCGCCGTCGTTCCCTCCGGCGCGCGAGCCGACTGCCCGCGCAGATTCTCTGCGCGGGCCTTTCACGTTGCGCGGATCACAGTGATTCTGGGCGTGTGAACAAGGGGAGAGCGGGAAGGAAAGGGATGGACGGCCGCGGCGGGGACGGATGCCGCGACCGCCCTTAGGCATGCCGGGTCAGGCTCAGGCCCGACATGCCCCAAGACCGGCAGAGAGCCGGACCTGTTCCGGTCAGGGCCGCCGGGTGAGTCGGGGCCTGCGCTCGGGACGCGGAGCCGCACCGGCGCGCAGGGGCGCCTTCGCCGGCCGACCCGGCGGAGACGGCGGAAGCAGACCTTCCAGCCAGCCGCCCAGCACTTCCTTCCAACCCGACTTGGGCCGCGGGGCTGCGGGTTTCGCTTGGGGCATCGGATCCTCCATCGTTTCGGGGATTTCAACGGTTCAACCGCTGCCTCCGGCAGGATGTTCCGAAATGACCGGGGCGGGAGGAAAGGATATGCGATCCGCGCCGTGTGCGGGCTTTCCCGGACAAACGGCGGGAAAAGGACGGACAAGAAAAAGGCGGGCGGCCGCGCGGGAAACGCGACCGCCCTGGGGAGGGACAGGCACCTCTTTTTCAAAAGGCGCATCCGTCCAACACCATTGGAAGAGAATGGTTCCCGTCCGGATCAGCGATTCGGCCGAAGCATCGCATCATGCGCCCCGCTGGGCATCCAGGCCGCGGGCGCATCCGTGCTCTGCACCCGGTCGCGGCTGGGCGGGACGCCGAACTGCGCCCGGTAGGCGCGAGAGAAATGCTCGGACGAGACGAAACCCGCCGTCACCGCCACCTGCGTCACCGACAGATCGGTCTGTTGCAACAGGCGGTGCGCGAGGTTCAGCCGCAACTGGCGGTAGAACCGGCTGGGAGACATGTCATGGACGGCGCGAAAGTCGCGCTCCATCTGCCGCTGCGAGATGCCCAGCCGCGCGGCAAGCTCGGGCACCGAAAGCGGCTCTTCCAGGGTCGCCTCCATCAGCTGCACGGCGCGCCCGATCCGGGCGTTCACGGCGCTTTCGCGCAACAGCGGGTCCGAGGCGCGCAGGGTGCGCGCCGCCTCCGGCCGGTGATGCAGCAAGTGGCGCGCCACCTGGTCGGCCAGACCCGGCCCGTCGGTAACGGCGATCAGGTGCAGCATCAGGTCGAGGTTGGCCAGCGCCCCGGCCGAGGTCGCCACGCGCCCGTCGATCTCGAAGGCGGTGTCGGTCACCTCGACGTCCGGGTGCAGCTCCATCAGCGGTATCGCCGCGTCCCAGTGCGCGGCGGCCCTGCGCCCCGCGAGCAGTCCCGCCTGCGCCAGCGCGACGGAGCCCGTCTCGATCCCCACGACGAGGGCCCCGCGCCGCGCCACCTGCCGCAGCGCATTCGCCACGCCGGGGGCCCGACAGTGCGTCTTGGCCTCGAAGCTCGCCAGCACGAAGGTCGTGCAGTCCGGCCGGAGCGCCGACAGCCCCTCCGAGACACCGTGCAACTGCCCGTCGCTCGACGGCACCCGCCCCCCGTCGATCGACAGCAGGCGCCAGGAATAGCGGGTTTCTCCCAGCAACCAGTTGGCCAGGAACAGCGGCTCGGTCAGCAGCATCAGCCCGAGCGAGGAAAACCGCGGCATCAGCAGGAACTGCACCTCGCGTCCCAGCCGTGGCGTGGCGAAGGATGCGTCGTCATGTTGCGTCATGCCCCGAACGCTATCCGGAATCCCGCACCGAACCTAGCGAAAGTCGCCATGCCCGTCGCTTTCCGTCAGGTCGTGCCGGACCTGCGCCTGTTTCCGCGCCCGGCACGACAGGAGGATGCGATGCGGTTCGACGGCAGGCGCGTTCTGGTCGCCGGCAGCGCGGGCGGGATCGGCGCGGCCAGCGCCGCCGCCTTCCGCGACGACGGCGCAGCGGTCGCGCGCGGCACGCGCGATGCTGACGGGCTGGCGCGCTTCGCCGCCGCGCATGGCGGCACGGACATCCACGCCGTGACCGGAGATCTCGCCATGCGGAGGGCTGTTGCCGGATGGTGACCGCGGCGCTCGAGACGCCCGCGGCCGCGGGGGACGAAGCGCACGACACCGCCGGATCGGGTTCGGCAGGAACCTAGCCGCCCCGTTGCGCCCCGGTTCGCCCGGAATCGACGGGCGCGGCGCGGCGCGCAGGCGGCACGATGGCCTCTGCCGCGGCGCCGAGGATGATGAGCGCGGCGCCCAGCGCCTCCGCCCAGCCGAAGGGTTCCGACAGAAAGAGCGCGCCCGAGACGACGCCGGCGATGATCTCCGCCGTCAGAAGGAAGCTCATCGTCGCGGGTGCGAGGCGCTGCGCGGCCCAGATCGTGACCAGCAGGATGGGGACGAGGTAGGCAAGGCCAGTCGCCAGCGCGAGCGGCACGGCGGCAGAGGCCTCGGCCCAGCCGGGCCAGTGCCCCGCCGCAGCCCCGCCCAGCGCCAGCACCGCGCCTGCCCCCAGCACCAGCCCGAGCGTTGCGAAGAACGACAGCGCGACCGGCCTGCCGCCCGGCCGGGCAAAGACCAGCGCCGCGCCGATCGCCCAGGACAGGCCCGAAAGCAGCGCGGCAAGATCGCCCGCGGCGAAGCCTTCCAGCGGGATCCGGAAGCCGAAGATCGCGGCGACCCCCAGCGCCGACAGGCCCAGCGCCAGCGCGCTGCGCAGGCTCAGCCGCCGGCCCATGAACAGGCACTCGATGGCGATGGACCAGGCTGGCGCGAGGTAGAAGATCACCACCGCGCGCACCACGTCCGTGAAGGCCAGCGCCGAGCCGTAGAGCATCGCGGCCAGCCCGATCAGCAACGCGCCCAGCAGTGCGCGGGGCGCGGTGACGGCGCCGCTGCGGTCGCGCAGCGCAAGCAGGCCGAAGGCGGGCAGCGCCGCGAGCCCCATGGCGAGGCTGGCCCAGACGCCCTCCAGCCCCTCGGCCTCGAGCCAGCGGATCGGAATCCACCACACGCCCCAGAGCAGCGAGGCGACAAGCGTCAGCCCTACCGCGCCGCGATAACCCAGCCCGTCGAGCGCCCGCATGACGCCGTGCCTCCGCCGTTCAGCCCAAAGGAATCGCGCGGCCGGCATGCGGCTCGCGCGGCGACGCTACCCGTCCCTGCGCGACCGGCCTGACGAATCGCGACATCGGCGGCGCGCGAAAATCACTCCTGACCATAGCCGTTCCGCCCGACCGCGACATAGGCGTCGAACCCCGCTGCGCGCGCTGCCTCGGGCGAATAGACGTTGCGCAGATCGGCCAACCGCGGCGTCCGCATGGTGCCCGCGATATGGCCAAGGTCGAGCGCGCGGAACTCGTTCCACTCGGTCAGGATCACCAGCAGGTCGGCGCCCTCTGCCGCGGCATAGGGATCGTCGCACCAGGTCACGCCGGGAAGCAGCGCCTCGCCCTCGCGCCGGCCCTGCGGATCGGTCACGCGCACGGTGGCGCCGCCGCCCACCAGCGCGGGCACGATGGTCAGCGCGGGCGCCTCGCGCATGTCGTCGGTCTCGGGCTTGAAGGTCACGCCCAGTACCGCGACCGTGCGGCCGTTGAAGCTGCCGCCGCAGAGGTCCGAAAGTTTCTCGACCATGCGGCGCTTGATCTCGTCGTTGATCTTGATGACCGCCTCGGTGATCTGCATCGGCATCGCGTGCTCCTGCCCGATCCGGGCGAGCGCGCGGGTGTCCTTGGGAAAGCACGACCCGCCGAAGCCGGGGCCGGCGTGCAGGAACTTGTTGCCGATCCGCCCGTCGAGGCCCATGCCCTTCGAGACCTCTTTCACATCCGCGCCCACCCGCTCGCAGAGCGCGGCGATCTCGTTGATGAAGGTGATCTTGGCCGCGAGAAAGGCGTTCGCGGCATATTTGATCATCTCGGCCGATTCGAGGTCGGTGACCACGATGGGAAAGTCGCGCAGGTAGAGCGGGCGATAGATCTCTTCCATCACCTTCGCCGCGCGGTCGCTTTCCACGCCCACAACCACGCGGTCGGGCTTCATGAAATCCTCGATCGCCGCGCCCTCGCGCAGGAACTCGGGGTTCGAGGCCACGTCGAAGTCGAGCGCGGGATTGGCGCGCGCCACCGTCTGCCGCACCTTGCGGTTGGTGCCCACCGGCACGGTGGACTTGGTGACGATCACAATGCCATCGGGCGCGGCCTGCGCGATTTCTTCCGCCGCGGCCATCACATAGGTCAGATCGGCGTGCCCGTCGCCGCGCCGCGTGGGCGTGCCCACCGCGATGAAGACAGCCTCCGCCCCCTCCAGCGCCTCGGCCAGGTCGAGCGTGAAGCTCAGCCGCCCGGCCTCGACGTTCCTGTCCAGCAGGCGGTCGAGCCCCGGCTCGAAGATCGGCACCTCGCCGCGCTTCAGCCGTTCGACCTTGGCCGCGTCCTTGTCGACGCAGACCACCTCGTGCCCGAAGTCCGACAGGCAGACCCCAGAGACGAGGCCGACGTAGCCCGTCCCGATCATCGCAATCTTCATCGGTCCCGATCCCGTGTTGCGGCGCGCGCCTTTTCGTCCAGAGCGCGGCGCAGGTCAACGCGGGCCGGCTTGGACAGCGCCCGCATGCAGGGTATGGGGAGCGCACGCAATGCGAGACCGGAAATGACCGCGCCCGAAACCCCCATGAAACCTTCCGCCGCCGAGATCGCGCGCGAGGTGCTGCGCACCGAGGCCGCCGCACTCGCCCGGCTGAGCGAGGAACTGCCCGAGAGTTTCGAGGCGGTGGTGACGCTGCTGCTGTCGGTGCGGGGGCGCATCATTGTCTCCGGCATCGGCAAGTCCGGCCATGTGGCCAACAAGATTGCGGCCACCCTCGCCTCCACCGGCACGCCTGCGCAGGCCGTCCACCCGGCCGAGGCCAGCCACGGCGATCTGGGCATGATCACCCGCGCCGACGCGCTGATCCTGATCTCGAACTCCGGCGAGACCCGCGAACTCGCGGACATGATCGCCCATGCCAGCCGCTTCGCGATCCCGCTTGTCGCGATCACCCGCCGCCCGGACAGCACCCTCGCGCGCGCCGCCGACCATGTGCTCGCCCTGCCCGACGCGCCCGAGGCCTGCGCCATCGGCATGGCCCCCACCACCTCGACCACGCTGACCATGGCGCTGGGCGACGCGCTGGCCGTGGCGCTGATGCGGCAGCGCGGTTTCGACCGGGCCGATTTCCTGGCCTTCCATCCGGGCGGCACGCTGGGCGCGCAGCTGCTGCAGGTCTCGGCGCTGATGCACACCGGGGAGGAGCTGCCTGTCGTGCCCCCCGAGATGCCGATGGGCGAGACGCTCGTGGTGATGAGCGCCAAGGGCTTCGGCGTGGCCGCGGTGGTCGAGGACGGCCGCCTGAGCGGCGTGATCACCGACGGCGACCTGCGCCGCAGCCTCGACGGCCTGATGGAGCGCACGGCCGGCGAGGTGGCCACGAAAACCCCCCGCACCATCGCGGCGGACGCGCTGGTGACCGAGGCGCTGGGCGTGATGAACGCCCACAAGATCAGCGCGCTCTTCGCGGTGGACGGCGAGCGGCGGCTGCTCGGCCTCTTGCATATCCACGACGCGCTGCGGGCGGGCGTCGCCTGATGCGCGTGGCCGTCCTGATCCCCGCGCGCTACGCCTCGACCCGCTACCCCGGCAAGCCGCTCGTGGGCCTGCGCGGCGCGCAAGGCGCTGAAAAGCCGCTGATCCGCCGCGCGTGGGAGGCGGCGCAGGCCGTGCGCGGCGTGGCAGAGGTGCATGTCGCCACCGACGACGAGCGGATCGCGGAAGCGGCGCGCGGCTTCGGGGCCTCCGTGTTGATGACCTCCGGCTTCGCGCGCAACGGCACCGAGCGCTGCGCCGAGGCGCTGGCCCAGATGGACCCGGCGCCCGATCTGGTCGTGAACCTGCAGGGCGACGCGCCGCTCACGCCGGCGTGGTTCGTCGAGGCGCTGATCGAGGCGATGCAGTCGGATGCCGCGATGCAGGTGGCGACGCCGGTGCTGCGCTGCTCGCCCGGTGCGCTGGCGCAACTGGTCGAAGACCGGCGCGCGGGCCGCGTGGGCGGCACCACGGCGGTCTGCCGCGCGGACGGCCGCGCACTCTATTTCTCCAAGGAGGTGCTGCCGCATGTCGGCGACCTGACGGCAGCGCCGCCGGTCTGGCACCACGTCGGCGTCTATGCCTACCGTCCCGCGGCGCTTTCGGCCTATGCGCAGTGGCCCGAGGGTCCGCTGGAGCGCGCCGAGGGGCTGGAACAGCTGCGCTTTCTCGAGAACGGCACCGCCGTGCACTGCGTGGAGGTCGAGGCGCGCGGCCGCGTCTTCTGGGAACTCAACAACCCCGTGGACGTGGACCGCATAGAGGCCGCGCTCGCAAAGGAAGGCATCGCATGACCACAGTCACCGTGGGCGGCGTCGAGATCGGGCAGAACCTGCCTTTCGTTCTCATCGCCGGCCCCTGCCAGCTCGAATCCCGCGATCACGCGCTGATGCTGGCCGAGCGGCTGGCGCAGGCGGCAGAGCAGGCACGCACGCCCTTCGTCTTCAAGGCGAGCTACGACAAGGCGAATCGCTCGTCGCTGTCGGGCAAGCGCGGCCTGGGGATGGAGGCGGGGCTCGAGATCCTCGCCGCCGTCCGAAGAGAGATCGGCTGCCCGGTGCTGACGGACGTGCACGCGCCCGAGCATTGCGCGCGCGCGGCACAGGCGGTGGACATCCTGCAGATCCCCGCCTTTCTCTGCCGGCAGACCGACCTCCTGCTCGCGGCGGGCCGCACGGGGGCCGCCATCAACGTCAAGAAGGGCCAGTTCCTCGCGCCCTGGGACATGGAGAACGTGGCAGAGAAGGTGGCCAGCACCGGCAACACCCGCATCCTGCTGACCGAGCGCGGCGCCAGCTTCGGCTACAACATGCTGGTCTCCGACATGCGCGCGCTGCCGATCATGGCGCGCACGGGCTACCCGGTGGTGTTCGACGCGACCCATTCCGTGCAGCTGCCCGGCGGCATGGGCAAGAGTTCGGGCGGGCAGCGCGAGTTCGTGGCGCCGCTGGCCCGTGCAGCGGTGGCCGTGGGTGTCGCGGCGGTTTTCGTCGAAAGCCACGAGGATCCCGACCATGCGCCCAGCGACGGGCCCAACATGGTGCCGCTGGACGACATGCCGGCACTGCTGCGCCGCCTGCGCGCGCTGGACGATCTCGTGAAGGGCGCCGCAGACTGAATTCCGGTGTCGCGGGACGGGTCGGGAGTCATCCGGGCGGGGGCATGTCCACCGTATCGAGCCAGGGCTTGATGTCGACGATCGGCGTGCCGTCGAAGGCATCGGTGGCGTCGATACCGATCACGCCGGCACCCGAATCGAACCTCGTGATCCGAACCAGCTGCAGCGCCACCGGATTCGGGCGGACCGGCGAGCGCAGGGCGAAGGTGCCGCGCGGCCCGTCGGCATGTGACGGTGCCTGCACGACCAGGTCGCGGCGGCGGTCGCCATACCACGCCAGAAGCCAGATCCACCGGCCTTCGTCCAGCCCGTATAGGCCGGGCCTGTAGGCCGCGTCGATCTCGAGCCGCGCATCGCCCCCGCCTCGTTCGCGCGCCTGCATCAGGTTGCGCGGGCAATCCCCGGGCGCCCAGGCGGACCGGATGCGCCCGATGGCGGCGACCCCGGCAAAGGTGCGGTCCGCAGGGTCGAAGCCCAGCGCCTGCTCTCCCTCTCGCGTGCTCATGCCGCCCTCCGCGCCAGCAACTCGATGAAACGCCGGCGCGCTTCGGGCACCGGGCGGTCGCCTAGGTGCGGCGCAAGGTGATGGTGCAGGAAATGGCCGGTTGTGCCGAGTGCCAGCGCCACCTCCGCGTCCTCGGCCGTGCCCGCACCCAGCAGACAGGGCGGCAGCGGCAGCAGCCGGTCGGCCCAGTTCCCCGCGCCCGCGGCAGAGACGGCACGCCCCGTGCGCGGGGAGACATAGGCCAGCCCCTCGGTCGCGCCGGTGGCCGCACAGGCCGAGAGGTCGAGGCCGAAGCCCATCTCGGACAGCAGGGCGAGTTCCCAGCGCAGGTAGCCCAGCGGCCAGAGGTCGCGCTCGGGGAGCAGGTCGAGCAGGGTTGAGGACCGGCGGTAGAGCGCGGGATGCGGCGCGCGTTCCGGCAGGCAGAAGGCCAGCAGCGCGGTCACCGCCTGCAATCCCGCCAGCGCCCGGCGGTCGGCCATCGCCTGTGCCGCCCGGGCGCGCTGCGGCTCGACCGTGAAGGCGCCTATATGCTCGGCAAGCCGCGCCCGCCAGCTGACGTCGAGCTGCGCGCCGGGCTGAAGCACGGGCGCCATGCGGCGCGAGGCACCGCCCCGCACCACGCCGGCGTGCCGCCCCTGCGTCTCGGTGAACACCTCGACGATGGCGCTCGATTCGCCATGCGGGCGGGCGGAAAGCAGGATGCCGCTGTCGCGCCATTCGATCATGGCCCGCAGTATTCCGCGCCCCCGGCGCCACCACAAGGGCGCAGGCGAACCGCAGGCGGAGACCGCCGGTTTGCCGGATGACCCGGAAGACAGGGACCGTGCCCTGCGCCGCGCCACGGCGCGCTGGTGCCGGACGGCGCGAGCCCGCGCATCGACCACTGATGCTCAGTCGGAGAGCCCCGGTTCGTCCAGCAGGTGGCGGCCCGCCCGATCCTCCACCTCGATCACCCAGAGATCGGGATCGGTGCGCCGCTGCCGCGCGAGGGTGGCGTCCACATCGGCCTCTGCCCCCTCGGCAAGCACCTCCCAGCGCCGCGCGTCGGTTGCGAAATCCCAGCGCCGCACGAAGGCGCGCGCGCTTCCGTCGAGGGTGTTGAGTTTGACGAGCACAGCGCCGGCATGGTCGTCGCCATGCGCGGTGACGAAGGCCGGGATACCCAGCGCACGGAGCCGCGCCAGATAGGCCTTCACCCAGAATTCAGCCGTCAGCCGCGCCATCGCTCACCCTGCCCCCTTGCGCCTTCGTTAGCCTCTGCGCCCGGCCGGGGCCAGAGGCAGCGGCGCGGCGGGTTCGATCCTCCGCGAATGCCCCACCCGTGCCTTGCCGCTGAGCGAGAGCCCCCATAGGCTGCCGCCATGCCGTCCCTGCCGCTTGCCGTGAAATTCGCCCTCGGCTTCGGGCTGGCCGCCAATCTCGCGGCGGCCGCGGGCGCGCTGCCGGGCGGCTGGATCGTGCTGCTGCCGCTGGGCAACCTCGCGCTGCTGGGTGCGGCGGGCTGGCTGGTCTGGCGGTGGCTCGCGGACCGTTAGCTGTCCCGGATATCGAGCCCCATCTCGCGGTAACGCGCGGCCTCGTCCATCCAGCCCTCGCGCACCTTCACCTGCACGAAGAGGTGGACCTTGCGGCCCAGGAACTCCTCCAGCTCCTCACGCGCGGCCTTCGAGATCGCCTTGACCGTCTCGCCCCTGTGGCCCAGCACGATGCCCTTGTGCCCCTCGCGGGCGACATAGATCACCTGGTCGATGCGGGCGGAGCCGTCCTTGCGCTCGTCCCAGCTCTCGGTCTCGACGGTAAGCTGATAGGGCAGTTCCTGATGCAGGCGCAGGGTCGCCTTCTCGCGCGTCATCTCGGCGGCGATCATCCGCAGCGGCAGATCGGCGATCTGGTCCTCGGGATAGAGCCAGGGACTCTCTGGCAGCTGATCGGCCAGCCAGCGGCGCAGGTCGTCCACGCCGTGCCCCTTCTCGGCCGAGATCATGAAGGTGCGGGTAAAGTCGAAGCGGGCGTTGAGGTCCTTCGACAGCGCCAGAAGCGCCTCTGCCTTCACCCGGTCGATCTTGTTGATCGCCAGCGCCACGGGCCGGCCGCGCGCGATCTCCGGCAGGCGGGCGAGGATCTCCTCCACCCCTTGCGTGATCCCGCGATGCGCCTCGACCAGCAGCACGATCACGTCGGCGTCCGCAGCCCCGCCCCAGGCGGCGGCGACCATCGCCCGGTCTAGCCTGCGCCGCGGCGTGAAGAGGCCGGGCGTGTCCACGAAGACGATCTGCGCCGCGCCCTCGATCGCGACACCGCGAATGCGGGCGCGCGTGGTCTGCACCTTGTGGGTGACGATCGACACCTTGGCCCCCACCATGCGGTTGGTGAGGGTGGACTTGCCCGCGTTGGGCTCTCCGATCAGGGCGACGAATCCGGCGCGGGTGGTCATGGGGGCAATCCTCGGGCGAACCGCTGTTCGCTAGCGCAACGCGGGCGGCTTTGAAAGGGGC
>NZ_JBKHAQ010000081.1:0-13141 GCF_046542825.1 Rhodosalinus sp. | reverse complement strand
GAGGCGCACGACTACCGTTATTTCCCCGATCCCGACCTGCTGCCGCTGGAACTGGAACAGGGCTGGGTGGACGACATCGAGGCCAGCCTGCCGGAACTGCCCGACGCCAAGAAGGCGCGCTTCGTGGCGGACTACGGGCTGACCGAATACGACGCGGGCGTGCTGACTGCCGAGGTCGCCGCGGCCGACTACTTCGAGCAGGTGGCAGAGGGGCGCGACGGCAAGCAGGCCGCCAACTGGGTGGTCAACGAACTGTTCGGACGCCTCAAGAAGGACGACATCGACATCACCGAAAGCCCGATGAGCCCGGCGCAGCTCGGCGCCGTGATCGACCTGATCGCGAAGGGCGACATCTCCGGCAAGATCGCCAAGGAGCTCTTCGAGATCGTCTATGCCGAGGGCGGCGACCCGGCCGGGATCGTCGAAGCGCGCGGCATGCGCCAGGTCACCGACACCGGCGCCATCGAGGCCGAGGTCGACCGAATCATCGCCGAGAACCCGGCGCAGGTCGAAAAGGCGCGCGCCAACCCCAAGGTCTCCGGCTGGTTCGTGGGACAGGTGATGAAGGCCACGGGCGGCAAGGCCAACCCCAAGGCCGTGAACGACATCGTGGCGGCGAAGCTGGGGCTGTAGGCGGCAGCCGGCTTGTGCAAGAGGCGCGTCCGATGCGCTTGTCCCCGCGGCGCGCGCAGCGGCACTGACTGGCCGCTGCCGTCGCGGCCCGCTATGACCGCGCCATGACCCCGCCCGCGCTCCAGTTCTCCGAGGATCAGGCCGCCGCGCACGACCGGCTCTCGGCCTTCATGGCCGAGGCGGGCGTGGATATCGAGAACCGGACCCTTGCGCCGCCGCGGAAGGGCAAGGCCCGTCTGCTGGCCGTCACGGGCAAGGCCGGCTCTGGCAAGACGCTGCTGCTGGCAGAGCTATGCCGCGCGCTCACGGAAGCGGGGGTCGAGACCGTTTCGGGCGACTGGGAGGGCAAGCGCCGGCGCGACCGGCGCACGCTGGCGGTGCTCGCGCCAACGAACAAGGCGGCGAGCGTGCTGCGCCAGCGCGGCGTTACGGCCACCACGATTCACCGCATCCTCTACACCCCGGTTTACGACCCGCAGTACGAGAAGATCGCCGAATGGCTGGCCGGCACCGGCAAGCGCCCCGAGATCGAGGGCCTGACCGAGGAAGCCCTCGACCGCGCCGCGGCCTTCTACGCGCGCCATGCCTCGATCCCGGGCGCGCTGATGGCGGCGGGGCTCCGCGGATCGGATTTCATCACCGGCTGGAAGCGGCGCGAGGATCCGCTCGACATCGGGCTGGTGGACGAAGCCTCGATGCTCGACGCGCGGCAGCTCGAGGATCTGCATGAGATCTTCCCCAGCCTCGTGCTCTTCGGAGATCCCGCGCAGCTTGCCCCCGTGAACGCGCCGGGCGGCATGGTCTTCGACGCGCTGCCGGAGGACCGCAAGCTGCACCTCGCCCGCGTGCACCGCCAGGCGGCCGACAACCCGATCCTCGACCTTGCGCATGCGCTCGCGGACCCAGCCCTCGACTTCGAGGGATTCGAGGCGCTGGTGCGGCAGGCGGCGGCGCGCGACGAGCGCGTGATCTGGGGCGAGCGGGTCGAGGTGGACCTGATGGCGCGCAGCCCGGTGCTGGTCTGGCGCAACGCCACGCGCATCCGGCTGATCGACGCCTTTCGCCGCGTGCACGAGGCGCCCGAGGACGCGCTGCTGCCGGGCGAGCCGCTGATCTGCGACGGGATCGAACTGCCGCTCAAGCATCGGCAGAAGCGGCTGGATCTCGAGGCGCGCGGGCTCATCAAGGGCGCGCAGGTGATCTGGCTGGGTCCGGGAAAGAAGCCCGGCTTCTCGCGTCTGCACGTCGTGGGCGCCGAGGATCCGCGCGTCTCGGCCGCCTCGATCGTCAAGATCGAGAAACCCGGCGAGGAAGAGCCCTTCATTCCCTTCGCCGCGGGCATGGGCGCAACCTTTCTGCACGGCGCGGCGGTGACGATCCACAAGGCGCAAGGCTCGCAATGGGACACGGTGCAGGTCTTCGCCCCCGATCTCTTTGCCGCGGCGCGCGCGGGCCGGACGGAAGCGGGGCAGCCGCTGTGGAAGCGGCTGGCCTATGTCGCGATCACGCGCGCCGAGGGGCGGCTGATCTGGGTGGTGCGCAACCGGCTGTCGCGGCCCGGCGCGCCGCTCGACACCTCGGACCTGGCCACGCAGGCGGCGCCGCTGCGGCTGGAACCCGAGGCGTGACCTGACGGGAGGACAGGGGAATGAAGGCCGCGATCGTGACGGGGGCCAGTTCGGGCATCGGGGCGGCGGTCGCCCGGCGCCTGCTGGCCGAGGGCTGGACCGTGGGGCTGCTCGCCCGGCGCGAGGACCGGCTGCGCGAGGTGGCCGGCGGGCATCCCGCGGCGGTCATCCTGCCCGCGGACGTGACCGACGCGGGCACGGTCGACGAGAGCTTCGCGCGGTTCGAGGCCGAGGCCGGGCGGCTCGACCTGCTTTTCAACAACGCGGGCCTCTTCGGCACGGCCGGACCGCTCGACGAACTGTCGGTCGAGATGTGGCGCGCGGTCGTCGAGGTGAACCTGACCGGCATGTTCCTCTGCGCGCGCGCAGCCTTCGGCCAGATGCGGCGGCAGGATCCTCAGGGCGGACGGATCGTCATGAACGGCTCGGTCTCGGCGCAGGCACCGCGGCCGGGGGCGGCCGCCTATACCGCGACCAAGCATGCGGTCACCGGGCTCACGAAGCAGATCGCGCTTGATGGACGGGAGTTCGGCATCGCCTGCGGCCAGATCGATATCGGCAACGCGCGCACCGACCTGCTGGACGACCTCGCCCGCCGGCAGGCGGATGCCGATCCAGAGGCGCCACCGCTGCCGACGATGGATGTCGAGGACGCCGCGCGGGCCGTGCTGCACATGGCCTCGCTGCCGCCCGGGGCGAACGTGCTGCAGATGACGGTGATGGCGACCAACATGCCGCTGGTGGGGCGCGGCTGAGCGGGCGGCAAGGGGGGCTGTCTGCCCCCCTCGGCGGCTTTGCCGCCTCACCCCCCGAGGGTATTTCGGGCAAGAGGAAGGACGGGTGCGCCGTCAGGCCAGCCTGACCAGCGTCTTGCCGGTGTTGCCGCCCGCGAGCATCTTCAGGAAGGCGTCGGGCGCGTTTTCCAGCCCCTCGGTGACGTCTTCGAGGTAGCGGATCTCGCCTGCGGCGACCTTGGGGGCAACCTCGGTCAGGAAATCGCCGATCCGGTCCCAGTGGTCGGTGACGATGAAGCCGCGCACGGCGAGGCGCCTGACGAGGACGGACCGCCAGAGCATCGGCAGGCGGTCCGGGCCGCCCTCGTCGCCCGAATACCAGGCGATCGTGCCGCAGAGGGGGATGCGGCCGAAGTCGTTCATCAGCGGGATCGCGGCCTCCAGCACCTTGCCGCCCACGTTCTCGAAGTAGATGTCGATGCCGTCGGGCGCCGCGGCGGCCAGCGCCTTGCGCAGGCTGCGCGCGTCCGGATAGGCGCGGTGATCGAGGCAGGCGTCGAAGCCGAAGGTCTCTGTCGCAAGGCGGCATTTCTCTTCGCCGCCGGCGATGCCCACGGTGCGCAGGCCCAGCGCCTTCGCCACTTGCCCCACCATGCTGCCCACGGGGCCCGTGGCGGCGGCGACGGCAAGCGTCTCGCCGGGTTGCGGCCGGCCGTGTTCCATCAGCCCGACCCAGCCGGTGAAGCCGGGCATGCCAAGGACGCCCAGCGCGGTGGCGGGCGGCAGCCGCGCGTCGAGCTTGCGCAACTCGCGCGCGGGCGCGCAGCCGTGGTCGGCCCAGCCGAAGCTGCCCAGCACCAGGTCGCCCTCGGCAAGGCCCTCGGCGCGCGAGGCGATCACCTCGCCCACGCCCTGGCCTGTCATCGTCTCGCCGATCCCGACGGGCGCGGCGTAGGAGGGCCCCGCGCTCATCCGTCCGCGCATGTAGGGGTCGAGCGAGAGCCAGCGCACGCGCACCAGCGCCTCGCCCTGGGCGGGCTCGGGCAGCGGGGTCTCTTCCAGGCGGAAGTTCTCGGGTCCCGGCTCCGCCTCGGGGCGGCTGGCCAGCACGATGCGGCGCATGGATGTCATCGGGCGCTCCTTCGCGATTTCGGCTCTTGGCAAACCTGCGCGAGCCTAGGCACAGTCCCTGGAAACGACAACAGCCCCCGCGGGAGGGGGCGCAAGGGAGGAGCGCCGCCAATGCAAGGCATGATGATGCACCGGCCGCTGGCCATCATCGACATCCTGAAGTTCGCCGCCGAAAGCCACCGCACCGGCGAGATCGTCTCGCGCCGGGTGGAGGGCGATCTGCACCGCTACACCTATCCGCAGGCCTACGCCCGCGCCGCGCAGCTTGCGCATGGGCTGAAGGCGCTGGGCGTGGGCGAGGGCGACCGGGTGGCGACGCTGGCCTGGAACGGCTATCGCCACTTCGAGCTTTACTACGCCGTCTCTGGGATGGGCGCGGTCTGTCACACGATCAACCCGCGCCTGCCGGCGGAACAGCTGGCCTATATCGCGCATCATGCCGAGGACCGGCTGCTGTTTCTCGACCTGACCTTCGTGCCACTGGTCGAGAAGATCGCGGGCGACCTGCCAAAGGGCCTGCGCTATGTCGTGATGACAGACCGCGCGCACATGCCCGAGAGCGCGCTGGAGCTGCTGTGCTACGAGGACCTCCTGGAGGGGCAGCCGGAGGATCACGACTGGCCCGAGTTGGACGAAAACGCGGCCGCCGCGCTCTGCTACACCTCCGGCACAACGGGCAACCCGAAGGGCGCGCTCTATTCCCATCGCTCCACGGTGCTGCACGCCTTTTCCGTGGCGGTGGCGCTGGGCGATGCCCTGCGGGAGGGGCGGCGTGTCCTGCCGGTGGTGCCGCTTTTCCACGTCAATGCCTGGGGGCTGCCCTATGCCGCGCCGCTCACCGGCGCGAGCCAGATCTTTCCCGGCCCCGCGCTCGACGGCGCATCGCTCTTCGACCTGATGGAGGCGGAGGGCGTCCATTCCGCCTGGGGGGTGCCCACCGTCTGGCTGGGGCTGCAGGCAGAGATCCGAAAGCGCGGGCGCAATCCGGAGGGCTTCGGGCATGTCGTGGTCGGCGGCTCGGCCGCGCCGCGCGCGATGATCGAGAGCTTCGAGAAGAGCGGGGTCACAGTCTGCCACGCCTGGGGCATGACCGAGATGAGTCCGGTGGGCACGCAGGGCCACCTGCCCGAGGCGCTGAGGTCCCTGCCCTTCGAGCGGCAGATGGACATCAAGCAGAAGCAGGGCCGCCGCCTGTTCGGCGTCGACCTCAAGATCGTGGACGAGGAGGGCCGGCGCCAGCCGCACGACGGCGTCTCGCGCGGGGAGCTTTACGTTCGGGGCAACGCGATAATCTCGGGCTATTTCGCCAACGCGGCGGCGACCGAGGCGGCGATGGACGCAGAGGGCTGGTTCGGCACGGGCGACATCGCCACCATCGACCCCGACGGCTTTCTCTGCATTCAGGACCGGGCAAAGGACCTGATCAAGTCGGGCGGCGAATGGATCAGCTCGATCGACCTGGAGAACGTGGTGATGAGCCACCCGGACGTGGCCGGTTGCGCGGTGATCGCCATCCCGCACCCGAAGTGGGACGAGCGCCCGCTGCTGGTCGTCGTGCCGGAAGAGGGCAGGCGCCCGCCAAAGGACGAGCTCGACGCGCTGCTGCTGGAGCATTTCGCGCGCTGGCAGTTGCCGGACGCGGTGGAATACATGGACGCGCTGCCGCTGACGGCCACCGGCAAGGTCTCGAAGCTCACGCTGCGCGACCGCTTCCGCGACTACGTGCTGCCCGATGCCGGCTGATCCGCTGGAGGCGCTGCTGCAGCGGGCGGGGCAGGAGATCGGGGTCTCCGGCTGGCAGGACGTGGACCAGACGCGCATCGACGCCTTCGCCGCGACCACGGGCGATCACGCCTGGGCGCATGTGGACCCCCTGCGCGCCGCGGCCGGCCCCTTCGGCGGCACGGTGGCGCACGGGCTGCTGACCCTGTCGCTCCTGCCCGCGATGCTCTATGAGATCGTTCCCGACATGGGGCCCTGGATGGGCGTGAACTACGGCTTCGACCGCGTGCGCTTCGTGGCGCCGGTGCCGCAGGGCGCGCGACTGCGCGGGCGCTTCACGCTGCTGAGGGCCGAACGGGAAGGCGAGGACAGGCTGGCGATGGACTGGAACGTGACGGTGGAAATCGAAGGGGGCGCGCGCCCCGCGGCGGTGGCGGTCTGGCTCAACCGCTTTCTCAGGGCCTGAGCGATGGACCGGCGTTTTGTCGAAGAGCCGTATCCCTTCCAGTCCCATCTGGGCTTCAACCTGACCGAGTGGCGCGAGGGCTTCGCGCGCTTCGAACAGCCGACCCTGGAGCATCTGGGCAACCGTCACGGCAACCTGCATGGCGGCGTGCATGCCACGCTGCTCGACACCGCGATGGGCTATGCCGGCTGCTGGACGGGCGACCCCGACCGGCGGCAGATGGCGCTCACGCTGTCGCTGACGGTGAACTATCTTGGCCGCTCCGAAGGGCAGCGCATGATCGCCGAGGCGCGGCTGACGGGCGGCGGGCGGCGCAGCTTTTTCGCTGAAGGCGAGGTACGGGACGAGGACGGCGTCGTTCTGGCCACGGGCAGCGGCGTCTTCCGTTACCGCGATGGCTGAGCGGCTGCTGCGCGGACGGCTGCTGAGCTTCCGGCGCCGGCCCGAGGGGCCGGAGGATACCGCAGCCTTCGACTATATCGAGGACGGCGCGCTGCTGCTGAGGGGCGGGAAGATCGCGGCGCGCGGCACTTTTGCGGATGTGCGGCATCAGGCACCCGAGGCTCCGGTGACGGACCACAGGCCACACCTGATCCTGCCCGGCTTCATCGACCCGCACATCCACTTCCCCCAGCTTCAGGTCGTGGCTTCCTGGGGCACCGAGCTGCTGGACTGGCTGGAAACCTACACCTTCCCGGCGGAGGCCGCCTATGCCGATCCCGCCCACGCGCAGGCGATGGCCGATCCCTTCCTCGACCGCCTGGTCGAACACGGGACCACCACGGCCGCGGTCTATTGCTCGTCGCACGCCTGCTCGGCCGAGGCGCTTTTCGCGGCGGCGGAGCGGCGGGGCATGCGCCTGATCGCGGGCAAGGTGATGATGGACCGCAACTGCCCCGAGGGGGTGCGGGACACGGCGCAGGCGTCCCACGACGAGTCGAAGGCGCTGATCGCGCGGTGGCACGGGCGCGGCCGGCTGGGCTATGCCATTTCGCCGCGCTTCTCGGTGACCTCCACCGCCGCGCAGCTGGAGGCGGCCGGCGCGCTCGCCGCCGAGCATCCGGACTGCCACCGCCAGACGCATATCTCGGAGAACCATGCCGAGATCGCCACGGTAAAGCGGCTCTTTCCAGACGCGCGCGACTATCTCGATACCTACGAGCGCGCGGGACTGCTGGGGCCGCAACTGCTGCTCGGTCACTGCCTGCACCTGGAGCCGCGCGAGATCGCGCGGATCGCCGAGACAGGTGCGCGCGCCGTATTCTGCCCCACCTCCAACCTCTTTCTGGGCTCGGGTCTCTTCGACCGCGCGGGACTGGAGGGCGCGGGTATCGTGACGGCCGTGGCGACCGACATCGGCGGCGGCACAAGCTGGTCGATGCTCGACACGCTGGCCGAGGGGTACAAGGCGCTCGCGCTGCGTGGCGAGCGACTGCACCCTTTCGAGGCGTTCCACTGGGCCACGCGCGGCAATGCCGAGGCGCTGGGGCTGGCGGACCGGGTCGGAACGCTCGACGAGGGCACCGAGGCCGACCTCGTGGTGCTGGACCCCTTTGCAACCCCCGCCATGCGACTGCGGATGGACCGCGCGAAGACGCTGGCCGAGGAGCTTTTCGTCCTGCAGGTGATGGGCGGGCGGGATGCCGTTGCGGCAACCTATCTCGCGGGCACCCCGGTGACCTGACCGGCACGCCGGGACGAAGAATTTTCGATCGAAAATTCTTCGTCCCGGTCACACCGCACCGGCAGGCGATTTTTCGATCGAAAAATCGTCTATTCGCACCGTGTCGCCACACCACCGGCATCCCGAGCGGCCCGCGTCAGGCCCAGCCGCCGAAGCGCACCCCGCCAGCGGGCCGCAGGCGAGGCAACCAGTCGAGGAGCATGGGCAGCGCCGCCCCGGCGATCGGCGAGCGGACCCCCCCCCCGGCGCCCGCGCAGAAATGCGGCCGCGCGCCGGAGGCGGGCGAGCGCGCGGCGTCGCGCGTGACGTCGAAGCTGTCGGGGTCGGTCCAGGCGCGCGCCCCCTGCCCGTCCAGCCTCAGCCGCCGGCGGCCACCAGTTCCGCACTGGGGCGCAGCGCCTGTCCCGCGCCGTCGAAGGCGCGCAGCGCGCCCTCTTCCACCGCCACCGTGATCTCCTGCCCCTCGGCCACGCGCGCGGTGCCGTGCAGGCGCAGGATCAGCGGCGCATCGTGCCCGTCGGCCACCAGATGCACCAGCATGTCCGCCCCCAGCGCCTCGATCAGGCCCACGCGCCCTGAAAGCCCCTCTTGCGCGAGCGTCAGCGCCTCGGGCCGCACGCCGAGCCAGGCGGTGCCCTGCGGCAGCCGCGCGCCCTGCGCCAGCGACCGGGCGGCGGGGCTGTCGGCGGGCAGCAGGTTCATCGGCGGCGTGCCGATGAATTCGGCGACGAAGCGGCTGGCGGGCCGGTCGTAAAGCTCCATCGGCGTGCCGATCTGCTCGATCCGGCCGCGGTTCATCAGCACGATCCGGTCGGCCAGCGACATCGCCTCCACCTGGTCGTGGGTGACGTAGATGAAGGTCGAGCGCAGGCGCCGGTGCAGCGCCTTGATCTCGGCCCGCAGCTCGGCGCGCAGCTTGGCGTCGAGGTTCGAGAGCGGCTCGTCGAAGAGGAACGCCTTGGGGTCGCGCACGATGGCGCGGCCCATGGCCACGCGTTGGCGCTGCCCGCCCGACAGCTGGCGCGGCTTGCGGTCGAGATATTCGCCCAGCTGCAGGATGCGCGCGGCCTCTGCGATGCGGCGCTCGATCTCGTCCTTCGGCTTGCCCTGGTTCTTGAGGCCGTAGGACATGTTGGCGCGCACGCTCATGTGCGGGTAGAGCGCGTAGTTCTGGAACACCATGGCGATGTCGCGTTCGCCCGGCTCCAGCCGGTTGACCATCGCTCCGCCGATCCGCACCTCGCCCTCGCTCACCGCCTCGAGCCCCGCGATCATCCGCAGGATCGTGGACTTGCCGCAGCCGGACGGTCCCACCAGCACGATGAATTCGCCGTCGGCAATGGTCAGGTCCACGCCTTCGACGGCGCGCACGCCGCCCTGGTAGGTCTTGCCGAGGCCCCTGAGGTCTACTGTCGCCATTCTCTCACTTCTCGCTTTCGACAAGGCCCTTCACGAAGAGCTTCTGCATTGCCAGCACCACCACCACCGGCGGGATCAGTGCAAGGATCGCGGTGCCCATGATGTAGTGCCAGACCGGCAGTTGCTCGCCCGAGTTGGCCATGCGCTGGATTCCCATGACCACGGTGTAGAGCCGCTCTTCCGTGGTCACGATCAGCGGCCAGAGATACTGGTTCCAGCCGTAGATGAAGAGGATGATGAAGAGCGCCGCAATGTTCGTGCGCGAGAGCGGCAGCAGGATGTCGCGGAAGAACCGCACCGGCCCGGCCCCGTCGATGCGCGCGGCCTCCACCAGCTCGTCCGGGATCGTCATGAAGAACTGGCGAAAGAGGAAGGTGGCCGTGGCCGAGGCGATCAGCGGAATGATGAGCCCGTGGTAGCTGTTGAGCATGTCGAGCCGCGTGATCACGTCGAAGGTGGGCAGGATGCGCACCTCGACCGGCAGCATGAGCGTGATGAAGATCATCCAGAAGAAGCCCATGCGGAACGGGAAGCGGAAGTAGACGATGGCATAGGCCGCGATGAGGGAGATGGCGATCTTTCCGATGGTGATGCCCAGCGCCATGATCAGGCTGTTGAGCATCATCAGCCCCACCGGCACGCCGCCCGCTTCCGGCAGCCCCGCGGTGAGCAGGTCGCGGTAATTCTGCCAGCCCTGATCGCCGAACCACAGCGGGATCGGCGGCCGCGACAGGGCGCCGGGGCCATGGGTGGAGGCCACCAGCGCCATCCAGACCGGGAAGCACAGGAACACCACCCCCGCGATCAGCACGGCATGGGTGAGAAAGGTGGAAACGGGGCGGTTCTCGACCATCAGTAATTCACCCTGCGTTCGACATAACGGAACTGCACCACCGTCAGCGCGATGACCAGCGCCATGAGAATGACGGACTGCGCGGCGGAGCTGCCATAGTCCTGCCCCACGAATCCCGTCTGGTAGACCCGGAGCACCAGGATCGAGGTGGCATTGCCCGGCCCTCCCTCGGTCGTGGCGTGGATCAGGCTGAAGGTATCGAAGAAGGCATAGACGAGGTTGATGACCAGCAGGAAGAAGGTGGTGGGCGACAGGAGCGGAAAGGTGATCGTCCAGAACCGCCGCCAGGGCCCTGCCCGGTCGATCGCCGCGGCCTCCAGCATCGACTTCGGGATCGACTGCAGCCCGGCGAGGAAGAACAGGAAGTTGTAGCTGATCTGCTTCCAGGCCGCGGCGATGGTGACCATCAGGAGCGCCTGGTTCCCGTTCTGGTAGTGGTTCCACTCGTAGCCCGCGAGATCAAGCCAGTAGGCCACGATCCCGAGCGACGGGTTCATCAGGAAGAACCAGATCACGCCGGCCAGCGCCGGCGCCACGGCATAGGGCCAGATGATGAAGGTCCGGTAGGTGAGCGCGGCCTGCAGCACCCGGTTCGCCGCCACCGCCAGCACCAGCGCGATGGACATGGCAAGCGCGGTCACGCCCAGCCCGAAGAACAGGGTGGTGCGGAAGCTGCGAAGATAGCCCGCGTCGTTGAAGAGGCGGACGTAGTTCTCGAAGGCCACGAATTCGCGCGCGAAGCCGAAGGCGTCCTCGACGAAGAACGAGCCCTCGATGGCGCGCAGCGCGGGCCAGAAGAAGAAGACCAGCGTGATCGCGATCTGCGGCGCGAGCAGCGCATAGGGCAGCCATTTGGAGCGGAAGACGACGCGCTTCATGCAGGGTCCGGGCAAAGGGGCGCCCGACCCCCGCGGCGGGGGGCCGGGCCACTCGGGTTAGGTGAATCAGCTGTTCGACTGTTCGAAGCGGCGCAGCAATTCGTTGCCGCGCTCGACCGCGGCGTCAAGCGCCTCCTCCGCGGTCTTTTCGCCCGACCAGACCTCTTCGAGCTCCTCGTTGATCACGTCGCGGATCTGCACGAAGTTGCCGAAGCGCAGGCCGCGGCTGTTCTCGGTGGGCTCGTTCAGCGTGAGCTGGGTGATCGCCACGTCGGTGCCCGGGTTCTCCTCGAAGAAGCCGCGCTCTTCCATCAGCTCGGCCGCGGCCAGCGTGATCGGCACGTAGCCGGTGGCCTGCGCCCAGTCTGCCTGCTGCTCGGTGCCCGACAGGAAGTCGAGGAATTGCGCGGTGCAGGCGTATTCGGCATCGTCCTCGTGACCCTGCAGGACCCACAGCGTCGCACCGCCGATGATCGAGTTCTGCGGTTCGTCGGCCACCGAGGTGTCGAGCGGCATCTCGACCTGCGTGAATTCGAAGTCCTCGATGTCCGCCACGAAACCGCCGTAGTAGGCCGACGAGTTGATCCACATCGCCGCCTCGCCGTTCACGAACTGCGGGCGCGAATCGCCGCGGCGGCCGCCGTAGGAGAACAGGCCGTCTTCGGCCATGTCGGCGAGGCGCTGGATGTGGTTCACCACATGCTCGTTGTCGATGGTCAGCTCGGTGCCGAGGCCGGCGAAGCCGTTCTGCTCGGTGCCGATCGGCAGGTCGTGCCAGGCCGAGAAGTTCTCGATCATGGTCCAGCTCTGCCAGCCCATGCCGAAGGGAGAGGGCACGCCGGCCTCCTTCAGGACGCGCGACGCCTCGACCACGCCGTCCCAGGTGGTGGGCACTTCGAGGTCGTTCTCCTCGAAAAGGTCGAGGTTCACCCACATCACCGGCGTCGAGGAGTTGAACGGCAGCGACAGCAGGTTGCCGTCGGTGTCCGAGTAGTAGGAGATCACGCCGGGCAGGTAGTCGGCCTCGTCGAAGGCGATGCCCTGATCTTCCATCAGCTGGTGGACCGGATAGACCGCGCCGCGGTCGGCGGCCGACATCATGGTGGCGGTGCCCACCTCGAAGACCTGCACGATGTGCGGCTGCTCGCCCGCGCGGAAGGCGGCGATCGCCTGCGTCATCGTCTCGGTGTAGTTGCCCTTGTAGATCGAGTTCACCTGGCAGGCGTCCTGCGTCGCGTTGAACTCGGTTGCGAAGGCATCGGTGCGCTCGCCCAGCTGGCCGCCCATCGCGTGCCAGAAGTTCACCTCGGTCCGGTCCTGCGCGAGCGCAGGCGTGATGGCGGTGCTGCCCAGCAGGGCCGCCGCGAGAATGGTCTTGGTCTGCATGTCTGGTCTCCCCTGTGCCCGCGGCGCAGCGCGCCGTGCGGGCGTGTCCGGTTCCGGGACGGCGCGCCGCATCCGCGCTCCCTGTGGCGTGCCGTAGTAGCGTTTCATGACAGTTGGATGAACGTTCCATGACGGCAAAGCGAAAGCTGGCGAACAGGACCGCGCGTCAACCGCGCAAATCCGGCGCGGATCAGTCGCGCAGTTCCCCCGGCGCAACGCCCCAGAGCCCGGTCCCGCGCGCCCAGCCGCGATGGCCTCCGGCGGTCAGCCTGCACCACTCCGCCCGGCAGGCGCCCAGCCGCGCGACCACCCCTGCCTGCAAGAGCGCCGTGGCCGGCGCACGCTCGGCCGGGCGCGCGCGCAGCGGCAGGTTGTCCTCTTCCACGATCACGGTCCGCACACCTGAGAGCAGCGAATAGTGCACCCAGCCGCCCGCGCCCTCGCGGTCCTGCACCCGCCGCCAGTGTCCGTGCTCTGCGGTGATGCGCAGCGGCATGTCGCGCCGCACGAAGACCCAGTCGATCCGGTGCGTGAGCGACGGGCCGCGCCGCGCGTTCGCCTCGGACGCCTTGAGCGAAACGAAACGCGGCAGCGGCAGGTTGGTCAC
>NZ_JBKHAQ010000080.1:0-13236 GCF_046542825.1 Rhodosalinus sp. | reverse complement strand
TCACCCGCGAGCGCATCCGCCAGATCGAGGCCAAGGCGCTGCGCAAGCTCAAGCATCCCTCGCGCTCGCGCAAGCTGCGGAGTTTCCTGGATCAGTAGGGCACGCCCCTCGGCAAGGCACGCCGCGCCGTGTCGGCAAGGCAAGCCCCTCCCCTCGGTAGGGCACGCCCCGCGCTCCTGAGTAAGGCACGCCACGCCCCGTCGGGATGCGCGACGGCAAGCGCAGCGGCGAGACCAATCGACAAGGCCGGCCCCTCGGGGCCGGCCTTGTCATTCATGGGTTGTGCTGCGCGCTCACTCGTCAAGCACGAAGGTCACCTCCATGTTCACCCGGTATTCGGAGACCTTGCCGTCCTTCACCTCGACGTTGCTGTCCTTGATCCAGGCGCTCTTGATGTTGCGAAGCGAACCGGATGCGTGCTCGATCCCCTGCTTTACGGCGTCGTCGAAGCTTTGCGGCGAGGTTGCGGAAATCTCGGTGACGCGTGCGATGCTCATGGCGGGTCTCCTTTGCTGCGGTTGCCTGCGGGGAACGCCAAGGTGCCCCCGGCGTTCCGTGCTCGCCGCGGCCGCGCGAACGCGAGTTTTCCGCGGAACCGATACGGGCTATGGTCGTGGGCATGAAACCCACGATCGCCTGTTTCGCCGCGCTTGCTCTGGCGGCACATGCGCCGCCGGCGGCGGCCTTCACCGCGATCAACCAGCTTGAGGTGAACGCCTTGCCGCAGGCCGACACCTTCGAGGTGATCCAGTCCCGCGGCGCCGGACCGCGCCAGTTCTGGTGCGCCGCCGCCGATTATGCCAAACGCGCGCTCGGCGCGGGGGCCGGGCAGCGCATCGTGCTGGACGAACCGCGGCACAGCTCGCAAACCCGGCAGGGAAGGACAGCCGTCACCTTCCGGCTGGCACCGAAAGGCACCAGACCCGAAAGCACGGGCGGTGTCTCGATCACCCTGCGCAGACCCGGCGAGGCCTACAGCGTCTTCTTCGCCTATGGCTTCTGCGACGAGTTCATCGAGTTCATTCCCTAGCCGCCCTGCCGCGATCGTCTTGCGTGCCGGATCGGGGGGCGTAGGCTGAACGGCATGCAGACCACCTTCGAGATCGCGACGCGCGGGCAGGGACTCTATGAGTTCACCGACGATATTGCCCGCTGGGTCGATGGGACCGGCCTGCTCACGCTCTTCGTGCGTCATACCTCCTGCTCGCTGCTGGTACAGGAGAATGCCGATCCCGACGTGGCGCGGGATCTGCAGGAGTATCTCGCACGAATCGCTCCGCGCGCGGACGACCCCTCGATGCGCTGGCTGCGCCATACCGCCGAAGGCCCCGACGACATGCCGGCGCATCTGCGCGCCGCGCTCTTGCCGGTGTCGCTGTCGATCCCGGTGACCGAGGGGCGTCTTGCGCTCGGCACATGGCAGGGCGTCTTCCTGGCCGAGCATCGCGAAGCACCGCATCGCCGGCAGGTGGCCGCGCATCTGTCGCGCTGACTCCGTCGCCGTCTCAGGCACCTGTGTCACGGGAACACGCTGACATGTGGTGGCCCAGATTTTGGGCTACCCCCGATCTCGCGTCATCCCTATAGTGGTTGTGGACAGGCTGCAGGTCGGCTCGTCCGACAGCCGATGCGCGAACGAGGAGGGGACGGCGATGCGCTGCCCGTTCTGCGGAAACGTGGATACGCAAGTAAAGGATTCCCGCCCGGCGGAGGATCACGTCGCCATAAGGCGGCGGCGGTTCTGCCCCGCCTGCGGCGGCCGGTTCACCACCTATGAACGGGTGCAGCTGCGCGATCTCGTCGTGATCAAGTCGAACGGTCGGCGCGAGGATTTCGACCGCGACAAGCTGGAGCGTTCCATCCGGATCGCGCTGCAGAAGCGCCCGATCGAGCCCGAACGCGTGGACCAGATGATCAGCGGGATCGTCCGGCGGCTCGAATCGCTGGGCGATACGGACATCCCGTCGAAGACGATCGGCGAGATCGTGATGGAAAGCCTCGCCCGGATCGACACCGTGGCCTACGTCCGCTTCGCCAGCGTCTACAAGAACTTCCAGGCGGTCGAGGACTTCGAGGACTTCGTCTCGGAACTGCGGCCGAAGGCGCAGGCCGACCCCGGACCATGACCCAGGATGACGACGCCCGCTGGATGCGGGTGGCGCTGACGCTGGGCCGACGCGGGCAGGGGCGCGTCTGGCCCAACCCGGCCGTCGGCTGCGTGCTGGTAAAGGAGGGCCGCGTCGTGGGCCGTGGCTGGACGCAGCCGGGCGGCCGCCCCCATGCCGAGACCGAGGCGCTGGCGCAGGCCGGACCGGCCGCGCGCGGTGCCACGGCCTACGTCACGCTGGAGCCTTGCGCGCATCACGGCGTCACGCCGCCCTGCACCGAGGCGCTGATCGGCGCAGGCGTGCGCCGCGTGGTCGCGCCGCTGGCCGACAGCGACCCGCGGGTGTCGGGACAAGGCTTCGACCGGCTGAAGCGTGGCGGCGTGCCGGTCACCACCGGCGTGCTTGCGCATGAGGCGGCAGAGGATCACGCGGGCTTCTTCCTGAAGGTCGAACAGGGGCGGCCCTGGCTCACGCTGAAGCTGGCGGTCAGCCTCGACGGGCGCATCGCGACCGCCTCGGGCGAAAGCCGCTGGATCACCGGGACGGAGGCCCGGCGCAGCGTTCACGCCCTGCGCGGCCGGCACGATGCCGTCATGGTGGGCGCAGGCACGGCGCGCGCGGACGACCCGGACCTGACGGTGCGCGACATGGGCGCCGATCACCAGCCGGTGCGCGTTGTGGTCTCGCGCCGGCTGGACCTGCCGCTGATGGGACGGCTCGCGCAGTCCGCGCGCGCGGTGCCGGTCTGGGTCTGCCACGGGCCGGAGGCCGATGCCCCGGCGGTCGAGGCATGGACCGGGCTGGGCGCAAGGCTCCTGGCCTGTCCGGTGATCGGCGGACAGCTCGACCCGGGGGGCATTCTGCAGGCCCTTGGCACCGCGGGGCTGACGCGGGTTCTCTGCGAGGGCGGAGGCACGCTGGCCGCCGCCCTGCTGGCGGCCGATCTCGTGGACGAACTGGTCGTGATGAGCGCGGGGCTGGCGCTTGGGGCCGAGGGGCGCCCCTCCCTCGGTGCGTTGGGGATAGAGCGGCTGGCCGCCGCGCCGCGCTATCGGCTGATCGAGGCGCGCCCCCTTGGCGGCGACGTGCTGCACCGCTGGCGCCGGACCTAGGGCGACCCTTCATCGCCAGATGTGCGCCCGGCTCGCGAAGATGCCCTGCAGCTTGGCGAGGACCCGGTTTGCCGGTCCGGGCCGGGGCAGGGCACCCGTGGCCAGCCGCTCTGCCGCGACCTCGGGCTGGCAGGGGCGGCCCGTGACGGGGTCGTGGTAGCGCGGATAGGCGATCAGCGCGGCATGGACGAGCCCCGCCAGGTCGACCTTCGCGCGGCGCCGCGGCGGCACTGGCCCAAGGTCGCGCGTCAGGCCCCAGCCGGCGTAGAAGGGCGCGCCCAGCGTGGTGACGGCGACCCCGCGCAGCAGCGCCTCGAACCCCAGCGCCGAGGTCATGGTCCAGACTTCGTCCACCTGCGCGAGAAGGGCGGCGGGATCGGTGTGCTCCAGCACGGCGTCGGCCAGCCCGGCGAGCGCCTCCGCAGACACCGCGCCGGGGCGCAGCCCCGCCTCCACGTCCGGGTGCGGCTTGTAAAGGATCGCGGCCTCCGGGTTGGCCGCGCGCGCGGCTTCCAGCAGGGCGAGGTTCGTGCGCACCTCGCCCGCGCCAAGTCGGATCGAGGCATCGTCTTCCACCTGTCCGGGCACGAGGATGCGCCGCCCCGCGGGAAGCTCCGGCAGCGCGCCCGCCAGATTGTATTTCGTGACGCCCCGCTGCACGAGAAAGCGCGCCAGCGCCTCTGCGCGCGCGCGCTCTCCGGGCCGCATATCGCCAGCGTCTGCGATCAGCCGCTCCAGCCGGCTTGCGCGCGACGGGTCGTAATAGATGCCGAGGTCGTCGAGCACCAGGCTCAGCGGCGGGATCAGATCGGCCCCCAGCCCGCGCGAACGCAGCAGCCCGTCCTCGACGCGCACGGCGCCCTCGGGCAAGGCCGCGGCGGCGGAGGCCCAGACCATCAGGCGGCGCCCGTCGCGCCCGGCGCGTTCGGCGGCATGCGCGGGCGGGTCGGCAAAGAGGACCCGGCGCTCGCGGCCGAAGATCTTCTGCAACGGCGCGCGCTTCCACAACCGCATGCCGGAGGCGACCCAGCCATTCCGATCCTCGCGCCAGGCGCGGGCTTCGGCCTCCAGCGCGGCAAGCGCGTCCTCGAACCGGCCCGGCCGGTCGCGATAGGGATCGTACCAGACCGGGTAGAGGATCATCGCCGCCGCGAAGAGCTGGGCGCGGGTGAGTCGGCGGGTCCGGCGCGGCGGCGCCTCCTCGTCGCGCGTGAGGCCCCATCCGGCGTAGAAGGGCTGGCCGAAGACGCGGGGGCGATGGCCCGCAAGGATCGCCTCGAATCCCATCTGCGACGAGACGGTATAGACATCCACCGCGCCCTCCAGCAGGCGCCAGGGCGAGTGGTTCCCCGCAATCAGCGCCACCCGCGCGCTCACGTCTTCCGGCCCGTAGTGGCCGGGACGGTGGCCGCCCGTCGTCTCGGGGTGGGTGCGGATCAGCACACGCGCGCCTGGATGCTCGGCCTGCGCCATCGCCAGCATCTCGCGAAAGCGCGCGCGCCCCGCACCGCTGGCCCGCACAGAGGCATCGCCGCGCGTCTGGTCGATGACAAGCACATAGCCCGGATCGGGCGGCGGCAGGTCGGGATCGACAGCGGCATATTTGGTCAGATGCGCCGCGCGCATCCGTGCGATACCCTCGCGCGCACGGTCCAGAAGCGCGGTGTCGTCCAGCGGATGGGTGGCAAGCAGATGCTCGAGGTCCGAAGGTGCACGCCCGTCGAAATGCACGCCGCGGCGGTCGAGCAGCAGGCCCAGCGGGGGCTCGCCGCGGGCGCGGCCGGGAAAGAGCGACCGCAGGAAGGCATCCTCGATCCGGAGCAGCGGCACGCCTGCACGCGCCGCCGCCCGCTCGCCGCGCCAGGCGGTCGGGCTCTGCCCCCAGACGCCGACCAGATCGCCGTCCCGCGGCGAGCCGATGCTCACTTGGTAGCCGGCCAGCGCAAGGATGCGCCTGAGCCGCCGTTGCGTCAGGAAACCGCCGTTGAAGACGCAAAGACGCCGGGAAGCTGCCTCCCCGGCGCCAGCGTCGTGCTGCCCTGGTGTGTCGGCCGTCACTCCGTTCCGTCGAGAGCGCCTGCGGCGGTGTCGAAAGTCGCCACCGTGCCAAGCGTGCCGGTCACGGCCGAGATCACCTTGTTCCACTGGGTGAAGGGCGCCTCTGTCACATAGAGCGTGTCGCCGTCCCGGATCAGGAAATCGCGGGCGAGGAACATGCCGTTGGGCTGGGTCAGGTCGAGCACATAGACCATCCGCTGCGTGCCGATCAGATCGTCGCGGCCCAGCACCTGGTTCGCGATTTCCTCGGGCTCGTTGCGGAAGACGAAGACGCCCGTCGGGTCGGCGGCCGAGGTCACCAGCCCGCCCACCTGGGCGATCGCCTCTACGGCCGAGAGCGTGTGCGTCTCGAAGGGGACGCGGGCCTGCGTGCCGGTGGCGCCCAACACCGTGAAGGCGCGCGAATCCTCCTCGATCAGGATGCGGTCGCCGTCGCGGAGCGCGATGTCGAAGCGCGGGTTTTCGTAGAGGTCCTGGAACCATACCGTCTCGCGATGCTCGCCGCGCACCACCGTGACCTGTGCCACCTCTGGGGGGATGGCCACGCCGCCGGCGCTTGCCAGCATCGACGACAGCGTGCGCGTGGGCCGTTCGATCGGGTATACGCCGGGCGCGCCGGTCGTTCCCGCAATCGAGACCGTCGCGCCATCGCCGGCAAGACGGCGAACCTCGACCTGCGGATCGGGGGTCTGTTCGGCCAGCCGCTCCGTGACGATGCGGCGCACGGCCTCGGGCGTGTTGCCGGCGGCGCGGATGCGGCCGGCATAGGGCACGAAGATGAAGCCCGAGCCGTCGACCTGCACCTCTTCGAGAAGCGTCGAGTTCGTGGCCTCGTCCGCCAGCAGCCCGTCCTCCACATTCTCCCAGATCGTCAGGCCCAGCGTGTCGCCGGGACGAATGGTGTCGGAGCCCAGAAGACCTGCATCCTTGAAGCCTTCGGAGAACCCCAGCGACGGGGTCACGGAGGTGGCCCGCGTGACGCGGTCGTTGACGGTAAGGATGAACGCGTCGCCTTGCTCCAGGACCGACCCTGCGAAGATCTCGCGCTTGTTCGGGCCGCTGCGCGGCAGGCCGCAGCCCGCGACGATGGTCACGATCAGAAGCAGGGCGACGGGGCGCGCCCAGCGATAATGGGATGTCACTGCTCGGTCTCCCTCGACCTTGTTCTTGTCCTGCCTCGGTATTTTTTCGGGCAGGCTAGCGGAAAACCGGAGGCGGCGCCAGCGTGGGGCGAATCGGCCGTCAGGTGACGGCCCGCAACTGTTGCCGTGGCGCCGCGGTCCCGGCTTTCAGCGCGTCGTAGGGATCCTGGGGCGAGAGCATCATGTCGGCCACCTGCCGCAGCAGTTGCCGGCGGCCGCGGGCGGAGTAGAAGCCCCCCGGCACCTGGCTCGTCTCCAGCAGGTAGCGGCGGAACTCGCGGTAGGCGCGCAGATCGGGGCGGCGGGCCTGGCGGAAGAATTCGGGCAGCGGCTGGTCCGAGACGAATTCGGGCTTGGCATAGACCGCGCGCCCGAAGCAGCGCAGAGGGATGCCGCGCCAGAGGACCTGCTGGCCGGCGGTGGAGTTGACGGTGACGGCGCTGCGCGCCTCGGACAGAAGCTGCGCCAGCTTGCCGCCGCGGACATAGTGCACGCGGTCCAGGATGCCGTGATCACGCGCGATGCGGCGCATGAGCCTGCGCACCGGCACGCGCCCGTCCTCGAGCGGATGATCCTTGACCACGAGGTGGTGATGCGGCGGGGCACCCCGCGCGAAGGACGACAGCGTGAGTTCGAGGAACTCTGCCATCGAGGCGAAGGGCGAATGGCGCTGGAACGCGCTGTCGTGTTCGAGCTGCAGAAGCACGAGGTGGTAGGGAAAGCCGCCGTTGCGCACGCGCCATGTGGCCAACGCCCGCTCGGCGCGCAGCACCGGCATGGTCAGCAACCGTTTCAGGTAGAGGCGGAATTCCTGTCCCACGTCAAGGGCGCGGTGCGGGCGAAAGCCGCGATAGGCCCCGTTCCGGAACAGCACGAAGAAATGGTAGAGCGCGCCGTAGAAGACATGCTGGCGCGTGTCGCCCCAGTGCGCGGGCGGCAGCGGCGCATCCGGATCGGAGAGCGCCAGCGCCGCTTCCATCTCGGAAACGCTCATCTGCATCAGGCGCGAATTGCCGTTCGAGCCGCCGCGCTCGTAGGTCACCCACCAGGGCCGCAGGTATCCCTCTTCGAAGACGTGCACGGTGAGGCCGCGCGCCCTTGCGGCGGCGACGGCTGCGGCGTGAACGGGCCGGGTGTCGCCGTAGAGCACGATGTCGGTGACGCGCTTCGCGTCGAGCAGGGCCGCCAGATGTGCAGGCCAGTCATCTGCCGTGCCGCGAAAGGGCAGGTAGCCCGCGCCGTCCGACCAGAAGGCCGCGTCGCCTGCGTTGAAGCCCACGCGCCAGACCTGCGCGCCCGCGCGCCGCAGCATGCCGCCCAGCGCGTCGAAGAACGGCCCGTGCGGCCCCTGCAGGAACAGAAAGACCCGGCCCTTGCCCGGTGCGGTGGTCATCTTGTGCATCGCCCTTACAATTGCCGGGAAGGCTGCGATATGACTAGGCCGAAAATGTGGCTCCCCGCGGGAACTCCCGTGCCGCGTGGGCGGCGGAGCCAGGGAAAGCAAAGGGAACAGGCATGTTTACCGGCATCGTGAGCGACGTGGGCGAGATCCTGGGCGTCGAGCAGCGTGGCGACACCCGCGCGCGCATCCGAACGGCCCACGACACCGGCGGTATAGAGATCGGCGCCTCGATCGCCTGCGACGGCGTCTGCCTGACCGTTGTGGCCCTGGGCGAGGACTGGTTCGAGGTCGACTATTCCGCCGAGACGCTCGCGAAGACCAACCTCGGCGGCTGGGCGCCGGGGCGCCCGGTCAACCTCGAGCGCGCGCTCAGGGTGGGCGACGAGCTGGGCGGGCACATCGTCTCGGGGCACGTCGACGGCGTGGCCGAGGTTGTGGCGCTCTCGGACGAGGGCGACAGCACGCGGATCACCTTCCGCGCGCCGGAGGCGCTGGCGAAGTTCATCGCGCCCAAGGGCTCGGTCGCGCTGAACGGCACCTCGCTCACGGTCAACGAGGTCGCGGGACGCGACTTCGGCGTGAACCTGATCCCGCACACAAAGGAGGTGACCACCTGGGGACGTGTCGCGGTGGGCGATGCCGTGAACCTGGAGGTCGACACGCTGGCACGCTACGTTGCGCGGCTGGCCGAGGCGGGCTAGGGCGCCCGTCGCCGCAAGAAGGGGGGCTGTCTGCCCCCCTCGGCGGCGTTGCCGCCTCACCCCCCGAGGGTATTTCGGGCAAGAGGAAGGGACGGGGCACGACGCGCGCAGACTGTCGAGCGCGGCCTCGCCCCCGGAGCCTCTGGCCGGGCGCTCGAGCGGAATGCCCGACCTCTGGTCTCGCGTCAGCCGAACATGTCGCTGGTGATGCCGGAATACCAGCCGAGGCTTTCCTCGTAGGTCTGGCGGCGCAGGGCGGCGTCCTCGCCGGTCTGGCTGATGAAGGAGGAGACCGAGGCGATCTTTTCCTCGGTGGGCTCGTAGGAGGCGCCGACCTTCACGCCGTCCTCGGTGGCAATCAGCGACCAGCAGGTGTTGGAATAGCGCGCCGGGAAGACGCGGCTGTCGGTGAGTTCGCCGCGGATCGCCATCGCGGCGACCTTGGCCTGGCTGTTGGCGGAGTAGCCCGACTTCGGCATGTCGCCCTGGTTCGTCGCGTCGCCCAGCATCCAGACGTTCGGGTCCATCCTCGAGCGCATGCTTTCGGGCTCGACGGGGGCCCAGTTGCCCTCGGTCAGCCCGGCCTCGTGCGCGATGCGGCCGGCCTTCTGCGCCGGGATCACGTTGCAGACATCGACCTCTTCGACGACGCCGTCGATGGTGACGGTCATCGCGTCCGGGTCGACCTCGACCCTGTCGCCGCCGAAGTCGGGGCCGATGCGCTCGATCATGCCGGAATAGTGCTTCTGCCAGCCTTCCTCGAAGAGGGCCTGCTTGGAGTAGTTCGCTTTCGGATCGACGATCAGGATCTTGGCGGTGGGGTTCACCTGCGTGAGCGCATGCGCCACCATCGAGATCCGCTCGTAGGGGCCCGGCGGGCAACGGTAGGGGTTGGGCGGCGCGACCATGGCGTAGCGGCCGCCCTCGGGCATGGCCATGATTTGCGCCTTGAGCAGCTCGGCCTGGGTGCCGCCCTTGTAGGCGTGCGGCATCTCGTCCTGATTGGCGATGCTCCAGCCGGGGACCGAACCCTCGACGAAGTCGATGCCGGGGCTCACGACCAGCCGGTCGTAGGGCAGCGATCCGCCGCTTGCCAGCGTGACGGTCTTCGCGTCGCGGTCGATGCCCGTGACCCAGTCGTGCACCACGTTGATGCCGTAGCCGGAGGCCAGCGTGCCGTAGCCGTGGCCCAGGTCGTCCATTTCCTGGAAGCCGCCGATGTAGAGGTTCGAGAAGAAGCAGGTGTAATAGGTGCGCGTGGGCTCGATCAGCGTGACGTCGATGGCCCCCTCGCTGTCCTTGGCGATGTAGCGCGCGGCCGTGGCGCCGCCGCAGCCGCCGCCCACGACGACCACGCGGGGGCGGCCCTGGGCGCGGAGCATGGGTGCCGTGAGCGTGGCTGCGGCGGCGGCAGATGTGCCGATGAAGGCGCGTCTGTTGAGTGGCATTCTTCGTCTCCTCCCGGGATGTGCGCGGGGCGTGTCCCCGTCGCGATTTCCTTCCTCCGCCGTCATGGTGTCTTGTGACGCGCTGCGGGTCCAGTGTTTCTCCGCTCCGCGGGGCGGAAACAAGGGGCACGGGAGATGGGCGGCGGCCGATGAGGCGGGCCGTTCCGCCGGGCCGGTGTCCTGCCGACGGCCCGTTCCGGAAAGGCTGCGTCCGGGAGGCCGGCATCCGGCACTCGTGCGGGAAAAAAGTATGCTGTTCCCGCGCGCCGGACCGCTCAGTCGATCTGGCCGAAATAGGCGGCGAGCGCCGCGATCTCCTCGTCCGAGAGGCGCGCGGCCATCATCTGCATCACCGGGTGGGGCCGGATCTTCTGCTTGTAGGCGTGCATGGCGATGACGAAGTAGTCCTCGGGCCAGTTGGTGATCGAGGGGATGCCGTCGCTCGCGCCGTCGCGCCGGTGGCAGGTGGTGCATTCGGCCGAGAGGTATTCGCCGTAGGCCGCGTCGCCCGAAATGGCCAGCACCTCCGGCGGCAGGTCCACCTCGCGCGCGATGGCGGTGGGCTCCGCCTCGGGGATGTCGGCGGGGCTTGCGGAGAAGTCGCGCAGATAGGCCAGGAGATCGGCGCGGTCCCCGGCGTCCTCCATCCCGCGGTAGGCCATGCGCGTGCGCGAGACCAGCGCGCGCGGGTTCTCGATGTAGGCGTCGAGGGTCTCGCGCGTCCAGATCAGACCGTCGGCACCCATCCGCTGCAGGCCGTCGGAGTAGCGAAAGCCGTCGAGCGCCGCGGCGCGGCGCCCGAAGAGGTCGTTGAGATGCGGGCCGATCGCGTTCTCGGCCCCGGCGCCCACCTGGTGACAGCCTGTGCACTGGCTGTAGAGGTCCGCGCCCCGCGTCGCATCGCCGAAGGGCTCTGCCGCCCGATCGGCAAGTGCCGCGCCGCCGAGCAAAGCGGCGGTCAGGACGGCAGCGATGCGACCCGCGGGGCGTGGCGCCATCTAGTTCTCCTGGAAGGCCTTGAGATACTCGATCACCGCGGTTGCATCCTCGTCGCTGCGCAGCCCGTTGAAGGACATCTTGGTGCCCGGAACGTAGTCGCGCGGTTTGAGGAAGAACTCGGTCATCGTCTCGTCGGTCCAGACGATGCCCTCCTCGCCCATCTCCTCCATGGTCGCAGAATAGCGGAACCCGTCGATTCCGCCAAGCGGCCGCCCGAAGACCGCGTTGAGATGCGGGCCGACGCGGTTCTGCGCGCCATCGCCGACCATGTGGCAGGCCCTGCACTGGCGGAAGACGCCCTCGCCCTCCTCCGCAAGCGCGGTGTCGATCGCCATGCTTTCGTCCGCCGGGGCCGAAGCCTCGGTGACGGTTTCGGCCCCGGCGGTCTGCGTCGGCTCGGCTTGCTCGGCCATTTCCTCGCGCGCCTGGCGGGCGGCCTCGTCCTCGGGCGTCACGTCGAGGACGGTGGCGCGCATCGTGATCTCGACCTCGTCCTTGCAGTCTTCCATGCAGGGTTCGGTGCGCCAGACCGGGTATTCCGTCTCGGGCCGGTCGTCGACGATGAAGCCGTCGGCATTGGGCAGTTCGACCTCGAGAAAGTTGTCGTTCGACAGCACGAAGTCGTCTTCCACCAGGAAGTTGGAATAGAGGATGTAGGCCGTTATCGCATAGACCTCGTCGTCCGACAGCGTCTGCGCCGCGCCATAGGGCATCGAGCGATGGACATAGTCCCAGACCGTCGAGAGATAGGGCCAGTAGCTGCCCACCGTCTTGAGCGGATCCTCGTCGGCGAGCGAGCCGTCGCCGCCGGCGAGTTCGGGCCAGTTGCCCACGCCCTCGGCGAATTCGCCGTGGCAGACGGCGCAGTTCTGCGAGAACAGCGTCTCGCCGTCGAGCACCGTGCCCGAGCCTTCGGGCAGACCCTCGCCATCGGGCATGATGTCCACGTCCCAGGCGGAGATTTCCTCGGGCAGGGCAGGCCGGCCCAGTCCGAAGTTCATGCCGGCGCCTTCCGCGTCCGCATTGGCCGCGGCGATCAGGCCACCGTTCGAAGGCTCGGGCGCGCGGGCCTCGAACATCGCCGGGTCGCCGCCCCAGACCGGTGCGCGCTCTGGAAAGCCTGCCACGTTCCGGTCGGCAAAGTTGTAGGCGGCCGTCAGGACCACGACGAGTCCGAGCGCCGAGCCGCCGTAGAGGTTAAGAGACTTCGACATTTTCGGCCTCCCCGTCCGGCGTCACGTGCCAGGTCTGGATGCTGTTGTTGTGATAGATCGAGTTGTCGCCGCGGATCTCGCGCAGCTGGTCCTTGGTCGGCTGGACATAGCCTGTCTCGTCCATCGCGCGGGCCTGCAGCAGCATCTCCTCGCCGTTCCAGGTGGTGTCGAGGTAGAAGCGCGTGAGCGCCATCTTCTCGCCCGGCCTAGCAAGGCGCGCGGTCTCCCAGGTCTTGCCGCCGTCCTTCGAGACATCGACGCGGGTGATCGCGCCTTGCCCGGACCAGGCGAGGCCGGTGATAACCAGCGGCCCGTGTCCGTGGGTGATGGGCGACTGCGGCGAGGGCGAGGTGATGACGGATTTCGCGTCCATCACCCAGGTCCACTTGCGGCTGGTGCCGTCGGCCAGCGTGTCGGTGTATTTCGAGGTCTCCTCGCGGCTCTCGACGGGGCCGTCCGTCACCTCGACCCGGCGCAGCCACTTCACCCACAAGTTGCCTTCCCAGCCCGGCACCACGAGGCGCACGGGATAGCCGTGCTCCTTGCGCAGCGCCTCGCCGTTGGCCTTGAAGGCCACGAGGCAGTCGTCCATCGCCTTGGCCATCGGGATCGAGCGGCCGTTGGAGGAAGCATCGTGCCCCTCGACGTAGATCCACTTGTCCTCCAGGTCGCCCGCGGCGTCGAGTCCCGCCTCCTGCAGCAGGGTGCGCAGCGGCACGCCGGTGTATTCCATGTTGTGGATCATGCCGTGGGTGAACTGCGCGCCGTTGAGTTGCGCGCCGGCCCATTCCATGCCGGTGTTGGCCGCGCATTCGCAGAAATAGACGTGCTGTTCGCGCGGGAAGCGTTCGAGATCGGCGTAGGAAAAGACCAGTGGCTGATCGACCAGCCCGTTGATCATCAGCCGGTAGTCCTCCTTGCGCATCTCGATGGCACCCGAGTGGTGCCGTTCGAAGGCGCAGCCCTGCGGCGTGATGGTGCCGTCGAGCGCATGGATCGGCGTGAAGTTGATCGAGCTGATCGTGTCGGCGGTCAGCCATTCCACGTTGCGG